>NZ_CP029331.1:305932-611864 GCF_003345255.1 Pseudothauera hydrothermalis | reverse complement strand
AGTCTTGTCCTGCAAACCTAGCCACGCCCGCAGCCAGAGCCTCCAATTCACTGTGATAGGTTGTTGATGGGCCGCTGATAATGCAGGGCTCGGTTTCACCATCACCTTCCACCGTCCACAGCTCCCAGGTTCCGTCGTTTTTCCAGCTGGGGATGGCGGTGTAGGGTTTGTCTTTCAGCGCAGCCAGCGCGGCATCCACATCGGGGCGAATCTGCAACTCACCCGAGTAGATATAAGGTGTCGCGCAGCGGGCATCATATCGATTCATGTTCTGTACTCCAGAAAAGCTCCAGTAGCGCGCTCGCCTGCAGGTAAATACCGGGGTTGCGTGCTTCACTCGGGCCAGCAATGTTGAGAATAGCGATGGCATGACCAACCAGCCAGTCTTGCCATGCCGCCAACAGCTCTTCTGTAGGGTCATGCAAATCGCACAGCAGCAGCGGCTTGCCGTGTCCCGTCGCCAGATCGCGAGTGAGCAAACTGCCACCTTCGAGCCTGTCCCGGTGAAGGATCAGTGTGGCATCCGCATCCAGCACATTGCGTTTGGTGCGCTGGCGATAGCCGATGGATTCGGTCTCCATCAACTGGTAGCGAGCATCCAGTACGCCATCAGCGGCCCGTCGGCCTGCCGGGCACCAGCCGCCGTGCGGAATCTGCCGGGCAACGGCGAAATCCGGCGCTGCCCGGTCTACGCCGGTTTGGCCGCCGGAGATGTTCATTAGAACGCCAATCAATCCAGACCCTTTGCTTCCCAGCCTTGGCTGGTCAGCTTGACGGCGTGCTTGGATTCCTTGTTGCCAACACCATCGAGAATGCTCTTGACCATCGGGAAAGCGGCTTGCACCTCGGGCTTCTTGGCCCAGTCGGCAAGGTTGTTGACCTTATAGGTGTAGGTGATGCCTGCCTCCTGGTGGTCACCGAGCTTCATCGGGCCTTCCCACTTCACCACCTTGTCGAGGCTCTTCTGTCCCCAGCACAGATCAGTCTGGGTCACCGCTGGGAACCGTTCAAACCCCAACTGGTTGCTTCCTTCTCCCGGACAAAGGGTTTGGCGGCATCGGTCAGCGAACAACGCTGTCCCTTGTCCGCAGCTTCGCACTTCACCAGCCCGGCGGCCTCAAGCGCGGCCATCTGATTGGCTGTACCGCTTTGCATGGTCTTCTGAAGACGCATGTCCATTTCGGTGACCGCCACCGGGAAGTCGCGGTACTGGTTGAGGCACAACTGCCCCTTTTTCTCGAAATACTGGCTCAGCGCCGCACCGAAGTTCTTTTCGTTTGCATCGGTTTTGCCACCACAAGCGGCGAGCGTGACGGTGCCGAGTACGGCGAGGATGGCAAGCTGTTTGGACATAGGCATGAACTCCCTGTTCTTGTTGGTGAATATGAATGAAAGTGGTATTAGGACAGATCCCAGACTTCGATGGTCAGCACCTTGTCGGGCGGACAGGCGGCAATCTTGCCGTGATGCAAGATGACGTCGCGAGCCCGGTTGGCGGGCATCACATGGTCGTCGCCGATGACGGCAGGATCGTTGCGCGCTGGCGGGCCGTTCTCGATGATCGGCAGGACATCACTGGCCTTGGCCGTGTAACGGTTGGGATAGCCTCCCGACAGCAGTTGTACCGCCTTGCCTTCATCAACCAGCCGCTGCACCCAGCCATTTCCGCCGACACTGGTTTCCCAGTTCGCCAGCACCGCATCCCTTCGACCAATGCCTGTATCCCGCTCCTCGGGCGTCTGGGCGGCAATGACGATCCACCATCCGATCATGCTTTCCTTCCTTCGTCTTCGATCACAACGGAGTTCGACTGGCAACAAACAACTCGACAGGCGTGATGCCACGCTCGACCAGTTCCAGCAGGGGGAGAGACGCGGCAAAGACTTCCATTGCAGGCCAGCGATTCGGCTGGCCTGTTGGGTTTTCTGGCTGCGGCAACCGTCCCCAGTTATGGGCATCGGGAGCTTCGAAGCCCGCCTCAACCGCCAATTTCAGCCAGTAGCCCTCAAATCGGGATGCATAACTCTGGTCGCCATCAACCCATGAGAGAACGGTCGCACGAACCTCGGCCTGTTCGCGAACGGCCCACTCGAAGAGAGCGAACGAGGCATGGCCGGGGCGATGCCGACGCAGATGCTCGCGAAATCGACGTTTGAGATTTACCGTCTGCCCGATGTAGCAGGCTTTTCGCTCGCCATTCCGGCTATGCGCCGTCAGCGCATAAATCCAGTATCCGCGTGAACGGCTGACCGGGACGGCGCCCGTGCCAATCGAACATTCCGGCCTTGTAGGAAATGCGCCGCCGGCAAACGCGAAACGAATCCGGAACCGCTTCCCATCAGGCCCAAGCAACCCGATGTAATCACGCCCATTCCTTATCACTGTCAGGCCGAGAGCTTCTGCACGCTCAAGCAGTTCTTGCTTCGTGTTGATTTGCCCAGAGGAGATGGCGGCTTGCAACGTGGCTTTCATCGTCATGAAACACTTGCGGCCTCGTTTTCATCGCCGTAGTAGCTTTCGCCTGCCGCTTGCTCGTTCCGCCAATAGCGGATCGTCTCGTCGATGCTTGCCCTATCGTGAGCCTCGATCTCCTCCCAGACACCATGCTGTTTCCAGTCATCGAAGGTCTGCTCATGCAGTTTTTCCGCGACCTCGGCAAGAGCCATTTTCGGATCAAACAGCTCTTCGTGGTCGATGCCCGAATTGAACCAGTCGTCAGGGGCGTATCCATTGGGCAGATCGCAAAAGCGCCACCATCCGCGATAGGTCTCAGGCGTGCGGCGGGCGCAGTCGGCAAGATACTCGGCCTCATCCTTGTCCGACCATTTACCCCGTTCAATCCGTGAGCCACGGTAGGCATCACGGTCATGGAAGAAGCATTCGTGCATTCTGGGATCGTGTTTCGCCCAGTCGTAAAAGTCACAACCGATGCCCGACTGTCCCCACCGCATAACGGTTCGCACGACGGCAGACTTCGACGTGCCGAACACCCATTCGTATTCGCGCAAGAAGGTCTGTCCGCTGGTTACGCCTTTGCCCTCGCAGGCAAGTTCGAATTGGCCCTTGTGTTCCTCCCAGAATTGCTCAAGCTCATCGAGTGTCCGCAGGGTGGCAAACATGACGCCATCCTCAAGCAAGACGCGCTCGGGCAACTTGATGTCCACAGGCAACAGCGGCTTTTTCTTCGGCTTCATCGAACTGGCATCCCAAGTTGGGCAGAAGGGTAGTCAACGCTTGCCAGTGCCTCTTGCTCACGCACCAATGGCAGGTGATCACGCGGCACCGCCTCGGACGACACCCAATCGGTTTCTCCAATCGCGAGGAAGCGGTCAATCGCAGCTTCGATAGCTGCTTGATTGATGACCTCCACATCCAGGACGATACGAAGGCCAATCCCGTAGGCATAGCTCCAGTCGAGCTTGAACGATTCGTAGATCACAGGCGGCTCGTCGCGAATGATGGCTGTTTCCAGCAGGTCGATCTGCTCGGAGAGTGTCCGTCCGTCGAACTGTACGTACCGAACAGGTTCTCGCTTCACCATCCGATAGGTGAGGACCTTCCCCGTGCGCGAGACATCGGCTGGCTCGAAATCCAGCTTTGGTTCCCTGTCCAGGTCGGCGTCTCCCAGTGCTGCGTAGGCCCGCGAGGACGCCTCGTTGTGCGCGGCATCCCAGAACGCTTGCCGTGCCGTCACAATCTCGGCGTTCCAGATCGTGAATCGATCCATGCCGAGGAAGTAAAAGTCGAACCATTGGTTGTACAGATCGGGGCGGCCCGGCTCGTTTAGCACGAGATGGCTGGTGAATCGCCCGCCATATTCGGCGGCGTCGCGACGCATCTTACCTTTGAGGCGGATGACCTCATCGCTTCGCTTATGCCGTGGCAAAGAGCTGAAGGGAGGGCGTTGCTTTCGATGACGCAGGCTCATGCATCCATTCCCACTGTTGCAACCCATCCAGTTTGGGTTCTCAGGCATGCAAAATCATTATGCTAATGTTGCAATGCAGAGTTGTCACTCATTAGCAATAGGCGCCTTTCAACAGCTATTGCCCCACATTCTGCCCCTGCCAGACCTCCGTGCAACTCACTTGAACCTCTGCGCCGGGCTGATCTGCCGAGAGCTGGCCGATGCGTCCGCGCTGGCTGGCAAGCTTTAGCTGCTTGTGCACCTGTTCCAGGCTGCGCTTTTCAATAACCGCTGTATAGCTTGCACTCAGCTCGCCATCCGGGTCGATGAACAGCTCGATACGCGTCACCGGCAACCCGAACACCGTGAAGCTGCGTGCCGGTGTCAGCGACCAACTGCCGGGAGCATTGGGCGCAATGCCGTCCAGTACGTGCAACGGCAAGGCTTGACGGCATTCCACGGCGGCGACGATGGCCGGCTCGATCCGCAACCAGCGGTCGATGTCTGTCGTATTGCCATCCATCAGCACAACCGGCATGGCCGCCAGCAGCAAAGCCTTCATCCCTTGATGTTCCTGATCCAGAAGCGGCGGTCATCGACCGTGAAGTTGGGGTCGTAGCCGACCAGGGTCAGCAGCGAACCGACATAGTAAAGGCCGAACTGATTCATCAGCCAGCGCTCCATCGCCGGGTCGCCGGGCAACTTGCTGTACGGTGGGGTTGGGCCGTCGCTGCGAACCTGACCACTGGTTTTGCCGGAGATGGAAAAGCTCTTCCAGGTCAGCACGAAATTGTTCGACTGTTTCGGCAGCTCCGGCGCGCAGAGCGATAGATTGCTGAAGCGCTCGGAGCGCTTGGCGTCGTGCCAGAGTACTGCGTCAAAGCGAATGCAATCACTGGCTTTGAGCGTGAGGCTACGGGTCAGCGTCATCTGATCAGCCGGAATTTGCAGATTGCTGATCACCACCTTGGGCCATTCCGGGGCGCGACCGTCGGTAGACAGATTCTGGCGCAAGGCGTTATGCAGTGGAGTGCCCAGCAAGCTGTTGCGGTTTGCCGCGCTTGCGGGCGTAGCCGCTTGCGCCAGACTGGTCCCAATGGATTGTCCCAGTCCGTTCAGGGAGTCCAGCGTCCCCTGCATTTCGGTTGTGGCACACCCCGTCAATACAAAAGGCAGAAGCAGCAAGCTCCGGTAGTGTTTCATCGCAGTTCCTCGCGAGGTGATCCGTTGAAGAGGGCATTGAGCCGGGCGCACCAGGTTTCCGCCGCCCGACGGCTCATGGGAAAACTGAGCAGCGGTCGTTGCGGGTCGGCGGTTTGCAGCTCGATGGCGAAGTCCTTGGCGCGTACCGTGCGCTCGAAGGTCGGCACGCTCATGCCGCTGGCGTTGACCTGACGGCTACCGCCGTTCATCTCCATGCTCTCGACCTCGCGCCAGGTCATCCGCCACCCAAGCAGCCAGGAGAAGTCGTGGATACGCCAGGCTTCATCCACGATTGAGCAGACAGCCAGTTTGCGATGCTGCCGGTCAAACACTAGAAAGGCCGGCGCGGGGTAGCCCAAGAGATGTCCAGCATCGAATGACAGCCCCTGCTGAGCGTTGATCCTGGCGACAAGGGCCTGACAGCGGGCCTGCAAGCGCGCCAGAAAGCGGAAGGACAGCGTGAAGATCGCCAGCGAAATCAGTAGATAGAGCATCAGCTCACTGGTCAACAGCCCCCAAAGCGATGCCTGTGACAGGCGCGCAGGCCCCACGCCGATCATCGCCAGTACAAGAATCAGCGTAAGACCAGCGGCAGCAAGACCTGAAAGCCCAGCCACCGGAACTGCCAGCCCCGCCGCCGCTCCCACCCCCGCAGTCTTCCAGACGCTTGCCATACGTCATTTCCCCCATTTTGTTACTCATAGAGGCCATTTTATGGGGCCTGCATTCAATTGTCACTCATAGTGCGGGTACTTATCGGGCGTAGCCCTATAGAGGGGGTACTCATAGAGTCATTTCTCTTTAAAGAAGAGAGAAATATGGCCCTTGATCCCCGACTACGCTTCGGCCTGAAGCTGATAGAAATCAGAAAGACCAGAGGGTGGTCGCAAGAACGCCTAGCACTGGAAAGTGGCTTGGCACGCAGCTATCTGGGGGGTGTTGAGCGTGGGCAGCGCAACATCGCATTGCTCAACATCTTCAAGCTGGCCGAGGCGCTGGGGGTGGAGCCTTCCGTACTGCTGGAGGCGCCGGCGGCTGGACAGGAGCCTGCACCGTAACATCGTAACGCTACGTTATCGTAGCGTTACGATGGTCTCCGCATGATCGCTCGCGGCAGCTATCGCAGCCATCTGCTTTCAAGAATAAGTAAAGCCCACTACAATGGCGCTTACGCAATTTTTTTCGCGTTAAGGGTCATAAAAGTGACTTTTCATCTCTCGACTCCCGCTGAGATCCTGCACGCGCTGGGTGTTCGTCTGCGCGAGCAGCGGCTTGCCCAATCGCTTACGCAGCGTGAACTGGCGCAAATGGCAGGACTGTCCTTGGGGGCGTTGCGCAAACTCGAAAGCGACGGTCAGTGCTCACTGGAAACGCTGGTCCGTGTCGCGCAGGCACTTGGCTTGCTGGAGGCGCTGGACGATCTCTTCGTGCTCAAACGGCAATCCATCGCCCAGATGGAGCAGGTGGACCTTGTGAGCCGCCGCCAGCGTGCGCCGCGTAAGAGAGCATCATGAAGCTGCTTACCGTGCATTATTGCGGCTGGGGAGAAGACTGGCCGTTGGGACGCCTGGCCGATGACGGTCAATCCCTGCTCTTCGAATATTCTCCCGAAGCCTTGTCTCAAGGCTTGGAACTGTCGCCCTTGCACCTCAAGCTGCGTGCGGATGCCTACGGAGGTTTTCCGATCCATTTGCATCGCCTTCCGGGCCTGATCGCCGACAGTCTGCCTGACGGCTGGGGTTTGCTGCTGATGGATCGGTTGTTCCGTCAACACGGCTTGCGCCATCCCGGGCCACTGGACCGGCTGGCCTTCATTGGTGAGCGCGCCATGGGCGCGTTGCGCTTCGTTCCGGCAAGCGACGCCGGCGCCCACGAGCCCGACTGGTCCTTGCTGGCGCTGGCCGAGCAAAGCCGTCTCGCGCTCGCGGGCGAGGCGGGGGCAGCCCTGCGCGAGCTCGCGCTCACCGGCGGCTCACCGCAAGGGGCTCGCCCCAAGGCCTTGGTGCAGTACGACGCAATGACCGGGCAAGTCAGCACCCGTCCGGATGCGCCCGGCAGTCCCTGGCTGGTCAAGTTCCCGGCGCAGAACGAACACAAAGAGGTTTGCGTCATCGAGCAGCTCTATGCCGAGTTGGCTCGGGATTGCGGACTGGATGTGCCCCAAAGTCGTTGGTTCGACCTTGGCCCCGAACTGGCCGCCTTCGGCGTCGCGCGCTTCGACCGGGAGGGAGGGCAACGCGTCCCGGTGCACAGTCTGGCTGGATTGTTGCAAGTGGATTTTCGCCTGCCCGGTGCCACCGACTATACCGCCTTCCTGCGGGCTACCCGTTTCCTGACGCGCGACGAGCGCGAAGTGGAGAAAGCCTACGCACGAGCCGTCTTCAATGTGCTTTTCCACAACCGTGACGACCATCCCAAGAATTTCGCGTGGCGTCTCGGGCCTGACCGGCGCTGGCGTCTGGCTCCGGCATTCGACCTGACCTTCAGCGAAGGCCCGATGGGCCAGCATCACCTGGACGTTTGCGGCGAAGGTGCTGCCATCGAACGCCGGCATTTATTGCGTCTGGCGGAGGAAGGTGGCGTCCCAAGGAAACGGGCGGAAGAAGTCATCGAGCGGATGTTGCTGCAGGCAAGCTCATTGGGTGAGCGGTTGGAGCGTGCGCCGATCAGGCAGATGCTGGCGCAACAGATCAAATCCACCATTGATGCCTGTCGCCGGCGCCTGGAAAGCTGAATCCGAGCCGGCGCAACGGCGCCAGATCACGGTTGAACATACTCAATGCTGAGTTTCTTGAGTACAAACATGAGTATGTTTTTTACTGAGTTTCCCATAAGTAGTGTCATGTGAGCGATAATATGGCCTATGAAATGCAAACGACTTTCCGACGGCCGAGCTCTCGATCATCACACCTTGCAGGTCATGCGGCAGCAGGCCGTCAAAGCGGTACGTGACGGGCAGACGGTGCAAAGCGTCGCGGCGGCGTATGGCGTGAATGAGCGCAGCGTTTTCCGGTGGCTCGCCGATTTTGCCAATGGCGGACAGAACGCATTGCTCGCCAAGCCGATTCCGGGACGCCCGAGCAAACTCAGCGCCGAGGAGCTTTCGTGGATTGCCAATGCGGTTCGTGACCACAACCCGCAGCAGTTCAAGTTCGAGTTCGGCTTGTGGACGCTGTCTCTGATTCGTCACTTGATCAAACGCCAATTCAAGAAAGAGCTGTCGGTCTCCTCGGTTCACCGCCTGATGAAGATCCTGGGTTTCAGCGCCCAGAAGCCGCTCTACCAGGCGTGGCAGCAAGACCCCGTCCTGGTGCGCACTTGGGAGACGGAGACCTACCCCGCGATTCGCGCTGAAGCCAAGCGGCTCGGAGCAACGATCTACTTTGGCGACGAGTCGGGCATCCGCTCGGACTACCACACCGGCACGACTTGGGCGCCACAAGGCCGGACGCCGGTGGTGCAGGCGACGGGTCGGCGCTTCTCGCTGAACATGATCTCGGCCGTCGGCACGCAGGGCGAATTTCGGTTCATGCTGCATGAGGGCTCGGTCGGTGCGAAAGTGTTCGTCGAGTTCCTCAAGCGCTTGATGCTCAATGCCGAGAAACCGGTCTTTCTGATCGTCGATGGTCATCCGATTCACAAGGCAAAGATGGTCAAGAGCTACATCGAGAGCTTGGACGGCAAGCTCAAGTTGTTCTATTTGCCGCCTTACTCGCCGCAGCTGAACCCGGACGAAACAGTCTGGGCTCATGTGAAGCGGAAGGTTTCGAGCCAGTTGGTCGAGAGCGCCGAGGAGATGAAGCGACTCGCACTCCGTGCTTTGCGTAGCATCCAGAAGCTCCCCGAACTCGTGAAGTCATTTTTTAGGCAGCCAGAGTGCCGCTATATCCTGGGCTGACACTACTTATTGAAAAGTTAGTAATGGAGCAGCATGGTGAACTGTTCATTCAATGACTTGCAGTCACAATCGCTGTTCAACGTCTGACCGTACTGACCCACTGCCCTATCGTCCGGCAGCGCGCTGGATGCGCTGCAAGCTGTGAAAACGCTTCGAATCGGGTCACGGTGCAAGTGAGCCGGTTCGGCAAGGAGAAGGTCGCCCGCGTAGAGCCCTGATGCGCCGATGGTACGATCGCAGCGAGCCATGAACACCCCGCTTGCCCCGTCCTACGTCGGCCGTTTCGCGCCTTCGCCCACCGGCGCCTTGCACTTCGGTTCGCTGATTGCCGCCGCAGGCAGTTACCTGGAGGCGCGCCGCCATAGCGGGCGTTGGCTGCTGCGGATCGAGGATGTGGACACCCCGCGCTGCATTCCCGGCGCGGCAGACGGTATTTTGCGCACGCTCGAACGCTTTGGCTTTGAGTGGGACGGTGAGCCGGTGTGGCAGAGCCGGCGCCTCGCGGTTTACGCCGACGCGCTCGAGCGCCTCAAAGCGGCAGGCCACGCTTACGCCTGCGCCTGTAGCCGCCGCGAGCTTGCCCAGGCGCTCTTGGCACGCGACGGCTCGCGCATCTACCCCGGCACCTGCCGCAACGGCCTGCCGCCGGGACGGCTGGCGCGGGCCTGGCGGGTGCGGGTAGCCGGCAGCATCGCCTTCGATGACGCGGTGCAAGGCGCCCAACTAGAAGACCTGGAGCACGAGCTTGGCGACTTTGTGGTGCTGCGCGCAGACGGCCTGTTCGCTTACCAGTTGGCGGTGGTCGTAGACGATGCCGACGCTGGCGTCACCCATGTGGTGCGTGGCGCCGACTTGCTCGATTCAACCGGCCGCCAGCGCTATCTACAACGCCTGCTGGGCATGCCCGAACCGCATTACGCCCACCTGCCGGTGGCCACCAACGCCGCCGGCGAGAAACTATCCAAACAGACCTTGGCGCGGGCCATCGACGAGCTGCCGCCCGGTGCTGCGCTGCTGGCGGCGCTGGCTTTTCTGGGCCAAAATCCTCCGTCACAGCTTGCCGGCGCGCCGCTGGCAGAGATTTGGCAGTGGGCGCAAACACACTGGTCGATCGCCCGCGTGCCCCGCCGGCGCGCCATTCCGGCGCCCGGTCTGCACCGCCTAGCGCCTTCGGCCGGGGGAGAGTGAAACCATGATCGACGATATTGACGGACTGCGCCGGGTGCTACTGGAATGCCGCACGATTGCGGTAGTGGGTTTGTCGGCCAACTGGCACCGACCCAGTTTCTTTGCCGCTCAGTACATGCAGGCGCGCGGCTATACCATCATCCCGGTCAACCCCGCCTACGACGAGATCCTTGGCCAGAAGTGCTACCCCAGTCTGCGTGACATCCCGGTACCGGTCGACATGGTCGATGTGTTTCGCAAACCCGCGGAGGTGCCACCTCTGATCGATGACGCGCTGGCCATCGGCGCCAAGGTATTTTGGATGCAGCTTGGCGTGATTCACCAGGAGGCCGCCCGCCGGGCCGAGGCCGGCGGCATGCGGGTGGTCATGGACCGCTGCATAAAGATCGAATACGCCCGCCTGTTCGGTGGCTTGAACTGGATGGGCGTCAACACCGGGGTCATCTCCGCCCGCCGCCCGATTTTGCCGACGCACCGTTAAGCGGCAAGGCGCACGCGGCGCACTCAATGCTTGCCACCGTAGCCCGCCAAGCCGATGGCAAGGCGCACAAACTGGTAAGCCAGCCAACTTCCCAGTCGGCGCATGAATCCCTGACGGCGCCAGGTATCCCGATGCAATTCGCGGCCGCCCTCGTCAATGGCTCGCGCCAGACGCATTCGCAGCTCACACGCAAAGCCGCGATCTTCGATCACCAGATTGGCCTCACGCGCCAGCAGCAAGCTGAAGGGGTCGATGTTGCTCGACCCGACCGTGGCCCAGTATTCGTCCACCACCGCCACCTTGGCGTGCAGATAGCTTTGGTGATATTCAAACAAGCGGATACCCTGGGCCAGAAAATATGGATACAACGCCCGGCTGGCGCTGGCCAATAAGGGATGATCGGCCAGGCCCTGCAGCAACAGGATCACGGTCACGCCACGGCGCGCCGCATCGACCAGGGCGTGGCGAAAGCGTCGGCCCGGAAAGAAGTACGCGCACGCAATCACGACTTCGCGCTCTGCCCTGCCGATGGCCGCCAGGTAGGCGTCCTCGATGTCATGCCGGTGACGGATGTTGTCTCGAATGACGAACGCCGCGCGTATATGGCCGGCCGCATCGGTACGCGCCGGCGCGAGCAGCGCATCGTTGAGCCGGCGGCGGAAGCTGGCCCATGACACCAACCGCCACAAACGGTGCACCGCGGCCAGAATGTGTTCCAGCACCGGCCCCCGCACCTGTAACGCATAGTCGAAGCGCGGCCGCTGCGGCGCGTTGCGGTCAAAGTCGTCGATGATGTTGATCCCGCCTACGAAGGCCAACTCGCCATCGACCACCACCAGCTTGCGGTGCATACGCCGCAAACGATGACGGCGCAAGGACAACGCACGCACTTCGCGCCGGTAAATGAGCACCTGCACGCCGTCGGCCTCCAGCACCGGCATCAGCTCACGCACGAAGTTGCGTCCGCCAAATCCATCGACCAGCACTCTCACCCGCACCCCGCGCCGCGCCGCGCGCGCAAGCGCAGCAGCCACCCGGCGACCAACCAGGTCGTTTTCAAAAAGGTAAGTCTCCAGGAACACTTCCCGGGTTGCCGCATCCAGTGCTGCGATCAGCGCCGGGAAATAAGCCTGCCCGGTCTCCAGCAGTGTAATGGCATTGCCGGAAACGAACGCGGTCACACTGCAAGCTCCAGTTCGGCGGTCAACGCGGCATGGTCGGACAACTGCGACCACGGCGGACCGAAATGCACCCGCGCCTCGCGGACACGGAAGCCGCGCACATAAATACGGTCGAGCCTAAGTACCGGCAAACGGCTGGGATAGCTGCGCGCCGGGTGCCCATGCCCGGCGCTGAACGCTTCGACCATTCCCAACCGGCGCCCGATGAGCTCATCGGCCCGGTTACGCCAATCGTTGAAATCTCCGGCAATGATCAGCGGCGCACCGTCATCGGCCCAGCGCTCCATGCGCGCAGCCAGCGCCGCCATTTGCCGCCGCCGGCTGCCGGCCATCAGGCCAAGATGCACGCACA
The DNA here is from genome assembly GCF_003345255.1 of Pseudothauera hydrothermalis. Lineage (GTDB taxonomy): Bacteria > Pseudomonadota > Gammaproteobacteria > Burkholderiales > Rhodocyclaceae > Pseudothauera > Pseudothauera hydrothermalis. The sequence continues at coordinate 599,654 of NZ_CP029331.1, read as the reverse complement.
CGCAATGCACTTTTGCCACCGACGCAGGCAGCGCAACTTCGCAATGCAGCAGACCGCGACGTTCGAAGCGATGATCGGACACATCTTGATTTTCGACGCGCAAAATCGGATAGCTGCTCAGAATCGCATTGCCGTGATGGCCATGGTCATAGACCGCATTGCCGCCGTATGCCGTTTGCTGCCAGATATCCTGAGCCAAAAACTCGTGCTGAGGAAAAGCAGGCCAGTCTGCATGGCGGGCGGCATGGCCCAGATGCATGCCCTGCACCTCTTGCAGAAACACCAAATCAACCTGCAGAGCGTGCAAACGCTCGCGCAGCTCATGCACTACCATGCGACGGTTGAACTGCGAAAACCCCTTGTGGATGTTATATGTGCAGATGCGCAGCTTCATGAGGCGGTCAAGGCGCCGGACACCGTCCGGCCACGGGGCATAATATGCGTTCTAACCGCTAAAAATTAAACCCGTTTCATGCACAGACTGCAGGCAAGCTACCGTATCCGCTGCACCGCCGCCGAAATCGAGCGCCGCGCTGCCGCGCTGGCGGTGGAACAAAGCGTGGAAATGCCCACCACGGCCATTGGCGAGGCGCGCATCCTGGAGCACATCGTCGGCCGTGTCGAATCCATCGAAGCCGACGGCGAAGCGCATTTTCGCGTCGTCTTGAGCCTGGCACTGGACACCATCGGCTTCGAGGCCGGGCAGTTGATGAACATGTTATTCGGCAACTGTTCGCTACAGCCAGAGGTGGAACTGGTGGATGTGGAAATGCCGCCGGCGGCGCTGGCAGGTTTTGGCGGACCGCGCTTTGGCATCGCAGGTTTGCGCGAACACTGCGGCATCGCCAGCGGCCGCCCGCTCACCTGCAGCGCGTTGAAACCCCAGGGCAGCAGCCCCGAGGCGCTGGCCGCGCTGGCCGGCAAGCTGGCGGCCGCGGGCATCGACATCGTCAAAGACGATCACGGCCTGGCCGATCAGGTCGACGCCCCCTTCGCCCGCCGGGTCGCCGCGGTGCAGCGCGCTATCGACGCGGCCAATCGCAGCAGCGGTCATCGCTGCGTCTATGCGCCCAGCCTGGGCGGCGGGCCGCGGCGACTGCGCGAACAATTGCGCATCGCCCGCGATGCCGGGGTCGGCATGCTAATGCTGGCGCCCATGGTCTGCGGCCTGGGCGCACTGCAGGAACTGGCCGATGAGGGGCTACCGCTTCTCGCCCACCCGGCGCTGGGCGGTGCGGCGCGCATCGCCCCGCCGACGCTGATCGGCAAGCTATTCCGCTTGGCCGGGGCCGATGCAGTCATCTTTCCCAACCACGGCGGGCGCTTTAGTTACACGCCGCAAACCTGCCGGGCAATTGCCGAGGCGGCGCGCGCCCCCTGGGGCACGCTGCCGGCTGCGCTGCCGGTGCCGGCCGGCGGCATGAGCCCGGCGCGGATCGAGGAAATGGTGGCCTTTTACGGCCCGGATGTGATGTTGCTGATCGGCGGCGCGTTACTCGAAGCGCCAGACCTCGGTCACGCAGCGCGAACCTTTGTCGAGCGCGTACACGCCACAGGAGATACACGATGAGCCACCCCGTGTTCCGCAAGGCCCGCCCGACCCGACGCTGGGAACAGGTCGAAGTACTCGAATACAAACCGGAAGGCAGCGCACCCTTTCGCGACATCAGCCGCCAAGTGCTGTTTTGCACCGAAGCCTTGGCTTGCGAGTTACGCTACTTCGAGATCGGCCCCGGCGGACATTCAACGCTGGAGCGCCACCGGCATGAGCACGCGGTGATGATTCTGTCTGGCGGCGGGGCCTGTCTGGTAGGCAACCAAGTGCGCGCGGTGCGCGTCCATGATCTGATCCATATTCCGGCCATGAGCTGGCATCAGTTCCGTGCCAGCGAAGGGGGGCACCTGGGCTTTTTGTGCATGGTCAACACGACCCGCGACCGCCCGCAACTCCCTTCTTCAGAGGATTTGGCCGAACTGCGGCGCGACCCGAAGATCGCCGCCTTCATCCGCCTATGAGCCCGCGCCTTTGTATGGCTGCGCATCACGCCCCCCACACGCCGACGAGGCGACTCTCGCGGGTTTCGCTGTGCTGCCAGATTTTGGCTTCCCAAGGGACGCGTGATCGGACGGCTGCGATCACGCAGCGCGCACGCATGTTCCAGGTAAGTTCATGCCCCAGCGCGTTGACCAGCCACGGCTGGCCTTCAGTGTCGGCCCACAGCTCCGGGTAGATCGCCGGCTCGAAGCGCTGGCCCGTCGCGGCCTCGTGAAGGCGCGCGCGTGCCGTTTGTGCTGCCGCCTCGTTCTGCCAATAAATCGAGGCCGCGTTGGCCAGTGCTTTGACGATGGCGGCCATGACCTCAGAAACGTTGCCGCGGGCGGCTTGTGCGGCTTAGATGTTGCAGTAGAGCGCGCGCTAGCGCCCCTGGGCGTTGAGGTGGTGCATCAGCGCCAAGAGCGCCGTGGTCTTGCCGGTCTAGCGCGGGGCGAGCAACACGAAGTAGCGCTTGGCGTCGATCAGCGCTTCGATCTCGGCCAGGTCGATGCGCGAGAGCGGATCGAGCATGTGGTGGTCGCCCGGGACCGAAGGACCAGCGGTGTTGAAGGTTTTCATGATCCGCAGCGATACATTCCTTTTGTACAAGCCCGGCCACCCCGCCAACAGGCCGTTCAGGACGCGGCCAGCATGCGATCCAACGCCACACGGGCCAGTTCCGCCTCATGCGCCGGCACCCGGATCGCATTGACCACGTTGCCATCGGCCAGATTCTCCAGCGCCCAGGCCAAATGCTGCGGGTCGATGCGCTGCATGGTCGAGCACATGCACACCGTGGGGGCCATGAACTGCACGATCTTGCCAGCCGGCTTCATTTCCTCGGCTAGCCGGTTGACCAGGTTCAGCTCGGTGCCCACCAGCCATTTGGTGTTGGCTGGCGCCGCGGCGATGGTCTTGATGATGTATTCGGTGGAACCGACGTAGTCGGAGTTGAGGCACACCTCCAGATTGCTCTCCGGATGGGAAATCACGAAACCGTCCGGGTTCTGCATGCGCCAGCGACGGATATGGCTCTCTTGGAACATCTGGTGCACCGAGCAGTGACCCTTCCACAGCAAAATCTTGGCTTTGTGGATCTGTTCCGGCGTAAGGCCGCCGTATTCCAGGTCCGGGTCCCAGACCACCATCTCGTCGAGCGGGATACCTTTTTTGTACCCGGTCCATCGGCCCAAGTGCTGGTCGGGAAAGAACAACACCTTTTCGCGCTGGGCGAAGGCCCAATCGAGGATGGTCGGCGCATTGGTCGAGGTGCACACGATACCGCCGTGCTCACCGCAAAAAGCCTTCAGGTCGGCCGCGGAGTTGATATAGGTGACCGGAGTGATCAGCGCATCCGGCTTGCCCAACACCTCGGCAAGCTCCCGCCAGCAGCGCTCCACCTTGGCAAGGTTGGCCATGTCGGCCATCGAACAGCCGGCCGCCAGATCCGGCAAGATTGCGGTCTGCCCAGGTTTGGAGAGAATGTCCGCGACCTCGGCCATGAAATGCACACCGCAGAATACGATGAACTCGGCATCGGTCTCGGACGCCAGACGTGCGAGTTTGAGCGAATCGCCAGTCAGATCGGCATGGCAATACACGTCGGCGCGTTGATAGTGGTGGCACAGGAGCACCGCCTTGCTGCCCAGGCGCGCGCGCGCGGCGCGGATACGTTCCTGAGCCTGGTCGTCTTGCAGGGCGTTGAAGCGGTCGAAGGCAATGGTAGCGACTTTCATGATGCGCGATCTCGGCAATGACTCGTTGGGGGCGGGCCGGTATCAGCCCTGAAACCAAGGCAGACCGGCATGCCGCCAGCCGCCAATGCGGTTGCGCTGGCCGTTGGCATCGCGGTCGCCCTCGAAACCTTCCAGGATGTTGTAGCAATTGGCATAGCCGGCGCCGCCGGCCGCACGCGCCGCGGCATCCGAGCGCGCGCCGGAGCGGCACAAGAACATCACCAGCGCTTCCGGGTCGACTTGCTGGCGCAACTGCGCGATGAAATTGGGATTCGGCTGAGCACCCGGCCAGCTTTGCCATTCGATTTCCACCGCTCCAGGCACCCGCCCGACCCATTCCCATTCGGCCCGGGTGCGCACATCCACCAGTTTGGCGCCCGGCGCGTGCTGCCACACCTGCCAAGCCTCCTGTGGGGTCAGCGCACCTTGGTAAGGCAGCTTGAGTTGCTGGGCACGCTGTGCCGCCAGTGTGAGCAGATCAGAGAGAGTTCCCATCGAAGAGTCCGATAAAATGGCTGACAACGAACGAGTATACCCCGCCGTTATCCCCAACACATGCCTGCCTCCGACTCGCCCACCCGGCCCTTGTCTGCCGTGCCGACCGAACGCTCGCGCGGTGCGTCCATCCAGCGGGTCACGCTGGTGGCCATCGTTACCAATGCGGCGCTTGCCATCGGTCAAGTCATCGTCGGCCTGTTCGCCAATGCGTTCAGCTTGGTCGCCGACGCCACCCACACCCTGTCCGATTTGCTGACCGACATCATGGTGCTGTTTGCTGCGCGCAGCGGCGCGGAGCCGGCCGACAAGAACCACCCCTATGGCCACGGGCGCATCGAAACGGCCGCTTCCTTGGCTCTGGGGGTGGTGTTGGTCGGGGTGGGATTGGGCTTTTTATGGAGCGCCGGCCTTCGTCTGCAAAGCATCGACCAATTGCCCAGCCTGCATCCGGTGGCACTGGTGATGGCGGTTTTCACCCTCGCCGCCAAGGAAGGGCTATTTCGCTTCACGCTCCGAGCCGCACGTCGACTCCAAGCGCCGGTGCTGGAGGCCAACGCCTGGCATGCGCGCTCGGACGCCGCCTCCTCACTGGTGGTAGCGGCGGGTATCGGCGGCAGCCTGGCTGGATATCCGTTTCTCGAACCGTTGGCTGCGGCGGTGGTAGGCTTTCTGATCGTGCATATGGGGGTTCGTCTGGCTTGGCGGGCAGTGCGCGAACTGATCGACACCGGTCTGAGCGAAGAAGAGCTGGAGCGCTTGCGGCGCACCATCTGCCAGACGCCCGGTGTGATCGGCCTGCACGATTTGCGCACCCGACGCATGGCCGACAAAGTGTTGTGCGACGCCCATGTGCGGGTCGATCCGCGTATCACCGTCTCCGAAGGGCATCGCATTTCAGACGCGGTGTATTTTCGTGTACGCGCCGCACATCCCGAAGTCCAAGAAATGCTGGTGCACATCGATGCCGAAGACGACGGCGAGCTTCACGTGGTGCCGCCGGGGCCGCTGCCTGATCGGCAACAAGTCACCACCCTGGTGCATGAGCTAATGGGTGCGGATGGACCGGCGCCACTACGGGTAGACATCCATTATCTGGGCGACCGCGCAGAAGTCGAAGTTCTGCTGCCTTGTGGCCCGCTCGTGCCTCCCGATGCACTCAGGCAGCGGGTCGCGGCAAGGATTGCGCAAAACCCGACCTACCGTAGCATCGCGTTCTATCAGCGCATAGCACCATGACGGTGCGCACTCATTCAAGCAACGCACCATATTGATGCACTCTAGACCCCCGCCCAGCCCATGCCCCTTGTGGCACAATGCCGAACGGCTCCCCCGACCGTATGGCACGGTTCCTGCTGCACTGCGCCGCAACGGAATGACCGTTAACCGAATTTCGCCTCATCTCACCAGGAGTGAATATGAACGCCCAAGACGTCATGAAGATGATCCAGGAAAACGAAGTGCGCTTCGTTGACCTGCGTTTTACCGACACCCGCGGCAAGGAGCAGCACGTCGGTCTGCCGGTGTCGGCTTTCGAAGAAGAACACTTCGAGCACGGCCACCCGTTCGACGGTTCGTCGATCGCCGGCTGGAAAGGCATCCAGGCCTCCGACATGATCCTGATGCCGGACGCTGCCACCGCCTACATCGACCCCTTCTTCGACGAAACCACCCTGGTGCTGACCTGCGACGTGATCGAGCCGTCCGACGGCAAGGGTTATGACCGCGACCCGCGTTCGATCGCCAAGCGCGCCGAAGCCTATCTGAAGAGCACCGGCATCGGCGACACTGCTTATTTCGGTCCGGAGCCCGAGTTTTTCATCTTCGACTCGGTCGAATGGTCGGTCGACATGTCCGGCGTCTATAGCAAGATCATCTCCGAGGAAGCCGCCTGGGCCACCGCCGACAAGTTCGAAGGCGGCAACACCGGCCACCGTCCGAAGGTCAAGGGCGGCTATTTCCCGGTTCCGCCGGTCGACAGCCTCAACGACATCCGTGCCGCGATGGTGCTGGCCCTCGAAGGCGTCGGCATCCCGGTTGAGGTGCATCACCATGAAGTGGCCAACGCCGGCCAGTGCGAAATCGGCACCAAGTTCAACACCCTGACCCGTCGCGCCGACTGGACCCAGACGCTCAAATACATCGTCCATCAGGTGGCCCATCAATACGGTAAGACCGCCACCTTCATGCCCAAGCCGATCGTCGGCGACAACGGCTCCGGCATGCATGTGCACCAGTCGATCTGGAAAGACGGCCAGAATCTTTTTGCCGGCAACGGCTACGCCGGCCTGTCCGAGACCGCGCTGTACTACATCGGCGGCATCATCAAGCATGCCAAGGCGCTGAACGCGATCACCAACCCGGCGACCAACTCCTACAAGCGCCTGGTGCCGCACTATGAAGCGCCGATCAAGCTGGCCTACTCCGCCCGCAACCGCTCGGCCTCGATCCGCATCCCGTATGTGGCCAACCCCAAGGGCCGTCGCATCGAGTCGCGTTTCCCGGACCCGGCCGCCAACCCCTATCTGTGCTTTGCCGCGCTGCTGATGGCCGGTCTGGACGGCATCCAGAACAAGATCCATCCGGGCGATCCGGCCGACAAAAACCTCTACGACCTGCCGCCGGAAGAAGACGCCAAGATCCCGACCGTGTGCTTCAGCCTGGATCAGGCACTGGCCGAGCTGGACAAGGATCGCGAGTTCCTGACCCGCGGCGGCGTGTTCTCCAATGACTTCCTGGATGCTTACATCGAGCTCAAATCCGAGGAAGTCAACCGCCTGCGCGTAACCACCCACCCGGTGGAATTCGACATGTACTACAGCCTGTAATCCAGGCCGTTCAGTCGCCAGAGCAGGGACGGGCATTGCCCGTCCCTTTTTTATCGGGTCTAATCCTGTGGCCGGCTCGCAGAACCACCGCGACCAACCGTTAGTCATATTCCCAGCGTATTTCACCCGGCCATACTACCGATGCACCGACTGCTTCTACTGCTTACTTTCCTAGCCGCCTCGGCGCACGCACAGGTTTATAAATGCGTCGATGACGAAGGGCGGGTCACGTACACCAACGACCGGACGGTCACCAAAGGTTGCAAGCCGTTGTCCCTGGACCAAGCGGTGTCCACGGTGCCCGCGCCAGCGGCCCGCCCCAGCCCGTCGCCGGCGGCCGCCTCACCGAACTTCCCGCGGGTCAATCCAGATCTCCAGCGCCAGCGCGACCAATCGCGCCGCCAGATATTGGAAAACGAACTGGCGCAGGAAGAAGCCGCGCTGGCCGACGCGCAAAAAGCGCTGGCCGAACAGGAAGCCGTGCGTCATGGCGACGAGCGCAATTACCAGCGCGTACTCGACCGCCTGGCGCCGTTCAAGGAAAAGGTCGCACAGCATCAGCGCAATATCGATGCCCTCAAGCGCGAGCTGCGGGAGTTGAAGTAGTTTGGCGATGCTGGCGTGGGTCTTGCTATGAATCAACACAGCTCACCCAGACCGCGCCCATGACTCGCCCCACTCATCCACTCGTCACCACCGGCCCCTTCGCCGGACTGGAGCTGCTCTCGTCGGCCGTCGTGCTGGTCGATGCTGGGTTGATCGTGCGCTACCTCAACCCAGGTGCGGAAAATCTCTTCGCCATCAGCCAGCGCAAGCTACTCGGCCAGCCGCTGGCCCGTCTGCTCGGCGACCCGCCCGGCCTCGCGGCCGCGCTGCACAACGCCCTGCACAGCAGCTGGAGCTACACCGGGCAGGACCTGCGCATTCAGCGTCCGGGCAGCGACGTGCTGCACCTGGACTGCACGGTCAGTCCGATCGAGGCCGAAGGCGTCGCCCTGCTGCTGGAGTTCCGCCCGATCGATGCGCAACTGCGCGTCGCACGCGAAGAGCAATTGCTCCAGCAGCAACAGGCCAACCGCGAGCTGATCCGCAATCTTGCCCATGAGATCAAGAACCCGCTGGGCGGCATCCGCGGCTCGGCCCAGTTGCTCGAGCGCGAACTCACCGACCCGCTGCTGCGCGAGTACACCGAAGTCATCATCGCCGAAGCCGACCGTTTGCAGGATCTAATGAACCGGCTGCTGACCTCGCATTGCATGATGCGTCCTGGACAGCTCAACATCCATGATGTACTCGAGCGCGTGCGCCGCCTGATACTCGCCGAATTCCCGGAACTTTCGGTGCGTCGGGACTACGACACCAGCCTGCCGGAACTGACCGCCGACCGCGAGCAGCTCATCCAAGCCATCCTCAACATTGCGCGCAACGCCGCGCAGGCACTCGACGGTCGCGGCGAAATCTGCCTACGTACCCGAATCGCCCGTCAGGTTACGCTGGCCAAACGCCGCTTCAAACTGGCACTGGAATTGCAGGTCATCGATAACGGTCCCGGCATCCCCGAGGAGATCTGCGACAAAATCTTTTATCCGCTGGTCTCGGGGCGGGAAGGCGGGAGCGGGCTGGGGCTATCGCTGGCGCAAAGCTTCATCGAACAGCACCAAGGCATGATTGAAGTCGACAGCCGTCCCGGGCGAACCTGCTTCACGATTCTGCTACCCATAACCGAGCGCGTCTGAGCTACAGTCGGATGGCGCCCGCACCAGAACAGTGCATGACTTATGAATACAGTCTGGATCGTTGACGACGACCGCTCCATTCGCTGGGTACTGGAAAAGGCGCTCAGCCGCGAGGACATCCCCCACCGCAGCTTCAGCTCGGCCAGCGAAGCGCTGCGGGCGCTGGGCGATGAGACGCAGCCGCCCAAAGTGCTGGTGTCCGACATCCGCATGCCGGGCGAATCCGGCCTGGAACTGCTGCAAAAGGTCAAAGCCCGCCACCCGCAATTACCGGTGATCATCATGACCGCCTATTCCGACCTGGAAAGCGCGGTTGCCGCCTTCCAGGGCGGCGCTTTCGAATACCTGCCCAAGCCGTTCGACGTGGATCAGGCGGTTGCACTGGTTCGACGAGCGATCGATCAGAGCGCGCACCAAGCCGGTGCAGACCTGGAGACCACCTTGGCCCCTGAGATTCTCGGTCAGGCACCGTCGATGCAGGAAGTGTTCCGCGCCATTGGCCGCCTGTCCCAGTCGCATGCCACAGTGCTGATCAACGGCGAATCCGGCACCGGCAAAGAATTGGTCGCCCGCGCCCTGCACCGCCACAGCCCGCGTCGCGAGGCGCCCTTCATTGCCATCAACACCGCCGCCATTCCGCGCGATTTGCTCGAATCCGAATTATTCGGCCATGAGCGCGGCGCCTTTACCGGCGCAACCACCCAGCGCCGCGGGCGCTTCGAGCAAGCAGAAGGCGGCACGCTGTTCCTGGACGAAATTGGCGACATGCCGCCGGAGCTGCAAACCCGCCTGCTGCGGGTGCTCTCAGACGGCCACTTTTACCGCGTTGGCGGTCACCAGCCGATCAAAGCCAATGTGCGGGTCATCGCCGCCACCCATCAGAACCTGGAAGAACGTGTGCGTCAGGGCCTGTTCCGCGAGGATCTGTTCCACCGTCTCAACGTCATCCGTCTGCGCCTGCCCGCGCTGCGCGAGCGTCGCGAAGACATCCCCATCTTGGTGCGCCACTTTCTCCAACGCAGCGCCCAGGAACTGGGCGTGGAACCCAAGCGCATCTCGGAAGCTGCGCTCCGGCACCTGCAAACGCTGGCCTTCCCGGGCAATGTGCGCCAGTTGGAGAATCTTTGCCATTGGCTCACCGTCATGGCACCGGGCCAGACCGTGGAAGTAGCCGATCTGCCCCCCGAAATGCGCGACCAGCCCAACATCGAGATGCCGGTGAGCTGGACCGACGCGCTCGGCACCGAGGCCGACCGTTTGCTTGCCGCCCACCCGCACGAGGTGTTCGACCGGCTGAGCCGCGAGTTCGAACGCACATTGATCCGCCGCGCGCTCAACATGACCGGCGGCCGACGCATCGAAGCTGCACAACTTCTAGGCATCGGGCGCAATACCATCACCCGCAAAATTCAAGAGCTGGGCATGGACGACGAGCACGGCGGCAGCTCCGGCGACAGGGCACCCTAGCCCGCAAACACGCCGCGCACCACGCTCGTGCATGTCCGGGTAATGACGGATAATGCGGGCTTTCCAAGCCCTCAACTCCGTCATGACTGGCCGCGCCGCAAGCCCCATCGCCCCTAGCCCCGCGTTCGACCCCGCGCTGACGCACGCCGCGCTCGGCCAACGTGCCGAGGCGTTCGCCCTGCGCGTGGTCGACGAATGCGCTTCGACCAACGCTGAACTGGTCGCCCATCCCCCGGCCGACGATGGGCGCATTCATGTCCTGGTGGCCGAGCGGCAAACCGCCGGACGTGGCCGCCGGGGACGCCAATGGCAATCCTGGCCCGGCGGCAGCCTGACCTTTTCCACGCTGTGGCGCTTTGCCCCCGGCAGTCCGGTGCCGGCCGGCCTGTCGCTGGCGGCGGGGCTGGCGCTCGCCCGCACGCTGGAGAAACTCGGCGTCCAGGGCGTGCAACTCAAGTGGCCCAACGACGTGCTGGTGCACGGCGAGAAGCTTGCCGGCATCCTGGTCGAGCTAGTCCCCGGCCGCGGACGCACCCCGGCCGCGGTGATTGGCATCGGCGTGAACCTGAAACTGCCCGCCGACGCCCATATCCCCGACCAGCCCGGCGTCACCGACCTTGCCACCCATTGCAGCCCGCTACCAGATCGCGCCACCCTGCTCGGGCTGCTGCTGGCCGAACTGCATGACCTTTTCGCGCTCTACGCGAGCGCGGGTTTTGCCGCCTTGCGCAATGCCTGGCAGAAACGCAACGCCTTTGCCGATTTGCCGGTACGCATCAGCGGCGAGGGCAGCGAACTCACCGGCCTGTGCGTTGGCGTAGACGAGGACGGCGCGCTGCTGATACGCGGCGAGGCGGGTCTGAGCCGCATCCTGTCGGGGGAGGTATCGTTGCGGGTCGCCTCATGATGCTGTTACTGGACGCGGGCAACACCCGCATCAAATGGAGCGTAGCCGACAGCGGCGCCGAGCCGGGAAACTGGCGGGCCGCTGGCGGCTTCGAGCATGCCGAAGCGGCCTCGGCGCTGCCCGCGGTGCTGGCCGCCCACCCTGGCATCGACCGCGTCCTGGGCGCCAACGTGGCCGGCCCGGCGGTGCGCGCCCAGCTCGAAGCCCCTTTGGCGGCAGCCGGCCTGCCGGTCGAATGGCTCACGGCCACCGCCGCGCGCGCCGGGGTGCACAGCGCCTACACCGTTCCCGGTCAGCTCGGCGCCGACCGCTGGGCGGCGCTGATCGGCGCCCGTCGGCTGCATCGCGGCCCGTGCCTGGTGGTCTGCGCCGGCACCGCCACCACTGCCGATCTGCTCGATGCCGACGGCCTGTTTTGCGGCGGCATCATCCTGCCCGGCGTAGACCTGATGCTGCGTGCGCTGGCCGACAACACCGCGCAACTGCCGCTGGCCGACGGCCACTTCCGCGACCGGCCGCGCTGCACCGCAGATGCCATCGTCAGCGGCTGTCTGCACGCGCAGATCGGCGCGGTCGAGCGCATGTTCGCGCAGATCGCCGGCCAACCCGGGGCGCTGTGCCTGCTCTCCGGCGGCGCGGCGGGGCGTTTTGCCGAGTTGCTCGCGGTACCTTGGCGACACATCGACAATCTGGTGTTGATCGGTTTGGCCACCTGCGCCGCCGATCCGGCATGATCGGCTAATATTCACCCACATCCAAACGGCAAGGGGCCGGCCCCGCCCGACAACGCAAGGGAGATAGCATGACCGACGCAACCCGCATTCTGCTCGACGAAAACGAAATTCCCACCCACTGGTACAACGTGGTGGCCGACATGCCCAACCCGCCGGCGCCGCCTCTGGGGCCCGACGGCAAGCCGGCTACACCCGAGCAGATGGGCGCAATCTTCCCCGGCGCGATCCTGGAGCAGGAAATGAGCGCTGCGCGCTGGATTGCCATCCCCGAAGAAGTGCGCCAAATCTACAAGATCTGGCGGCCTTCGCCGCTTGTCCGCGCGGTGCGTCTGGAACGTGCGCTGAACACCCCGGCCAGGATTTTCTTCAAATTCGAAGGCGTCTCCCCGGCCGGCTCACACAAGCCCAACTCGGCGGTGCCGCAAGCCTTCTACAACAAGCAAGCCGGCATCAAGCGGCTGACCACCGAAACCGGCGCCGGCCAGTGGGGGTCGTCCATTTCCTTTGCCGGGCAAATGTTCGGCCTGGAAGTGCGGGTCTACATGGTCAAGGTCAGCTACCACCAGAAACCCTATCGTCGTCTGATGATGCAGACCTGGGGCGCAGAGGTGTTTGCCAGCCCTTCCGAGATGACCCAGACCGGCCGCGACGTGCTGGCGCGCGACCCGGACAACCAGGGTTCGCTCGGGCTGGCCATTTCCGAGGCGGTAGAAGAGGCTGCGGCACGCGCCGACACCAACTACACCCTGGGCTCGGTGCTCAACCATGTGCTGCTGCATCAGAGCATCATCGGTCTGGAGGCCAAAAAACAATTCGACAAGATCGGTCTTTACCCGGACGTGATCTTTGGCCCCTGCGGCGGCGGCTCCAGCTTCGGCGGCATCGCTTTTCCCTTTCTGGCCGACAAGGCTGCTGGCGACAAGCGCGCTGAGAAGCTGCGCTGCGTGGCGGTGGAGCCCACCTCCTGCCCCACGCTCACCCGGGGCCAATATGCCTACGACTTTGGCGATGCCTCGGGCTTTACCCCGCTGATGAAGATGTACACCCTGGGCCATGACTTCATGCCGCCGGGCATTCACGCCGGCGGCCTGCGCTACCACGGCGACTCGCCGCTGGTCTCGCAGCTTTTCCATGAAGGTCAGATCGAAGCGGTCGCCGTCCCCCAACTTGCCACCTTCGAAGCCGGCGTGCAGTTTGCCCGCACCGAAGGCATCATCCCCGCCCCCGAGTCCTGCCACGCCATCCGCGCGGCCATCGACGAGGCGCTCGCGTGCAAAGAGACCGGCGAACCCAAGACCATTCTCTTCAACCTCACCGGCCACGGGCATTTCGATATGGGTGCTTACGACCGCTTCTTCAGCGGCCAGCTCGAAAATTTCGACTACCCGGCCGAAGCGGTAGCCGCCTCGCTCGCCCGCCTGCCCAAGGTCGGTTGATCGACTCCCACCGCCACGGTCATCCGCCATGCCTGTGCTGCGCCTGCTGTTCATCGTTCTGCTGCTGCTCAACCTGCTCGCCCTGGCCGCGTCCACCGGATTTTTGGGCCTCAGTGGGCCGCGCGGCGAACCGGAGCGGCTGACCAATCAGCTCAATCCTGAGCGCATCCGGCTGCAAGGCGAACCCGCCGTGCCGTTGTCGGTTCCGCCGGCAGTGGCCACCTCCGAACCGCCGCTCATCGCCGATGACCGCCCCGCCGAACCGCCCCCCGCTGCAGACAGCACGCCCGCCCCCTCCACCACGGCACCGCCGGCCATCGGCTGCATCGCCTTCGACGGCTTAGGCGGCGATGCCGCCGACGCGGTGGTGCATCATTTCGACATCGCCGGGCTCAGCGTGCAACGCACCGGCGCCGAAGCGATCAGCGGCTGGTGGGTACGCATCCCGTCCACCGGCGCCCGCGACTATGCCGAACGCAAAGCACGCGAGCTGCGCGCGCTGGGCGTGGACGAGTTCTACATCGTGCAAGACCCGGGGCCCAACCAGTACGCGGTGTCGCTCGGTCTGTTCAAAACCGAAGCCGCCGCCGTACAGCACCTAGAGCGGCTGCGCAAACTCGGTGTGCGCAGCGCTTCGATCGGTACCCGCAGCACCACCGTGTATCGGGTCGAAGTGCAGGGGGCGCAGGCGCTCATCGACGCGCGCACCCGCGCCGGCCAGCTGCCGTCGACCGCACGTGCGGGCAGTTGCGTGCAACCATGATGACACACCGGTACATCGTCGGCCTGACCGGCGGTATCGGCAGCGGCAAAAGCGCAGTTGCCGACGGCTTCGCCCGACTCGGCGCGGCGGTTGTCGATACCGACCGGATTGCCCACGTACTTACCGCGCCCGGCGGAGCCGCCATGGCACAGATCGAAGCGGCTTTCGGTCCCTCGGTGATCGCCGCCGACGGCGCGCTCGATCGCGCAGCGATGCGCGAGCTGGCATTCTCCGATGCGGCCGCCCGCGCCCGGCTGGAGGCGATTCTCCATCCTCTCATCCGCAGCGAATCCGCTCGCCAGTGCGCGGCCGCGCAGGCACCCTATGTGGTGTTGGTGGTGCCCCTGCTGATTGAATCCGGACACTGGCGGAAACGTTGCGACCGCCTGTGCGTGGTCGATTGTCCCGAAGCGCTGCAAATCGAACGGGTGCGAGTGCGCAGCGCCCTGCCCGAGGCGCAAATCCGCGCCATCATGGCGGCGCAGGCCAGCCGCGCCGAACGTCTCGCGGTGGCCGACGATGTCATCGACAACAGCGGCACCCTCGCTGAGCTTGCGCCGCGAATCGAGGCGCTGCACCGGCGCTATCTCGCGCTCGCTGCGCGGTCATGACCTCCAATCGTATCGAAACCGCTGTGCTATCATGCCCCGAATAGGCAGAAACGACCTTTCCAGCAGGCCATGCGCGGTGATTAGTTACGAATACCCTCTGAACGAGCGTATCCGCACGCTTCTGCGACTTGAAGATCTTTATCAGAAAATCGGACATTTCCTGAGCGGGGATGTACCGCAGGATCATCACGTCACCCTGCTCACCCTGTTCGAAGTGCTCGAAGTGGCCAGCCGCGCCGATCTCAAAGTGGATTTGGTGCAGGAGCTCGAACGTCAGCGCCAGATTCTGATGAGCTTCCGCAACAATCCCGACATTTCCGAAGAGGCGCTGTCCGGCGCACTCTACGAGATCGAACAAGCTTCGTCCTCGCTATTGGCCATGGCCGGCAAGATCGGCCAGTATCTGCGCGAAAACGAATGGCTGATGAGCATCCGCAGCCGTGCCGCCATTCCGGGCGGGGTCTGCCAGTTCGACTTGCCGTCCTACCACTACTGGTTGAATCGCGACCCGGAACAGCGCCGGCGCGATCTGGAAGGGTGGCTGTCGCCGATGACGCCGATCCGCGACGGGCTGAACATCGTGCTGCGCCTGTTGCGCGCCAGCGGTCGCGCCGAAAGCCAGGTCGCACGCTGCGGCACCTACCAGCTCACCATGAGCGGACGCAGCGCGCAGATGTTGCGTCTGACGCTTCACCACGGCGAAGCGGTCGTGCCTGAGATCAGCGCCAACAAATATGCTTTGAATATCCGCTTTGTCATGCCCGAAACCCTTTCCCGTCCGCGCCTGGCCGAGCGCGACGTACCATTCGAGCTGACCTTCTGCAGCTTGTAGGAGGTGCGCGTGAGTCAAAAACCGCCGCGCATCGTCAAATGTCCAACCTGCGCCAAGCCGGTACCATGGACGCCGGACAGCCGCTATCGCCCGTTCTGCTCCGAGCGCTGCCGGCAAATCGACCTGGGCGCCTGGGCGGCGGAACGCTACCGCGTGGCGGCCGACGCGCCGCCCGATGCCGACCACGATTCACGGCACAACTAACAGGTCGATCGCGCAACGCAAAAACCGCCCTCGTCTTCGTGACCGACGCACTCAAGCCGCCCATGCACCGCGGATCGCTGCAAGGCCATGCGCGCCAGAAGCGCGCGCCGCAGGCATATCGGCGCGACTGACTCCGCCGAGTGCCAGCACCGGTATCGACAGTGCCGCCGCCAAGCGTCCAAAGCCATCCCAGCCCAGCGCGGCCTGTCCGGGATGGGTCGGCGTTTCGCGCACCGCGCCCAGCACCGCATAATCCAGTTCCAGCGCTGCCGCGCGCTCGAGTTCCGCGCGGCTGTGACAGGACGCCCCCACCCAGAGAAAATCCGGCCGCGCCGCCAGCGCGGCCAACTGCGCCGCCCGCAGATGCACGCCATCCGCGCCACAGGCGCGCGCCAGGGCCGCATCGCCATTGATCACCACCAAGGCTCCGGCGGCGTGCGCACGACGTACCACCTCAGCGGCAAAGGCGCTGCGCGACGGCTCATCGAGCAGCGGTTCGCGCACCTGCACCAGGCGTAAGCCGGCACCCAAGGCTGCATCCAGCGCGGCAAGCTGCGCGGCGATGCCGATTTCGCCGGCATGGGTGATACCCATCATGCGCGGCAGGCGCAGCGCTTTGAGGATAGGGCCGTTGGCCGGCAGCATCGGCGCCACGTCCAAGCGGTCGGCCCACTGCCAGGCGAGCGCACTGTGCACATGATCATTCACCTCGCCAGACCACGCCTGCACCTCGAAAAAATGCAGGCGCACATGAGCATGCTCGTAATGGTGCTCGCGTACCAGCCAAGGAGTGAGCGCATGCACCCGGATACCGAGTTCCTCGCGCAGTTCGCGTATCAACGCGCCTGCCGGTGTCTCGCCCGGCTCCACCTTGCCACCGGGAAATTCCCAGTAGCCGGGGAAGAAGGTGCCGGGCGCGCGCTGGCCAAGCAGGAAGCTGCCATCCGGACGAACCATCACCCCCGCGGCCACCTCGACGATTTTTGCCATGGCCTCAGTCCGTCTGCCGGCCGGCGTAATCACGGGCGAACTGCCAGGCCACCCGGCCAGAGCGCGAACCGCGCATCAACGCCCATTGCAGCGCCTCTTGACGGGCACGCGCAATGGCCTTGGGTTTGAGGCCAAAGACACCCAGCCAATACGCGACGATCGCCAGGTATTCGTCCTGGCTGAAGGGGTAGAAAGACACCCACAGGCCGAAACGCTCTGACAGCGAGATCTTCTCCTCGGTCGCCTCCCCCGGATGGATTTCGCCATCGACATGCTGGGCCTGACGATTCTCCTCATGGTATTCGGGCATCAGATGGCGACGGTTGGAGGTGGCATACACCAGAACATTTTCCGGCACCGCGGCCACAGAGCCGTCGAGCACGCTTTTGAGCGCCTTGTAGGCGGCCTCGCCCTCTTCAAAGGACAAATCGTCGCAAAACAGGATGAAGCGCTCCGGGCGACCATGGAGCAGTTCGACGATATCCGGCAGATCCACCAGGTCAGCTTTGTCAACCTCGATCAAGCGTAGGCCCTTGTCCGCGTACTCGGCCAACAGCGCCTTGACCAGCGAAGACTTGCCAGTGCCGCGTGCACCGGTCAACAACACATTGTTGGCGCGCCGGCCTGCTAGGAACTGGCGGGTGTTGTCGTCGATGCGCTGCTTTTGCTCGTCGATGTCCTGAAGATCGGCGAGGCGGATCACATGCGGATGGACCACCGGCTGCAACCAGGCGCGGCCCTGCTTGCGACGCCAGCGAAAGGCGGCGGCTGCGGACCAGTCCGGGGGCTCTGGCTCACCCGGCAACACCGATTCGAGGCGTGCCAGCACACGCTCGGCGCGTTCGATCAGGCGTGAAAAGTCCGCGATGGCGGTCACCGCTTGGGGTTGGGAATCACTCATCGGTGGTCTGCTCGTCCTGTTTGTTACGGTTTTTCTTTGGCCAACTTGCCCAGACGATGAGCAAAAGCAGCGCCAGCGCGACGCCGGCTTCGAGAAAAATCACCCACATCGCACACTCCTCCGGGCGTTCGCCTGCCACCGCCCCCGGCGTTCGCCGCGCAAGCGCGCGGACGGCCGGTATACTAGCGGGCCCGCCCCGAGTGTAACCCGAAGCTTGACTCGATGATCCCCTCTTGCGCACGACGGCCCGGCCGCTTGGCTGGCGCATTGATTCTTGCCGTGCTGCTAGGCGGCTGCGCCAGTCCGGCACCAAGCCCGGAACCGCTCGCCTGCCCGGCACCTACGCCCTGTCCCGCCTGTCCGGTGTGCCCGAAACCCGACGCCCCATCGGCAACGCCCGCCACCCCCGCCGCACAGGCGCTGCAAGCGGCCGACTGGTCGGCGCTGGAGGGCTGGGAGGAGGACGACCACGCGGCGGCCTGGCCGGCGCTGCGCGCATCGTGCACGGTGCTGGGCACGCGCCCTGGCTGGCAGGCGGTCTGCGCCGCCGCCCACCACCTGGGCGAGACAGTGTCGCCGGCGGTTGCGCGGCAGTTCTTCGAGGACCGTTTTACGCCGTGGGCGGTCGTGCGCCTGGATGGCGGGCGCGATGGCCTGATCACCGGCTACTATGAGCCGCTGATCAAAGGCAGCCGCGAACGCAGCGCGCGCTATCGCTGGCCGATGCATGGCGTGCCCCCCGATATGCTGACCATCGACCTGGGCGAGCAATACCCTGAACTCAAAAACATGCGTTTGCGCGGACGCCTGGAAGGCAACCGCGTGGTGCCCTACTATTCGCGCGGCGAGCTGGCGCAGCGCGGCCCCGGCGCGGTCGCGCCGGTATTGCTGTGGGCCGAAGACCCAATCGATCTGTTCTTTCTGCAGGTGCAAGGTTCCGGCCGGGTGGAACTGCCCAACGGTCAACAGATCCGCGTAGGCTACGCGGATCACAACGGCCACCCCTATCAGTCCATCGGTCGCTGGTTGATCGACCAGGGCGAACTGTCGCCTGCCGAAGCCTCGATGGACGGCATCAAGGCTTGGGCGCGGCGCAACCCGCAGCGCCTGTCGGAACTACTCAACGCCAACCCGAGTTATGTGTTTTTCCGCGAACTGCCGCCAACCGGTAGCGGTCCGCTGGGCGCATTGGGCGTGCCGCTTACTGCGCAGCGCAGCATCGCGGTAGACCCGCGCAGCATCCCGCTGGGCGCACCGGTGTTTTTGTCCACCACCTATCCGCTGTCCGAGCGTCCGCTGCGTCGGCTGGTGCTTGCGCAAGACACCGGCGGCGCGATCAAAGGCGCGGTGCGGGCCGACTTCTTTTGGGGCTTCGGCCCGGAAGCCGGCGCACTGGCCGGGCGCATGCGCCAGAGCGGCCGCATGTGGGTGCTCTGGCCACGCGGCCTGCAGCCGCCAAAACCCTGAAAAAGAGCAGGGCGCTGCCCGCGCCCCCGCGAATCCTGAATGCTTGCTGCCGCGCCTTATTTGGCCACCGCAGACAGCGCCTTTTCCAACTCGGCGGCCGGCAGATAGCCCCCGATCCGGCTACCGTCGGCCAGGAACATGGTGGGGGTACCGTTGATGCGTAGCTGCTGCCCCAAGGCCACGTTGCGGTCGATGACGCTACTGTCGCACTTGGCCGCCGGCGGCGTCTTGCCGTCGACGATCCAATCACGCCAGGTTTGTGCGCGGTCCTTGGCGCACCAGATGTTGCGCGACTTCTCGGTGGAGTCTGGGCTGAGGATGGGGTACAGAAAGGTGTAGACGGTCAGGTTATCCATCTTCACAAGTTCCTTGCCCAGGCGCTTGCAGTAGCCGCAGTTCGGGTCCTCGAAGGTCACCAGCACCCGCTTGCCATCGCCGTGCACCTGTTTGATCGCCTGATCCAGCGGCAGGCTGCCAAAATCGATTGCGGAGAGCTGATTGAGGCGCTCACGGGTCACATCGGCCCGGGTTTTGGTATCGATGATACGGCCATCGACGATGAAGCTGGTCTTGGCGTCGGTGTAGATCAGCTCGCCGCTTTTGAGCACCACCTCATAAAGCTCACCGTAGGGCGTGCGGTTTACCGACTCGACCGCCTGGGCGCCGATGAAGGCTTCGACCCCTTTTTTAACCGCCTCCTCGGATGCTTGGACTCCCCCCACAGCAGCCAAGGCGAGCGTGAGAGCAATGGGGCGCAAGGTGTTGGACAGCATCGATTTCTCCAATTGTTCAGAAATGTCCCTGGGCCGCGTAGCGAATCAGAGCGTTACGTACGACGGGTAGCGCATTGGTGAAGTTCAGCCCGAGGTTGCGCATCGTCGAGACAACGGGGTTGCGGTGGTTGAACAGGCGATTGAGCGCATGGGTGGTGTATTGCATGATCAACGGCTCTTCGGCCCGTTCGCGCGCATAGCGCCGCAGCACGCCGAGTTCGCCCGGATCGCGCCACTCTGGCAAGGCACCAAGCACGCCGGCCAGCGCGCGGGCGTCCTGGAAACCCAGATTGATGCCATGACCGGACAAAGGATGGATGGCGTGCGCCGCATCCCCGATGAGCGCCACCCGCGCCGCCACGGTGCGCTCGACACGCATCAAGCGCAGCGGAAAACCTTGGGCCGCGGTAACCAGCTCCAACTCGCCCAACACCCCACCGCCAGCGGCGGCCACCCGCTCGGATAGCGCTGCGGCATCGAGCGCGAGCAAGTCCTGCGCCAGTGTATCGGACGCGGACCACACCATGGAGATGTGATTGTCGGGCAAGGGCAACCAGGCCAGGATACCGTCCTGACGGAACCACTGGAAAGCGGTGTTGCGGTGCGGCTTGCGGCAACGGAAGTTGGCCACCACACCAGTCTCCCGGTAAGGGGTGATGCGAGCCCCGATGCCAGCCTGCTGACGCACCCAGGATTTGGCACCGTCGGCCCCGACGATCAGGCGGGCGCGGAGACTGCGCCCGCCGTCCAGGCCGAGCGTGATGCCGCCTTCGTCCACCGCCAGGGACTGCGGCGTTGCGGGACACAGCAAGGTGACGTTGTGCTGGCGCTTGACCGTCTCCCACAGCTCAATCTGCATCAGCCCGGCTTCGAGAATCCAAGCCAGTTCGCCGAGACCGCTGTCATAAGCGGAAAAATTCAGTCGTCCCCCGGCATCTCCGAATACCGCCATGTCATGTACCGGGCACATCCGCGCAGCATCCAGATGCTGCCACACGCCCAATTCGCGCAGAAAATCGGCGTTGGCCGGGCTGATCGCATACACCCGCGCATCCCAGCCGATGGAGCGCTGCGGCGGCTGCGACTCCACCAACGCAATCGACAGCCGACTGGCGCGCAGCGCCACCGCCAGACTGGCGCCAGCCAGTCCGCCGCCGACGATCGCCAGATCGAACCCCTTGGCGCTCATGCCACGAGTTCCGCAAACACCTTGCGCGCCGCCGCCACGGTATCGGCAATATCGGCTTCCGAGTGCGCCGCGGACACGAATCCGGCCTCGAAAGCCGAGGGCGCAAAATAATGGCCAGCCTCCAACATGGCATGGAAAAAGCGGTTGAAGCGTTCGCGGTCGGAGGCCATCACATCGGCAAAGGAAGTAGGTACTGCGGCACTGAAATACACCCCGAACATGCCGCCCAGCGCATCCGCGCTGAAGGTAACGCCCGCCTCGCGTGCAGCAGACGACAACCCGTCGGTCAAGGCGCGGGTGCGCGCGCTCAGACGCTCATAGAAACCGGGTTCGCGCGTCAGGCGCAGCGAAGCCAGTCCAGCGGCCACCGCCACCGGACTGCCGGAAAGCGTACCGGCCTGGTACACCGGGCCCAGCGGGGCGATCTGCTCCATGATGTCGCGCCGCCCGCCGAAGGCGCCCACCGGCATGCCGCCGCCGATCACCTTGCCCAGCGTGGTCAGGTCCGGGGTAATGCCGTACAAGCCCTGCACGCCCTGTGGGCCAACGCGGAAGCCGGTCATCACCTCGTCGAAGATCAGCACCGCGCCGTGCTCGGTACATAGCCGGCGCAAACCTTCGAGGAAACCGGGAGCGGGTTTGACCAGGTTCATATTGCCAGCCACCGGTTCGACGATCACCGCGGCAATTTCGCCGCCACGCGCCTTGAAGACCTGCTCGACGCCATCCAGGTCGTTGTAGTCGAGCACGATGGTGTGCTTGGCGAAGTCCGCCGGCACCCCGCCCGAGGACGGATTGCCAAAGGTCAGCAGGCCGGAGCCGGCTTTGACCAGCAGGCTGTCGGCGTGGCCGTGGTAGCAACCTTCGAACTTGACGATCGCATCGCGCCCCGTGAAACCGCGCGCCAGACGAATGGCGCTCATCGTCGCCTCGGTGCCGGAGCTGACCAGGCGCACCATTTCCATCGACGGCAGTAGCTCGCACAGCAATTCGGCCATGTCGACCTCGGATTCGGTGGGCGCACCGAAAGACAAACCCTTGAGCGCCGCCTCGCGCACCGCTTCGACGATGGCCGGGTGCGCATGGCCGGCGATCGCCGGCCCCCAGGAACCGACGTAGTCCACATAGGCTTTGCCGTCCGCATCCCACACCCGCGCCCCTTCCGCGCGCGCCACAAAGCGCGGCGTGCCGCCCACCGAACGGAAGGCGCGCACCGGCGAGTTGACACCGCCGGGGATGGTTCGCTGGGCACGCAGGAAAAGGGCTTCGTTTCGGCTATTCATGGCGTCGTCGTTCGCTGACTTGAAAAAGGGGTCATTGTGGCCGCGCAGCCGAGCCGGGTCCAGCACAAAACGCCGCCGCGTAAGCGGCAGCGCGGGCAGCCGGATCGGCAGCGGCAAACACATCGCCGATCACCGCCAACAGGTCGGCACCGGCCGCAACCAGCACGCCAGCATTTTCCGCGGTGATACCACCGATCGCCGCCACCGGCCGACCAAGCTCGCGTCGTGCGCGGCCGAGCAAACCCAGCGGCGCACGCACCGCGGCCGGCTTGGTGGAAGAGGCGAACATCGCCCCGAAGGCGAGATAGTCGGCACCTGCCTGGGCGCCAGCCACCGCGCGCGCCCACTGGTCGTAACAGGACACACCAAGGATGCGCCCGGTGCCGAGGCGCGCGCGAGCCGCCGCCGGGTCGCCGTCATCACGGCCAAGATGCACCCCGTCGGCGGCAATGTCCAGCGCCAGTTCGACGCTGTCATTGACCACCATCGGCACGCCGGCGGCACGACACAAAGCCAGCACTGCGGCGGCCTGAGCGCGACGCCCCGCCGCATCCAAGCACTTGTTGCGGTACTGCAACAACGCCGGCCGCGCCGCGAGCACCTGGCGCACCCGCGCCAGCAACCGGGCGGTGTCCTCCTCGTCGGGCGTAACCAAATACAGCCCGCGCAGCATCGGATCAACATTCATGGTTTCGCGGGCGCACCCCGAAAAAACGGTCCGCCGCCGCGCCGCCGGCGGCAACGCTCAACACGACGGCAAAAAACGCGGAAGGTGCGACGAGCATGATGCGGAAATGGCCGGCCGCACTGGCATGGCCGATTGAATACGGTAAGATTTGGCGCATTTTACGTCATCCAACACCGAGCACACCGCCCGATGAGCGATACCGGACACAAGACCTACATGTGCCTGATCTGCGGCTTCATCTACGATGAGGCAGCGGGCTTGCCCGCCGACGGCATCGCCCCTGGAACCCGCTGGGAAGACCTGCCGCCAAACTGGACCTGCCCGGAATGCGAAGCCCGCAAAGAAGACTTCGAACTAGTCGAAATATGACAGCGGCGCAACACGCCTGGCTCCGATGATGTATGCTTGCGCCTTTGCGTCCGCCACGGCGGACGGCACAAAAACACGCGAGGACTGACACCATGGACCTGAGCGGACTGAAGGTGATGGTGATCGACGACAGCAACACCATCCGGCGCAGTGCGGAGATCTTTCTCGGCCAGGCCGGCTGTCAGGTCCTGCTCGCCGAAGATGGCTTCGACGCGCTGGCCAAAATCGCCGACCACCATCCCGACGTGATTTTCGTAGACATCATGATGCCGCGCCTGGACGGCTATCAGACCTGCGCGCTGATCAAAAAAAACCCCCGCCTGGCCGCCACCCCGGTGATCATGTTGTCCTCCAAGGACGGCTTGTTCGACCGCGCACGCGGCAGAATGGTGGGCTCGGACGAATATCTCACCAAACCCTTCACCAAGAACAGCCTGCTCAAAACGGTGGCCGAACATGCCCCGAAGCGGGCCGGCTGAGCCCGGCGACAACGCTAATCGAAACGAAAGGCCCAGATCATGCCGATCAAGAAAATTCTCGTGGTTGACGACTCCCCCACCGAACGCCTGGCGCTGACCGAGCTGCTGGTCAAGCACGGCTACCAGGTGGTGACTGCGGAAAACGGCGAAGAAGCCATCGCCAAAAGCAAGAGCGAAGCACCCGATCTGATCCTCATGGACGTGGTCATGCCCGGCATGAACGGCTATCAGGCCACCCGCACGATCTCGCGCGACGAAGCCACCCGCGCCATCCCCATCATCATGTGCACCAGCAAGGGGCTGGAAACCGACCGCATCTGGGGCATGCGCCAAGGGGCTTACGATTACCTGGTCAAGCCGGTCGACCACGCCGAGCTGCTCGGTCGCATCCAGGCGCTGGGCTGATTCATGGCCAAGCGGATCAGCCTGCGCGAATTCCAGGAAAGCCTGGTTCGGCGTCTGACCGAGGCGCAGACCGGCGACCGCCGCACACTGCTCGGTTTTCAGGCCGGGGAGGAGAACTGGCTGGTCGAACTCACCGACAGTGGCGAAGTCCTGCCAGTGCCGCCGCTCAGCCCGGTCCCGCTCACCCGCCCGTGGTTCGGAGGCATCGCCAACGTGCGCGGCACGCTTTATGGCGTGGTCGATTTTTCGGCCTTCCAGCAGGGCGCGCCGATCGCGCCTGCAGGCCATGCACGGCTGCTGCTGATCGGCGCCAAGCATGGCGTCAACAGCGCACTCTTGGTCTCGCGGGCGCTGGGTCTGCGCAGCCGGGAAGACTATGACACCGACCCCGGGGCGCCCGACCCCCGTCCCTGGGTAGCCGAGCGCCTGCGCGACCATCAGAACCGGCTCTGGCTCAAGCTCGACACGCCTAAGCTGTTGGCGCATCCTGGGTTTCTAAACGCAGGGATCGAATAAATTTTGACGCCGGCACCGATCCGGCTTGCATTGATTTTTTGCGGTGGAGCACCCAACATGGCATTGAAACTTCCAGGGCTGTTCTCAGGAAAGAAAAAAAACCAGCCGGCTGCCCCGGTCTCCGACACCACCATACTAGAACCGCGTAACAGCCCGCTGCCGCCCCCAAACCAAGCCGCCGCCGGCGAAGAGACGCGCAGCGTGCGCCCGGTGGCCGAGCGCCTGCGCAACCTTGGCGCTTTGTTCGCGGTGCTGGTCCTGCTCACCGCCGGTTTGCTGGTCTACCAAGGCCGTCAAGCCGGACACGCCACCACCTATGTCGCCAGTGCCGGCGAAATGCAGATGCTTTCCCAGCAGATCGCCAAAGCCGCGCAACTGGCGTTGCAGGGCAACACCCAGGCTTTTGCCGAACTGCGCCAAGCCAGTAACCGCTTTGGCATGCTGCTGCGGGCGCTCTCCCAAGGCGGTGAGATCGACGGCCGCAGCGTGCCGGCCAGCCCGGACGCCGCCCAGCCGGCTTTGCAAAAGCTCACCGAAGCCTGGCGCAAAACCGAGCAAGATGCCGCTGCGCTGCTGGCCCAGGAAGCCAACCTGATCACGCTCAACGCATCGGTCGATGCCATCAACGCCAACAATGCCACGCTGCTCGATCTCACCGAACAAGTCGCCTCGCTGAAGCTGCTGGGCGGCGCCGACGCACGGGACATCGCCAACGCCAACCGCGCGGTGATGCTGACCCAACGCATCGCCAAAAATGCCAATGCCCTGCTGGTCGCCGATGCCATCGACCCGGAAACCGCCTTCCTGCTCGGCAAAGACACCAATACCTTCCGTGACGTGCTCGCCCAGTTGCAGCAAAACACCAAGGATGCCGAAGCCCAAGCCATCATGGCCGAGCTCGACCAGGCTGCGCAGAGCACCCTGGCTTCGGTCAGCGGCATTCTGGGCAACATCCAGTTGCTGGTCCAGGCCAAGCAAGCCGGCAGCCGCATTTTCCGCAATTCCGCGGCACTGCTCGAACATACCGGCGCGCTGTCCGAGGCTTACAACCAAGCGTTCCGCGGCCTCAACCCGATCACCTTGTTGGTGATGCTGTCGGCGCTGGCCGGCGTGGCCGTGCTGGCCATGATGGCCAAGGTCTATAACGACGACTTGGCTAGCCGCCGCCTGGAGGCCGAGCGCCAGCGGCTCAATGCGGAAAACGAGCGTAACCAGACCCAGCAGGCCATCTTGCGGTTGATGAACGAAATGGGCGACCTGGCCGACGGCGACCTCACCATCCGCGCCACGGTAACCGAAGACATCACCGGCGCGATTGCCGACTCGGTGAACTACACCATCGAAGAACTGTCGGTGCTGGTGCGCCGCATCAACGACGCGGCCATGCGCGTGACCGCCGCCACCCAGTCCGCCCAGCAGACTTCCAACGAGCTGCTCGCCGCCACCGAGAGGCAGGCCCAGGAACTCAAGGCCGCCGGTGCCAAGGTCGAGCAGATGGCCCAGTCGATGACCGAATCTTCGGCCCGTGCGCTGCAATCGGCGCAGGTTGCCCGGCGTTCGCTGGAGTCGGCGCGCAAAGGCGCCGACGCGGTGGAAAACACCATTCGCGGCATGAACGAAATCCGCGAGAAAATCCAGGAAACCTCCAAACGTATCAAGCGGCTGGGCGAGTCCTCGCAGGAGATTGGCGAAATCGTCGAGCTGATCTCCGACATTACCGAGCAGACCAACGTGCTGGCGCTCAATGCCGCCATTCAGGCGGCCTCGGCCGGTGAGGCGGGCCGCGGCTTTACCGTGGTGGCTGAAGAAGTGCAGCGTCTGGCCGAGCGTTCGGCAGAAGCGACCAAGCAAATTGCCGCCATCGTCAAGACCATTCAGACCGACACCCAGGACGCGGTGGGCGCCATGGAAAACGCCACCCGCGACGTGGTCGAAGGCGCCCAGTTGTCCGATGCCGCCGGTCAGGCACTGGCCGAAATCGGCCAAGTGTCGATGGAAACCGCCCGCCTGATCGAACAAATCTCCACCGACACCCAGCGTCAGGCCGCAGCCGCCACCGGGGTGGCGCAAACCATGAAAGACATTCTCAGCATTACCGAGCAGACCACGCGCGGCACGCAACAGACGGCGGTGTCGATCGGCCAGTTGGCCGACCTCGCCGTCGAACTGAAGGGTTCGGTGTCCGGCTTCAAGGTCTGACGCGCCCCGCCAGGTAAGAGACCGACACATGACGCATGCTACCGAACGCGATCTTGGCCCGCTGACCTGGATCAAGGGTGAAGTCGACAATGCACTTGCGCGCGCGGCCGAAGCGCTCGATGAGGCGGCAGCCGCCACTGACCCGGCCAGCCGCATGCAGTTTGCCCAGGCACACCTGCACCAGGTGCGCGGCGCCTTGTCCATCGTCGGACTCGATGGCCTGACGCAGTTTGCCGATGCGCTCGACCAGCTACTTGGCGCGGCGGTCCGCGGCGAGCTCGATGCCGACGCTCGGCTGCTGACACTTGGCCGGCGCGGCCTTGCAGCCATCGGCAATTACCTCGATGAACTCGCCCACGGCGCGATCGACCAGCCGCTGAGGCTGGCAGCGCTTTATGCGGAAATCCAAACCGCGCGCGGTCGGGACGGTGCGTCGCCGGCCGACCTATTCTTTCCCGACCTCAGCCGGCGGCCGCCGCGCCGGCGCGTTTCGTCCGAGCTGCCAGAACCGGCGCGGCAAACCCGTCTGCGCGAACTGCGCGCCCGCTTCGAGCGCGGGCTGCTCGGCTGGCTGCGCAACCCTGGCGACTCAAGCGGTCCGCGCCTGATGCGCGATGCGGTCGAGGGCATCGAACAAACATTGGCCAGCACACCGGCGCGCACCCTGTGGTGGGCCAGCATCGCGTTGTTCGACGCGCTCGCCGCCGGCGACCTTTCCCCCGACCTGCCGCTGCGTAAGCTCTGCGGGCAACTCGACGCGCAGTTACGCCGCACCCTGAGCGGCAACGACGCCGTGGCCGACCGCCTGATGCGCGAAGTGCTCTACCACGTCGCCCTGGCCCCGGCCAACACCGCGCATCAGTGCAAAGTGCGCGAAACCTGGCAACTGGACGCGCTGATTCCCGAACCCGGCTCCGCGGTCAGCGATGTCCCGCTCGCCCCACTGCTGCAAGATTTGCGCAGCCGGCTCAACGCAGCCAAGGACACCTGGGACGAATTCTGCAGCGGCGGCGCCTCGGCGCTACCGCACTTCGAAACCCAGATCCGCGAACTGGCCGAACACGCCAAGCAACTGGGTCGGCCTGCATTCGTGCGCCTGCTGGTCGGACTGGAGGGTTTCCTGCAGTGGCTGCGCAAAGACCCCCTGCAACTGCGCGAAGCGCTATCGCTGGAAGTCGCCACCGCGCTATTGCTGGGCGATGCTGCCCTAGAACGGGGCGGCCCGGATGCCGACTTCTCCACCCAGGTCGCCGACACGCTTTTGCGCATTGCTGCGCTGATGCGCGGCGAGGCGGTCGAGGCTGCCGAACGCTCCGCCACCACGCAGGGCGCCCGCCGCCATCAGGAACGCGAAGCGCTCGCCCAACTCGCACGTGAAATTCTCTCCAGCCTGGCGCATATCGAGCAAGCCCTGGACGACTTCTTCCGCAACAACAACAAGCGCAGCCAACTTGGGGCGCTGACGGGGCCCTTGCACCAAATCGAGGGCGCACTGAGCCTGCTGGGCGAAGACGAAGCCTTGGCCCTGATCCGCGAGGCCGCCGACGATATTGCCGCGCTGGGTCAGACCGATGCGCCGGTCGCCCCCGACCGGGCTGAATCCCTTGCCCACCGCCTCTCCGCGCTGGGTTTCTACATTCAAGCGCTGCAATACGGTCCGGCCAGTCTGGCGAGTTTTCTCAACCCCGACGCCCCCGCGGCGCCAACGCAAAAACCGGCAGAAACGTTGGAGCCGGCGCCTGTGGCCGAAGAGGAAGTCGGCGCCGTCATGCCCGCGGAACCGGCCGCAGCAGCCGTCGAGTTACCGCCCGTCGACACGCCGCAGGCGCCCCCCCCCGACGCGGCGGGCGCGGACACGGCAGCCGCCGAGGCGCAGGAAGAACCTGCGCTCGCGCTCCCCGAGGAGCTCTTGGCCGAGGACAGCTTTGTCGCCGAGCCCGCCCCCGCACCTGCGGAGATTCCCGCTCCGGCGGCCGAAACCCAACGGCTGATGGAAGCCAGCGAAGAAGAGATCGACGCCGAACTCTTGGGCATTTTCATTGAAGAGGCGCACGAAGTGCTCGCTTCGATCGGCGAACATCTGGAACTGTCGCGCACCGAGCCCTCCAACACCGAATACTTGACCGCCATCCGGCGCGGTTTTCACACCCTCAAAGGCAGCGGCCGCATGGTTGGCCTGCGCGAATTCGGCGAAGCGGCCTGGGGGCTGGAGCAGACCCTGAACCGCTGGTTGCAGCTCGAATGGACGCCCACGCCTGCTCTGCACCACTTGGTCGATGCCGCTCAACAAGCCTTCAGCGCCTGGGTGACGCAACTCGAACACGGTGGCGGACACGGCCGCGACGTAGCAGCACTGCTGGCAGAAGCCGAGCGCCTGCGCAGCAGCGATGCGCCGATCCGCGATCCCGGCACGATCCCGGAAGTCGCCCCTGAGGCGGCCGCAGAGACAGCCGGCAACGAGCCCGCCTTCGACCTGGCATGCTCCGGCGACGGCGAAATTCTCCCCGTCGGCCATGCGGCAGCCGAGACCGCTTCGGCGGCGAACGCCCCCCCGGCCGGTGCCGCCCCTCAGACGCTCGCGCAAGATACTGAAGACTCTGTCGATACGCCGCTGGTAGAGGAGTTCGAAGCCACCGAGCTAGACTGGCCGGCGGACGAAGCACCCGCGCAGGACGCTTGCGACACCGCACCGCGGTCGACCGACGCCGAGCCGGCGCCGCCCGACCGGCAACTGGACGCACTCAGCCCCGAAATCGAAGCGGTCGCGCTGGAGGCGCTGGAAGCGGAACTCGACAGCGTGCCTGGACATGAGCCCCAAACCGAACCGGCGGCAGATGAGGCGCCAACCGCCGCCGGCACGCAACCGGAGCCAACGGCCAACGCACTGCCCGAGCCCGATCTGGTGCGTATCGGCGAAGCGGAGATTTCACGTCCGCTCTACGACCTCTACCTTGCCGAAGCACGCCACCACCTGGCCACCCTGCATCAGGAGTTCGCCCGGCTGCACGGCAACCCGGTCTGGCTGCCACCGGAGATCTCGATCCGCGCCGCCCACACGCTGGCTGGCATCTCCGGCACCGCCCGACTGATGCCACTGCATGCGCTGGCGCGTGCGCTCGAATACGCCCAGACGCGTTGCCGCGACAACCAGATGCCGCCCAGCGCGGAGCAGACCGCCTTGCTGCAAAGCACGCTGGAGACGCTGGAAGCCATGTTCGTGGACGTCACCGAGCAACGCATGCCGCTGCCGGTGCCCGAACTCATCGAACAGCTCGAAGCCGTGGGCCGCCCGCTGAGCGACATGCTGGCGACGGGTACGTCGGTGGCGAAAGAGCCGTCCGCGACACCGGACCAAGCGCCAGCCATACCCACTGCTGCGCCGGCCGCAACAGTGCGCGACGAGATCGACACCCAGTTACTGCCCATCTTCCTCGAAGAAAGCGCGGAACTGCTGAGCGAGCTACACGCCGCGCTGCGCGCCTGGCGTGCCGAACCTGCCAACACCGAACAACCACAGCGTATCGCCCGCCTGCTGCACACCCTCAAGGGCAGTGCGCGGATGACCGGGGCAATGAGCCTGGGCGAGCACGTCCATCAAATGGAGTCGTCCTTCGAGGCTCAGCGCAACAGCGCACAGGATACCAACGCGCTGATCGACGACCTGGAAGGTGACCTGGACCTGGTCGAACAGGCCATCGACGCCTTGGCCAGCGGCGAATCCCCGCCTGCATTCGATACGCCCGCCGCCTCCGCCGACCAACCTGGTACCGCCGACGCGGTACAAATCACCGCCGAGCCCGAAACCGCGGCCAGTAGCGCCACGCTGCGGGTGCGGGCCGACGCGATCGACAACTTCGTCAACCAGGCCGGCGAAATCGGCATCGCGCGCACCCGCATCGAAGGTGAACTGCGCACTTTGCGCCGCTCGCTGCTCGACCTCACCGAAAACGTCATCCGCCTGCGCAACCAACTACGTGAAGTGGAAATCCAGGCCGAAGTGCAGATGCAATCGCGCATCGCCCAGGCCGAAAGCCACCACGCCGAGTTCGACCCCCTGGAGATGGACCGCTACACCCGTCTGCAGGAACTCACCCGGATGATGGCCGAGAGCGTCAACGACGTCACCACGGTGCAGCAAAACCTGCTCAAGAACCTGGACGGCGCCGATCTGGCTCTGCACAGTCAGGCGCGCTTGTCGCGCGCACTCCAGCAAGCGCTGATGCAGGTACGCATGGTGCCCTTCGACAGTCTGGCCGACCGCCTCTACCGCGTGGTGCGCCAAAGCGCCAAGGATCTGGGCAAGCGCGCCACCTTGGATCTGCGCGGTGGCGGCATCGAGCTCGACCGTGGCGTGCTGGAACACATGGTGGCCCCGCTCGAACATCTGCTGCGCAACGCGGTGGCCCACGGCATCGAGGACATCGAAGCCCGCCGCGCCGCCGGCAAACCGGAAATCGGCGAAATCACCCTGACCGTGCGTCAAGAAGGGAACGAAATCGCCATCGAACTGGCCGACGACGGCGCCGGCCTCAATTTTGCTCGTATCGCCGAAAAAGCTCGCGCCGCGGGTTTGCTGGGGCCCGATGAAAAAGCAGATGAACGCCGCTTGACCAACCTGATTTTCGTTCCCGGCTTCTCCACCGCCGGCTCGCTCTCCACGGTGTCGGGCCGCGGCGTCGGCATGGACGTGGTCAAGAGCGAGACCGCTGCGGTAGGCGGGCGAATCGAAGTCACCAGTCAACCCGGCCAGGGTACCCGTTTTCGCATCTATCTGCCGCTGACCCTGGCGGTCACCCAGGCCCTGCTGGTGCGCGCCGGCAACCGTAGTTGGGCGATCCCGTCGAGCATGATCGCCCAGGTGCTGGAACTCAAAGCCGAGGCGCTAACACGCCTGCGCGATGAAGGCGGCACCGACTGGCAGGGCGAACGCTACAACTACCGCTATCTGCCTCACCTGCTGGGCGAACACCGCGCCCAACCCGAAGTCCAGCGCTTCAACTGGGTGCTGCTGCTGCGCGCCGGGGCGCAAACGCTGGCGCTGCATGTCGATGCGCTGCGCGGCAACCAGGAAATCGTGGTCAAAAATGCCGGCCCGCAAATCGCCCGTTTGGTGGGGGTGTCGGGTGCCACGGTGCTGGGCGACGGCGAAATCGTGTTGATCCTCAACCCGGTGGCGCTGGCCAGCCGTGGGTTGGGGGCAGAAGAGCCGCCGGTCAGCGATGTCGCCGATGGCGCCGGCACCTCGGCCGCGCCGGCCACCGCCCCCACGCCCACGATCATGGTGGTCGACGATTCGCTGACCGTGCGCAAGATCACCGGTCGCCTGCTCGAACGCGAAGGCTACCGCGTGATCACCGCCAAGGACGGCGTCGATGCCCTGGAAAAACTGCTGGAGACGGTGCCCGACGTGATTCTGTCGGACATCGAAATGCCGCGTATGGATGGCTTCGATCTGTTGCGCAACATCCGTGCCGATCAGCGCACCCGGACCGTGCCGGTGATCATGATCACCTCACGGCTGGCGGACAAGCACCGCCGCTATGCCGAAGAACTCGGCGCCAACCACTACCTTGGCAAACCCTTCCAGGAAGAGGAACTGCTTGGGCTGCTGGCGGACTACACCACCGCCGCTTGAACGCCGGCACCCCCGAGGGTTTTCAGCCCTTGACCACGGCGTAGCGCGCCAGCGTACGCTGACGCGCCGCAGCGTGGTCGACCAGCGGTGCCGGGTAGTCGCGCCCGATCCGCACCCCGGCCGCAGCCTGATCGGCGGCGCTCATCAGCCAGGGCGCATGGATGTAGCGCGTTGGCACCCGCGCCAGCTCCGGCACATAGCGCCGGATGAAATCACCCGTGGGGTCGAAGCGCTCGGACTGAGTGACCGGGTTGAAAATGCGGAAATAAGGTTGAGCGTCGCAGCCGGTGGACGCCGCCCACTGCCAGCCACCGTTATTGGCCGCCAAGTCGTAGTCGTTGAGTAAGGCGGCAAAATGGCGCTCGCCCAGACGCCAGTCGATGCCC
Source organism: Pseudothauera hydrothermalis (assembly GCF_003345255.1). Classification (GTDB taxonomy): domain Bacteria; phylum Pseudomonadota; class Gammaproteobacteria; order Burkholderiales; family Rhodocyclaceae; genus Pseudothauera; species Pseudothauera hydrothermalis. Next base: position 566,590 of record NZ_CP029331.1, on the reverse strand, counting down.
AGATCCTTGGTCAAGAAAGAAGCGGTCACCATCCGCAAGCGGTTGTGCATGTAGCCGCTCTGGCGCAATTGGCGCATGCCGGCATCGACGATCGGATAACCGGTGAGCCCCGCCTGCCAGGCTGCAAAACCCGCAGGGTCGTCTTCCCAGCGCACCCGGTCGTACTCGGGGCGAAAACTTGCATCCACAACCTGCGGGTGGTGCCACAGGATCATCTGGAAAAATTCGCGCCAGATCAGCTCATCCACCCAGCACTGCGCGCCATCGCTGCCCTCGGCCAGCGCACGGGCATACAGCTCGCGGACCGACACGGTACCGAAACGCAAATGCACCGACAGATAGGACACACCCTTGCGCGCTGGGTAATCCCGCGCCTCGCGGTAGCGCGCGATACGGCCGATGAAATCATCGGCCAACGCCTGCCCGCCACGCATCCCGGTCGGCAAGCGCAAATTGGCGAGATCGGTACGCTCGAAGCCCAGCGCAGCCAGCGTCGGCACGGTCTGCCGCGCGCTCGGTCGGGGTGCAAGCCGGTGTGCATGCGGGGCGACCGGAAAGGGCGCCAGATGCGCCGGCTCCAGCCGTCGGCGCCATGCATGGCGGTAGGGCGTATAGACACTGAACGGCCGACCTTCGCGGGTCAACACTTCATCGCACTCGAAGACCACCTGGTCTTTGAAGGCGCGAAACGCGATACCGTCGGCGGCCAGGCGCTGGGCCACGCGCGCGTCGCGCGCCAGCGCTTCGGGCTCATAATCGCGGTTGGCGAGCACCGCCTGAACCCCGAGTTCGCGGGCCAGCGCGGGGATTTCGTCATCTGCCCGGCCGTGCACCACGATCAGCCCAGCGCCCTGCACCCCGGCTGCAGCGGCCAGTTCGGCCAACGCACCGTCGAGTTCGACCACGCTGTGCCAGATGAACTCGACACGCCGGTCGCAGCGCGAAGGTAGTGCATCCAGGATGACGGTATCGAACACAAAAGCGCAATGGACGCGCTCGAACTGCGTCAGCGCATGAGACAGCGCAGCATGATCGACACTGCGCAGATCACGGCGGAACCAGACAAGGGCGGTTTTCATGCAGGGCTCAGCAAAAAATAATCAACGAGCAAGGACATGTCGGCGCGACCCCAGGTTTATCCTGCCGGTCGTCGCGCAAGCGCGTAAAATGATCGCATGAGCGCCATCACTTCGAACCTCACCCATCACTTCCTGATCGCCATGCCCAGCATGGCCGACCCCAACTTTGCCCGCACGCTCACTTACATCGCCGAACACAACGATCAGGGCGCGCTGGGCATCATCGTCAACCGTCCGATCGACATGACCTTGGGCACGCTGTTCGAGCGTGTGGACCTGCCGCTGGAAGCCGAAGGCTTTGCGGATCGGCCGGTCTATTTCGGCGGCCCGGTGCAGACAGACCGCGGATTCGTGCTGCACCGTCCGGCGGGTGACTGGCATTCCACGCTGCGGGTCAACGACGAAGTCGGTCTGACCAGTAGCCGCGACATCTTGCAGGCCATCGGCAGCCAAGGCACACCCTCGGACGTTCTGGTCGGTCTGGGCTACGCCGGCTGGGCGGCCGGTCAGCTTGAACAAGAGCTTGCCGACAACGCCTGGCTGACCGTGCCGGCGGATATGTCGATCGTCTTCGATCTGCCACCGGAAGAACGGTTGGCGGCAGCCATGCAACGGCTCGGCATCGACTTTGCAAACCTCAGCGACGTGGCAGGGCATGCCTGACCCAGCACTTTGCCACTTGCCCGCGCGCGGCACCTTGCTCGGCTTCGACTTCGGCCTGGCCCGCATTGGCGTGGCGGTCGGCGAGCTGGAAACCGGCCAAGCCAGTCCGCTCACCACGGTGCATGAAGCAGTCAACGCACGGCGCTTTGCGGCCATCGGCCAGCTGATCGCCGAATGGCGGCCGGTGGCGTTGGTGGTCGGCATCCCCACTGCGCTCGATGGCGGCGAACATCCCATCGGTGCGCGCTGCAAGCGTTTTGCCAACCAGTTACACGGCCGTTTCGGCTTGCCGGTGGCGCAGGTCGACGAGCGCCTGAGTTCGGCCGAGGCCGAGGGGCGCCTGCGCGAAGCCGGCATGCACCGCTGGCAAGCACGCAAGGGCGTGCTCGACGCGGTCGCCGCACAAATCATCCTGCAACATTTCCTGGATGCACACCGACATGCCACAGCTTGATGCAGAAACCCTCTGCGCGCAGCTCATCGAACAGATGCGCCCGCATATCAATCCCGACACCGCCTTGGTCGGCATACACACCGGCGGCGTATGGCTGGCCGAGCGGCTACATCAGGCACTCGAGCTCAAGCAGCCATTAGGTGCCATCGACGTTTCCTTTTACCGCGACGACTACGGTTCCAAGGGCCTTCATCCCCAACCCCGGCGTACCGAAATTCCGTTCAACGTCGAAGGCGCGCACGTGATCATCGTCGATGATGTGCTCTACACCGGCCGCACCACCCGCGCCGCACTCAACGAACTGTTCGACTTCGGCCGCCCCGGATGCGTCGAGCTGGCCGTACTGGTCGATCGCGGCGGACGGCAGCTGCCAATCGGCGCACGTTACTGCGCCCATACCCTGCCGCACGCCCTGCCCGCCTCGCAGCGTCTGCAGTTAGAACGCCAGGACAACGGCACCTTCGCCCTGAGGTTGATCGATGCGTAACCCCCAACTGAACAAACACGGCGAACTACAGCACCTGCTCACCCTGGACGGGCTGCCGCGCGAAATCCTCACCGCCATTCTGGACACCGCCGCTCCTTTTACCGAGGTCGCCGAGCGCGAGGTCAAGAAGTTGCCGCTACTGCGCGGCAAAAGCGTTTTCAACCTGTTCTTCGAGAACTCCACACGCACCCGCACCACGTTCGAGATTGCCGCCAAGCGTTTGTCGGCCGACGTGGTGAATCTCAACATCAACACCAGCTCGACCGCCAAGGGCGAAAGTCTGTTGGACACCATCGACAACCTGTGCGCCATGCAGGCCGACATGTTCGTGGTGCGCCACGCCGCCAGCGGCGCGCCGGTGTTGATCGCCCAACACCTGCAGGCCACCGGGCGCGAACACATTCATGTGATCAATGCCGGCGACGGGCGCCATGCCCACCCCACCCAGGGGCTGCTGGACATGTACACCATCCGCCACTACAAGCGCGATTTCACCCAGCTCACCGTAGCCATCGTCGGCGACGTGCTGCATTCCCGGGTGGCACGCAGCCAGATCGGTGCGCTCAATACCCTGGGCGTGCCGGAAATCCGCGTAATCGGCCCCAAAACCCTGCTGCCCACCGCGCTCGAACAGTTGGGCGTGCGGGTTTTCCACGACATGCGTGAAGGGCTCAAAGATGTGGACGTGGTGATGATGCTGCGCCTACAGAACGAGCGCATGAACGGTGCCCTACTACCCACCCCGCAGGAATTCTTCAAGGTCTGGGGGCTGACTGCGGAGAAGCTCGCGCTCGCCAAACCGGACGCCATCGTGATGCACCCGGGGCCGATGAACCGCGGCGTGGAAATCGACTCCGCCGTGGCCGACGGCACCCAGGCGGTGATACTGCCGCAAGTCACCTTTGGCATCGCAGTGCGCATGGCGGTGATGAGCATGCTGGCCGGACACTGAGCAAGGACGCAGAACGCCGATGAGAATCCAGATTGCCAACGGCCGGGTGATCGACCCGGCAAACCAGCTCGACACCATCACCGATCTGTTCATTGCCGATGGCCGCATCCTCGCCCACGGCCGCGCCCCCGACGGCTTTACCGCCGAGCGCGTGCTCGACGCCAGCGGGCTGGTGGTCTGCCCCGGCCTGATCGACCTTGCCGCGCGCCTGCGCGAACCCGGCTTCGAATACCGCGCCACATTGGAGTCCGAAATGGAAGCGGCGATGGCCGGTGGCGTCACCAGCTTGGCGATCCCGCCCGATACCGACCCGGCGCTGGACGAACCCGGCCTGGTGGAGATGCTCTGCTACCGCGCCAAGAAGCTCAATCGCGCGCACATCTACCCGGTCGGCGCGCTCACCGTGGGCCTGAAGGGCGAGCGCCTGGCGGAGATGGCCGAACTGGTCGAAGCCGGTTGCGTGGCCTTCAGCCAGGCCAACGTGCCCATCGTGGACAATGCCGTGTTGCTGCGCGCCATGCAGTACGCCGCCACGTTCGGCTTCCCTGTGTGGTTGCAGCCCATCGCCCCCTTCCTGTCACGCGGCGGTTTTGCCCATGACGGCGAGTACGCCAGCCGCCTAGGCCTGCCCGGCATCCCGGTGGCCGCCGAAACCGTGGCGCTTTATACCTACCTGCAGTTGGCCCAGGCTACCGGCGCGCGCCTGCACATCACCCGCCTTTCCTCGGCTGCCGGCCTGCGCCTGATCGAACAGGCGCGCGCCGAAGGCATGGCGGTGAGCTGCGATGTATCGATCAATCACCTGCACCTGTGTGACCACGATATCGGCCATTTCAACGCCAATTGCCACCTGGTGCCGCCGTTGCGCAGCGCAGCCGACCGCGACACGCTGCGCGCCGCACTGGCTGACGGGCGCATCGATGCGCTGTGCTCGGATCACACCCCGGTCGACGACGACGGCAAGCTGATGCCTTTTTCCGAATCCGAACCCGGCGCTACCGGCCTGGAACTACTGCTGCCGCTGACCCTGCTGTGGGCGCAGCAAACCGGCGTCGCACTGCCCGACGCCCTGGCGCGAATCACCGCCCACCCCGCGAAAATCATCGGCATGACCAAGGCCGGCCATCTGGCACCGGGCGCGCGCGCCGACATCTGCGTGTTCGACCCCGCCGACAACACCATCGTCGACCGACAAACCTTGCGCAGCCAAGGCAAAAACACCCCCTTCCTCGGCCGCGCACTGCCCGGCCGGGTGCGCTATACCCTGGTCGAAGGACAGATCATGTTCAATGCGTAAAATAAAGCGGCGACCGGACTTGGGCGCGCCGCTGTTAAAACGCAACCTCGCCAAATCTGCGCCAGGTTGACCGCGCGCAAACCCACTTCCGCCCGCGATGCATTTGGCGCGTTTTCCAAACCCCCGTTTCTCACATAGGATCACTCTGGGCGATGAGACTTGGCTGGCTTCATTCACGACGGAATATTGCAATCGTTTTTGCCCTGTTGGCCGGCTGTGGCGGCGGTGGCGGAGGAGATTCGGCCTCCGGCGGCACGGACACCGCAACGCCGCCCCCTCCGCCACAAGTCAATGCCTTTGTGGCCGATTGCAGCGGCGAGCACTGCGCGGCCCAAAGCGCCACCGAATTTCATGGCGCAGGCATCGGCATCTGGCGCTACACCAACACGACGACCGAACCGGTCAACGTGCCCATCGGCCTGCACGGCGCCGGCGGACGGACCGCCACGCTCATTTTCAGCAACAACAGCGCAGCGGCGCAGATCATGCCCGCAGTCGCGCTGACCGGCCGCCTGACCAAGAACATCGCCGCGCAGTCTGTCAGCGACCACAGTCCTCGTCCGCACAATATTCTTCCGGCGCACATCCGCAACTACCACCCGCCCTTGGCCCGGGCACGTACCGCACCCAAACAACCCGAGCAGCGTCTGTTGCCCGGCCCCAACGCCAACCAGATCGGCAGTACCCGGACCTGGAACGACATGGATCTGGCACCCCGCATCACAACCCTGCGTCGAAGCACGCAAACGGCAGATGGCAGACGAGTAAACATTTGGCTAGAAAATAGTGAGTGGGGCGCACAGCGCATCAACGACGCGCGGCTGGACGCGTTGAGCGAACGATTCGCGCAAGGCGAAAACTCGATTTACCGCCTGGCAACCGGCGTGGCGGGACAGCCATGGGGGCCACATGACGTGCCAGGTCTGATCGACAGCGACCAGGCGATCGATATCGTCCTTTTGAACTTCGACCGTAATAGCACACCATTCGGTCTGGTGGGGTTTTTCTGGGCGCTCAATAACTTCACCCGCGCCGTCGAACCGGCCTCCAATGAGGCCCTGGCTTTCTTTCTGGACACCGAAACGCTTTACCTTGCCGGGGATTCGGGCCTGCGCATCCAGTTAGACACTTTGGCTCATGAATTTTTACACATGATCCTGTTCTACCAACGCGACGTCCGGCTGGGGCCGCAGACCGCTTTCGCAACCTGGCTGGAGGAGCTGGCCGCGATGATGATGGAAGATCTGCTCAACCATCGTTTGGACCCCGGCTACAACGCCATGCAGCGCGACCATATTCCGGCTTGGCTGTCGACCGGCAACTTCAACTGCGATGTAACCCGCTGGGACGAAGCGCCCGAATCGGACTGCTTCAGCTACGTGACCCTGCGTCCTTTCGGGGCTTGGCTGCTACGGCACTACGGCGTGGACTTTTACCGTGATCTGTTGTCGGCCCATGACCAGGCGGAAAGTGTCGACCTACTCGACGCGGCGATTCGCAGAGCGGGCGGCGCCGGGCTGGCCGATGCGATCCGGCGCTGGGGCACGGCGCTCGCCCTGCTGCCCGGCGACACCACCCCCAGCGGTTTCGGCTTTCCGGGCCGTATCGACCAGGGCTACACCTTGCCCGCAATCAACGGACCGGACTATGCGAATATCAGACGCCTGCCTGCGATCGCTCCCGCCTTACTCAATGCCTGGGGACATTTCCCGGTACTGCGTCGCGGACTCGATGAGCCTTATCAGGAGGTCATCTCGGTGCCGCCGCAAACCACACTCAGCGTGATCGTGCAGTGAATCGCATCGACCTTCGGCGCATGTTGAGTCTGGTCATGGCCGCGCTGACGGCAGCATGCGCCTACTCCAGTCCGCCTGCGCCGCCCCAGAAACTGGCCGGCGTCCTGACGCTGAAGGGCAACGCACCCCACACTTACCCGGTATTGCGCACCGACGACGATCATCTGTGGCAACTGCGCGGCCTCGACAAGTCGGATGCAAACCGCCTGCAACAGCAACGCATCCTGGTAGAGGGGCAACCGGCCTCCCGTCAGGGTGCGAGCCTGCTGCCGGTGTTCGAAGTCGAACGCTACCGAATCATCGCGCCCGATGTCGGCCAATCTCAAGACGCCGCAGGCCAGACACCGCCTTGAGCCAAGCGGCACGCAGTCCTGCAAAAAGAAAACACCACCGCGGCAGCGCGCTTCATCCCAATCGGCGCAAGCGGCGCAAGGTTTCTTCGTCGACGCCTTCGACCTGCACACGTTTGGCACGCGCGCTTTCTCCGGACAGCAGACTGACTGCGCGACGCGGAACGTCACAGAATTCGGCAATGAAGCTGCACAACGCTTGGTTGGCCTTGCCATCTACCGGTGGCGCGGCCAAGCGCAGCTTGATCGCCTCGCCGTGCAGACCAGCAAACTCGGTACACCGGGCGTTAGGCTGGACATGCAGGCTGAACACCACACAGTCTTGGCCGATCTGCCGTAACCAGGGCGTGCTCATCCGCCAAAGAGCAGCGGCGCAAAACTGCCGCGCAAGCCGGAAACCACCATCAGCACGATCTGCAATACCAGCAGCAACACCAGCGGCGACAGGTCGACATTGGCCACCAGCGGGATGACGCGGCGGAAAGGGCGCAGAAAGGGGTCGGCCAGGCGATGGAACACCCCGGCAGCGGGCGCATGCGGGTTGACCCAGGACAGCACCGCGGAAATCAACACCACCGCGAACACCAGATAAATGGCCATGCGCGCCAGCTCAATGAGACCAAGCCCCCACAGCCCAAGCAACACCGCGGCCGGATGGCCGCCCAGCGGCACGCCGCGCAGGCTGAACTCGACGAACACGAACAGCGTCTGCAGCAGCCAAGCCGGCAGCAGACTGGCCAGATCCAGCCCCATCAGCCCCGGCAGGAAGCGGCGCAGTGGGCGCACCAGCCAGTCGGTCGTGGCGAGCACGAACTGGCCGACCTGGTTGTGGAAAGGCGCCCGCAGCCACTGCATGAAAAAGCGCGCAAGCAGCATCAGGGTCAGCAGCCCGAAGGCGACCTCGAGCACCAACAGGAGGATGTTGCCGAGCATGGTTCAGTCCCTGCCCAGTTGGTCGCCAAGCTCGCGCCCGCGCACCAAGGCCGCGCGCACCGCGGCAACCATGGCGTCATGCCAGCCGGCCGCGGCCAAGCTGTTCAACGCGGCTTCGGTGGTGCCGCCTTTGGAAGTGACCCGTTCGCGCAGCACCGACGCGGGTTCAGGCGACTGCGCGGCCAGGCGGGCGGCGCCGAGCACGGTATCGATAGCGAGCTTGCGCGCGGTGGCGTCGTCGAAGCCCACCTCCCGGCCGGCCGCCTGCAGCGCTTCGATGAAGTGAAACACGTAAGCCGGGCCGCTACCGGAAATCGCCGTCACCGCATCCATCTGCGCTTCGTCGGCGATCCACACCGTGCTGCCCACGGCCGCGAGCACGCGCTCGGCGGCATCGCGCCCGGCGCGGTCGACCTCGGAGGCGGCAAACAGGCCGGTGATACCGGCACCGATCAGCGCCGGCGTGTTGGGCATGCAGCGCACCAGACGACGATACCCGCCAAGCCATCGGGACAGGTCAGCCAGGCGCAGACCGGCCGCGATGCTGACCACCAACTGCCCCTCGAGCCGACCGGCCAGCGGTGCGAGCGCCGCCTTCATCTGCTGCGGCTTGACCGCCAGCACCAGCACATCGCAGCCCAACGCCGCCTCGTCCAGCGCCTCGATCGCGCGCACGCCCCAATGTGCTGCCAGACGATCGCGGTTTTCCGCCTGTAACTCCACGACCTGTATCGCACTGGCGGGAAAGCCTTGGTCGACCAACCCGCCGATCAATGCCGCGGCCATGTTGCCGCCGCCCAGAAACGTAATGTTCATGTCTGTACTCTGTTGCGTTGTTAAGCGCACGGCTTGAGCGCAGGGCGAGATACTCACGCCCGCTGCCGTTCGCCGAAGATCGCCGTGCCTACCCTTACCATGGTGGCGCCGGCGGCAATCGCGGCTTCCAGGTCGTGCGACATCCCCATCGACAAGGTATCCAGCGCCAAGCCTTCATCGGCCAGGCTGGCACGCAGCGTTCGCAGCACGCCAAAGCGCGCCGCCAACACGGCAGGGTCTTGGGTCGGCTCGGGAATGCACATCAAGCCGCGCAGCCGCAGACGTGGCAAACCAGCCACCGCACGTGCCAATGCGGCCACATCGGCCGGCGCCACACCGCTTTTGCTGGCTTCGCCGCTGACATTGACCTGGATGCACACATTGAGTGGCGGACGATGTATGTCGCGTTGGGCAGACAGCCGCTCGGCGATTTTCAGCCGGTCGACGCTGTGCACCCAGTCGAAATAGCTCGCCACCAAGCGTGTTTTGTTACTTTGCAGCGGACCGATGAAATGCCACTCCAGGCCGAGTTCGGCAAGTGCTTCGGCCTTGGCGCACCCTTCCTGCACATAGTTTTCGCCAAAAGCGCGCAGACCGGCGGCAGCCGCCTCACGCACCGCTACGGCCGGCCAGGTCTTGCTCACAGCCACCAGCGTGACCTCTTCCGGGCGTCTTCCACACGCTTGCGCGGCAGCCCGAATGCGCGCGCGCACGGCTTGCAAGTTGGTGGAGATTGATGTCATATAGCGCCTGCTTCGGGCCCTTTTGTCGGCCCGCAGTATATCACCCGGGGGTTTCCACCCGTTTTGCCCGCATAGCTTGTCTGGTTTTTCTGCCCCATGGACATTACCGAACTGCTGGCCTTCGCGGTCAAGAATTCCGCCTCCGACCTGCATCTTTCAGCCGGTTTGCCGCCGATGATCCGGGTTCATGGCGATGTGCGCCGCATCAACCTGCCGCCGATGGAGCACAAGGATGTGCACGCCATGGTGTACGACATCATGAACGATGCGCAGCGCAAACAGTTCGAGGAAACCCTGGAGTGCGATTTCTCGTTTGCGGTGCCCAATCTGGCGCGCTTCCGGGTCAATGCCTTCAACCAGAATCGCGGTGCAGGCGCGGTGTTCCGGACCATTCCATCCAAGGTGCTCACGCTGGAGCAGTTGAACGCACCGAAGATTTTCAAGGAGATCGCCAACCAGCCGCGTGGCATCGTGCTGGTCACCGGACCGACCGGTTCGGGTAAATCCACCACGCTGGCGGCGATGATCGACTACATCAACGAAAACGAATACGGCCATATCCTCACGGTGGAGGACCCGATCGAATTCGTGCACGAATCCAAACGCTGTCTGATCAACCAGCGCGAAGTGCATCGTGACACCTTGTCTTTTTCCAATGCACTGCGCGCCGCGCTGCGCGAAGACCCGGACGTGATCCTGGTCGGTGAAATGCGCGACCTGGAGACCATCCGCCTGGCGCTCACCGCGGCCGAAACCGGCCACCTGGTGTTCGGCACCCTGCACACTTCGTCGGCGGCCAAGACCATCGACCGTATCGTGGACGTTTTCCCCGCGGCAGAAAAAGACATGGTCCGCGCCATGCTGTCGGAATCGCTGCGCGCGGTGATCTCGCAGACCTTGCTCAAGACCAAGGACGGCAGTGGCCGGGTAGCAGCGCACGAAATCATGATCGGCACCCCGGCGATCCGCAACCTGATCCGCGAGAACAAGATCGCGCAGATGTATTCGGCCATCCAGACCGGCCAGAACGTGGGCATGCAGACCCTGGACCAGTGCCTGCAGGATCTGGTCCGGCGCAACATCGTTTCTGCCACCGAGGCCAAGGTCCGCGCACAGAACAAAGACATCTTCATGTAAGGTGAGCCCTGCGGCCGCCGCTCGAGCGGCCCACGCACCGACACAACCACACAGCCCCTTGCCCGGCTACAGGAACGCAAGATGGAACGCGACCAGGCTCTGAAATTCATGCATGACTTGCTGCGGCTGATGCTGCAGAAAAACGGCTCCGACCTGTTCATCACCGCAGGCTTTCCCCCGGCGATCAAAATCGACGGCAAGATCGTGCCGCAGTCGAACCAGGTGTTGTCACCGGCGCACACCGCGGAGCTGGCGCGCGCCATCATGAATGACCGTCAGGCGGCCGAATTCGAGTCCACCAAGGAGTGCAACTTTGCCATTTCCCCGGCGGGTATCGGTCGCTTTCGGGCCAACGCCTACATCCAGCAGGGCCGGGTCGGACTGGTGCTGCGCACCATCGCACAGAAAATCCCCACCTTCGATGAGCTGGGCTTACCGGCAGTGTTGCGCGATATCGCCATGGCCAAACGCGGCCTGGTGATCTTCGTGGGCGGCACCGGCACTGGCAAGACCACCTCGCTGGCGGCCATGGTGGACTTTCGTAACGAACACTCTTACGGCCACATCATCACCGTCGAAGACCCGATCGAGTTCGTCCACACCCACAAAAACTGCATCGTCAGTCAGCGCGAAATCGGCATCGACACCGACAGCTGGGAGGCGGCGTTGAAGAACACCCTGCGCCAAGCCCCGGACGTAATCCTGATGGGTGAAATCCGCGACCGCGAAACCATGGACTACGCGATCGCATTCGCCGAAACCGGCCACCTGTGCCTGGCGACCTTGCATGCGAACAGCGCCAACCAGGCCATCGATCGGATCATCAACTTTTTCCCGGAAGACCGCCGCCAGCAGCTACTGATGGATCTGTCGCTGAACTTGCGCGCCATGATCTCCCAGCGCCTGCTGCCGATGAAGGGCCGCAAAGGTCGCGTGCCGGCGGTGGAGATTCTGCTCAATTCGCCGCTGGTTGCCGACCTCATCTTCAAGGGCGAGATCCCGGGCATCAAGGATGTGATGAAGCGTTCGCGCGAACTGGGTATGCAAACCTTCGACCAAAGCCTGTTCGATCTTTACGAAGAGGACAAGATCAGCTACGAAGACGCGCTACGCAACGCCGATTCGATCAACGATCTGCGTTTGCAGATCAAGCTCAACAGCCGTCACGGCGAGCGCGACCTGCAGTCAGGCATCCAGCATCTGGATATCATCTGAGCGGGCGCGCACCCTGCCGGCTGCGCTCACCCACCCCTCACCCCTGCGCCGCGCCATCCTGGTCTTTGCGTCGGTTCGAACCGGCAACCATCCGGTACTCCAACAGCCGGCATTCCAAGGCGCCGTTGAACAGCGGCGTGCGGCGGCTTGCTTTGAGCCCGATCGACTTGGGTAGATTGGAATCGCCGCTGAATAGATAACACCGCCAGCCGCTCCAGCGCTTTTTCAGCGCGTCGCCCAACCTGGGGTAGAGTGCGGCCAACTCTTCCGCTTCGCCGAGGCGCACGCCGTAGGGCGGATTGGTCACCATCACCCCTGCCGGTGCCGGCGCCGTGCGCTCCAGCGCATTGATGCGATCCAGATACACGCACTCGGCCAAGCCGGCCGCCTCCAGGTTCACCCGGCTACGCCGCACCTGTTCGCCGACGATGTCCGAACCGTAGAGCGCCAGCCTGCGGACCGGCTTGCGACGCGCCTCGGCAGCGTTGCGCAGCGCCGCCCAAGCACGCCTGTCGAACTGGCGCAGGCGCTCGAAGCCGAAGCTGCGCCCCAGCCCGGGGGCGATGTCGAGCGCGATTTGCGCCGCCTCGATCAGGAAGGTGCCGCTGCCGCACATCGGATCGACCAGCGGTTCGCCCGGCTGCCAGCCGGTCAGACGCAAAATGCCCGCGGCCAAGTTCTCCTTCAGCGGTGCCTCCACCGCAGCACGTTTGAAGCCACGGCGGTAGAGCGGATCGCCCGAGGTATCGAGGTAAAGCGTGACCGTATCGCGGGTCAGAAAGGCATGGATGCGCACCATCGGATTCGCGGTATCCACGCTGGGCCGCCGCCCGGCCACGGTGCGGAAGTGGTCGCACACCGCGTCCTTGATACGCAGGGTCACGAACTCCAGGCTCTTTAGCGGCGACTGCTTAGCGGTCAGGAACACCCGCAGCGTGTCGTCCGGCGTAAACCACTTGGCCCAAGCCGGGGCGTAGGCGATACGGTAAATGTCCTCCTCGCTGCGGTAACGGCCGCCCGCCACCCGCCATAACACGCGCGTAGCCAGCCGGCTCTCCAGGTTCACCCGGTAGCAGGTCGTCCAATCGCCGCCGAAGGCCACCCCGCCGGGTACCGCCTGCGGCGCCTGCGCGCCCAAGGTGGCGAGTTCGTCTGACAGTAGCGGCTCGAGGCCACGCGGACAGGGAGAAAAAAACTGCTCGGACATAAGGAATCCAGAAAAAAGCGCCCAGGCAGCGGGCGCCAGCGGCGAAAGATGGGCAAGACGCTTGCGATTGGCGCCCATTGTAGCGGGGCACTTCACGCTGCGGGCGGATGTGGCGCAATGCCGGCTACAATCCGCCCATGAACCCGACCACGCCCCGCCCTGCTATCAGCGGCCTCGTTCTTGCTGGCGGCCGTGGCCTGCGCATGGGTGGCGCAGACAAGGGGCTGGTCGATTTTCGCGGTCGGCCGATGGCGGCGAGCGTCATTGCCGCACTGGCGCCGCAGGTCGATGAGATCCTGATCAGCGCCAACCGCAACCTGGACATCTATGCCGGTTTCGGCTACCCGGTGTTCGCCGACGAACTGACCGGCTTTGCCGGGCCACTGGCCGGCTTGCACGCCGGCCTTGCACGCGCGCGCCATACACTGGTAGCCACCGCTCCGTGTGACGCACCGCTATTGCCCGCCGATCTGGTTGCCCGCCTGCTTGCCGCACTGCTCGCCCACGACGCGGAGATCGCCGTGGCTGCCACCGGCGGACGCAGTCACCCGGTGTTCTGCCTGTGCCGCCGCACACTGCTGCCGGCACTGAGCGCCTATCTGGCCGAAGGCGGACGCAAGGTGGATGCGTGGCAGCGCAGCCGCAAGCGTGTCGAAGTCGGGTTCGACGATGTTGCCGAAGCGTTTGCCAACCTCAACAGCCTGGCCGACCTACCGCCATCCGGCTGAACGCGCGCCGGCTCAGAAAGGCTTGAGCACCACCAGAAACACCACCGCAAACAGCACCACCACCGGCACCTCATTGAACACCCGGTACCAGCGGTGGCTACGGGTGTTGCGTCCGGCGGCGAAGTCGCGCAGCAACTTGCCACAGTACAGATGGTAGGCAACCAAGCCTGCCACCAGCAGCGTCTTGGCGTGCAGCCAGCCGCCGGCAAAACCGTAGCCGAACCACAGCCACAAGCCCAGCCCAACCGCCAAGATGCCCAGCGGAGTCATGAAGCGGTAGAGCTTGTACTCCATCAGCTTCAAGCGCTCGATGGTGGCGGCGTCATTGACCATGGCGTGATTGACGAACAGCCGCGGCAGGTAGAACAGGCCGGCGAACCATGACACGACGAAGATGATGTGTAGGGCCTTGATCACGAGCATGGGTGGGTTTTCTCCTTGGCAAGGGCAGCGCGGAAGCCTTCGCGCACCGTCGGATATTTCAGCCGCACACGAAGTTCCCGCAAGATGCGGGCGTTGGACAGCACACGCGACTCGGACATGAACGACATGGTCGTCGGCGACAGGCGGGTGGCGATTTCCGCGCGCCTCATGCGCGGCGGGCGCGGCAGGCCGAAGGTGTCGGCTGCCAGATCGAGATAGGCGCCCATCGTCATCTGCGTGTGATCGACCGCATTGAAGGCGCGCCCGCCCCGCGCACGAAACAACGCCGTGCAGGCAAGCCGGGCGAGATCGTCGGCATGGATGTGGTTGGTGTGCACATCCTCGGAGGCATCCAGCACCGGATCGCCGCGGCGCAGGCGCTCCAGCGGCAAGCGGTCGGCCGCATAGATGCCGGGCGCGCGCAACAACGCCACACGCGCCGCGTTGCGCCGGCCGAAAGCACGCAGGCGGTCTTCGGCATCCACCCGGCGGCGCGCACGCGCGGTCTGTGCACGGCGCGGACGGGTTTCATCCACCGCTTGCCCGGCGCAGTCGCCATATACGCCTGTCGTACTGATGTACACCAGGCGCCGTGGTACACTGCCGCGGCGCGCCAGCGCAGCCAGTAAGCGCGCGGTGCGCGGGTCTGCCTCCCCTGTGGCCGGCGGCGGCGCAAAATGGAGCACGGCCTGGGCTAATCCGGCAAGGCGCTTCAGGCTGTGACGGTCATCGAGGTCCGCAATCACCGGAACCGCCCCGAGCGACCGCCACGCGGGCGCAGCCGCCCGGTTGCGCAAGAGCACGTAGACGCGAAAGCGGCGCACCAGCCAAGGCGTGGCACGCCGTGCAACATCCCCCGCGCCAACGATCAGAACTCTTTTCATATCGCCAGATTATCTCACGCACGATGCCGTTCAAAATTTCACTCCAGCCCGGCGGCCAGCAATTCGAAGCCGCTGCGGACCAGACCATCCTCGATGCCGCCCTGGAAGCCGGCTTGCTATTGCCTTACGGCTGCCGCGACGGCGCCTGTGGCGCCTGCAAGGGGCGGATTCTCTCCGGCGCAGTCGATTACGGCACTGGGTCGGCGACTGCGCTGACCGACGCTGAGCGTGCTGCCGGCATGGCGTTGTTCTGTCGCGCCATGCCGTGCTCGGATCTCGTTCTCGAAGCGCGCAACGTCAGCCGCGCCGGCGACATTCCGGTCAAAAAGCTGCCTTGCCGGGTGCAGACACTCAAGCGCCTGGCCGACGATGTGATGATGCTGGAAATCAAACTACCGGCTAGTGAACCGTTTCAGTTCCGCGCCGGCCAATACATTGATTTTCTCCTCGCCGACGGCCGCCGACGCAGTTTTTCGATTGCCAACGCCCCGCATCGAACCGGCCATCTGGAACTGCACATCCGTCTGATTCCCGGCGGGCAATTCACCACGCATGTTTTCCAGACCATGAAAGAGCGCGACATCCTGCGCCTGGAAGGGCCGCTGGGCAGCTTCTTCTTGCGTGAGGAGTCCGACAAACCCATCGTCCTCTTGGCCGGGGGCACCGGTTTTGCGCCGATCAAAAGCATCGTCGAACATGCGCTGCACATCGGGCTCGCCCGCCCGATGGTGCTGTACTGGGGTGCGCGCACCCGCGCCGGCCTGTACATGGACGAGCTGGCACGCGGATGGGCGCAGACCTTGCCCAACTTCCGTTATATTCCGGTACTCTCGGATGCAACCGAAAACGACACATGGAACGAGCGGACCGGCTTGGTCCATCGGGCCGTCATGGACGATCTGCCCGACCTGTCCGGGTACGAAGTCTATGCCTGCGGCGCGCCAGCGATGATCGAAGCCGCACGGGCGGATTTCGTCGCCGGCTGCGGTCTAGCCGAAAACGCCTTTTTTGCCGACGCTTTTACCTATTCGAACGGTTGATGTCATGAGCCAGACCACCATCCTCACCCGCGAGCCCGTGGTCAACAAAAACCGCGCAATCACCGCCAACCGGCTGATCGCGCACGGCCCAAGCGTCGGTGCGGTGGTCGAGACGCTCAATGCGCTGGCCGATGTCTGGCCATCGCGCCATACCGTGTTCGTCTGCCTCGGGCGCCTGGTGCCCACCCCAGACCTCATGGACTGGCGCGCGCCGCAAAATGCCATGGTGGAAATCCCGGTGCAGGCGCTCGCCCACCCGCACACCCAAGCGCTCCTGCCACAATTGCGTGCAGCCGGAATCAGCACATGTTTGAGCTGGTACACACCCGGTATCGCCTTGCCTGCCGACAGCCAATGGCGCTTCGTGCTCATGGACGCGCGCAAAAACCCCGCCCCCAACGGGGCCCCCGGCCTCAGCCTGGCCTGGGGCCTGCCCGATGTCGGCGCCTTTCAGAAAGCAGTGAGCGCAGGATACGACGGTGCTTCCGGCTGGTTCTTTCTGCACGGCAACCCGCCACCCAAGGCGCTGTCGCCAGCACACGCGCAGATCGTCCGCCTGCTCAACCTGGTGCGCAACAACGCGGATATCAAAGACATCGAGGCGGTGCTCAAACAAGACGTCGCCCTGTCCTACAAGCTTTTGCGTTACATCAACTCCGCCGGCTTCGGGCTGATGTGCGAAATTCAATCCTTCCGCCACGCGGTGAGCATTCTGGGCTACGACAACCTCAACAAGTGGTTATCGCTGCTGCTGGTCACCGCCAGCCGCGATCCGGGCGCCCCGGCAATGATGCAAACCGCCATTGCCCGCGGCCGCTTCATGGAGGAGATCGGCGCGCAGTTCTTCGACAAATCCGAACTCGACAATCTTTTTATCACCGGTGCTTTTTCACTGCTCAATGTACTGCTTGGCACCTCGATGCAGGCGCTGCTGGAAGAGATGAACCTGCCGGCCGCGATCACCGAAGCACTGCTTGCCGAGCAAGGCGAATTTGCCCCCTTCCTGAAGCTTGCCCGGCTATGCGAAACCTTCGATGGCGCAGCGCTGGCAAAAGCCGCAGATGACTTACACATTGCGCCGACCCTGCTCAATCGCGCACATGTCACGGCGCTGGGGTTTGCCGACAGCTTGCAGGGCTGACCGCCTTCCGCCTGCGCAATCGGTCACGGGGCACACGGACACTCACCGCTAGAATCTCTCTCAGCCCAACGCCCCGATGAGCCAGTCCGATGACCCTTCCGGTGCCGGGCGCGCTCCGCGCCTTAGCGCCCCGCCTTGCACCCAGTTCGGCAGACGAGCTGCTGCTGCGTCTGGACGTGCCTGATCCCGACTGGCAGGCGCTGGGCGAATGGGCCCTGCGCGACGCCGCGCTGTGCTGTGCGCTGCTGGCCGCCCGCCCGCTCGAAACCCATGAAGCTGTCGAGCCGGGCACCGCCCTAGCCACCCGTCTGGCCGTGGCGGGTCGCGCCATTCTGCGCGTTTGGTTGTTCGAAGCGACCCAGCTCGATCCAGCCTGCACCGGCTACCCGCCCGAACTGCTCCACCGTGCCCTGCTATGTGCCGAATGCGCCCACCACCTGGCGCTCGAATGCCGCTACCCGCGGCCGCGCGAAGCCTATCTTGCGGCAATGTGGCTGGTCCTGGGCCGCGCGCTGTCGGCCGAAAGCAAGTTTTCCGCCAACGATTGCGCAGCCGCACTGGCCCAGCGCTGCGGTCTGCCACCGCCGCTATGCGATGCGCTGCATCTGGCTCAGGCCGAGCCGGACACAGTGTGCGCCGCCCATCCCCTGGCCCGCATCGTCTGGTCCGCCGACCGTCTGAGCAACGATCCGGCCAGCGCCGTAGCGCCGCCGCTGGCCACCGTATCCGGTTTGCCGGCCGATGTGCTCCTCGCTCTGCGCACCGATGTCGACTTCATCGTCGCGCAGCACGGCGCCGCATCCGCTCCGGCGCCAAGCGATGCCATCGCAACGCTGCCCGGCCGCCTACGCAACGTAGCGGTCGACGGCCTGCTGGGTAGCGCCTTCAGCACGCTGGATGAAGCGCGCAGCGCAGCACGCCTGGATTTTGCCTGTCGGCTGCTGTTCGGTATCGACGCGCCGCTCTTGCTGATGACCGATGCCGACGGCAGACTGACGGCCCGCCTGCCCATCGCGCCCCAGTTGCAAGACTGGGTGGCCGAACTGGCGCTGGATCGCGATGACGACACCAGCGCCATTGCGCGGGCGCTGCGCAGCCAGGAGCCGGCTTCGGTCCATTTTGGTGAGGCGTCAGAGGTACGTTGGCCGCGCGACTGGCAGATCGCGCGCTGGTTGAACAGCACCGACATCACCGCGCTGCCGGTCGTCTTCGACGCTGGCGCCGCGGTGGCGGTGTTTGCGCTGCCGCCCGAAGCGCTGCCGCAGGCTCCCCACGCGCATACCTTGCGCAGCCTGTTGGAGCGCGTATGCACCCACCTGCACGGACTGGATGCACAACAGCAAGCTGACCGCAGCCGAGTCGACGCACTGCGGGCCGCTTACCAGCAACAGGCACGCACGCTGGTGCATGAAACGAACAACCCGCTGACCGTAATCCGCAGCTACATTGGCCTGCTCGCCCAAAATAGAGCGCAGGATGAGGCGCTTTGCGGCGAGCTGGACTTGATCGGTCATGAAATCGACCGGATCGGCACCTTGCTGGGGCGTCTGACCAACCTGCCCGAACCCGACGCTGCCGAAGCGCCCTGTTGCGATGTCGGCCGCCTGCTCGACGACATCCAGGCCCTTTGCGAGAGCGCGCTGTTCGCGCGGCACGGTATCGGCTTTGACGTGCGCAAAGCCGGCACGCTCCCGCCTGTGGCCATGCCCGCTTCGGCGTTGCGCCAAGTCTTGCTGAATCTGTTGCGTAACGCTTCCGAAGCTTTGTCGCCCGGCAGACGATGCGCGCTGAGCGCATCCGGGCCTGTGCTGGTCGACGGACGCCGGTGCGTGGAGATCCGAGTCATCGACAACGGTCCGGGCCTGCCGCCGGAACGCTTAGCCAACCTGTTCGCCCTGGGCGCCTCGGTCAAAGGCGGCCCTCACCAAGGCATGGGGCTGGCGATCGTGCGTGAGATGCTCTCATCGTGGCAAGCGAGCATGGTGTGCCGCAGTCTGGCCGGCAGCGGTACCAGCTTCCAACTGTTCATTCCAATCGATACCGGCCATCGCGCACAACCATCACTTCAATGACGGACAGTAAACTTTTGAAACGCTGAATGAGTTTTGATACTGTCGCGGCAGTAATCGGTCCACCGCTATGCAACCCGCAGGCGGATGCGAAATTTCGGCAAGGTAGGGCACATCACATTCGGCTGCGGTTGCACCTTCAAGGGGGATCATGGTCATTCCGGCAGAGCACAGCGTGTTCGGCAGCGCAAGCGTCTCGCATGACGGGGGGGGGATGGGCCATGCCGGATTCTGATCGTCGATGACGACGTCGCCATGCGGCGAACGCTCCCGCAGGTGCTCGCGCTGCCCGGACGCCAGTTCGACGCCTGCGGCACGGTGGCCGAAACCCTCGCGCGCCTTGCAGAGCAGAACTACGAGCTGATCCTGCTCGACTACCGCCTGCCCGATGGCACCGGCCTGGTGGTGCTCGATTGGCTGTCCCGGCATCGCCGCGAAGAGGCGGTCATCATGATCAGCGGCGAAGATGCCATCGATGCGGCCATCGGCGCACTGCGCGGCGGCGCCGATGACTTCGTGCGCAAGCCCTATCATGTCGCGCAAATTCAACGCGCAGTGCACAGCGTCCTGCACCGCACCGCGCTGGAGCGCGCCAACCGGGCGATGAGCCAACGCCTGCGGGCGTCGGAGCGTTTGCACCGCTACCTGGTGGAAAGCTCGCCCGATCTCATCTTCACCCTGGATGCCGAGGGCCGTTTCAGCTATCTCAACCCACGTGCAGATGAGCTGCTGGGCCTTTCCCGCAGCCAGTTGCTCAAACGCCCGTTCATGCTGCTGGTCATGCCCGAGGATCAGGACCGCATGCAGGGGCTGTTGCAAGCGTGTCGAGACGGCCAGTCGAGCGGCTTCAATGTGGAGCTGCGCCTGCGTCGCAACCGCCATGGATTGGCTGACGACGAACATGCCTTCGTCACCGTCGCGCTAAACGGTGTGCCAATGACGAACGCTGAGCAGGACGGCAACTCCGGCATCGGTCTATACGGTGTGGCGCGCGACATTTCCGAGCGCAAGCGGGCCGAGGAAATCATCACCTTCCAGGCGTATCACGATCAGCTCACCCGCCTGCCCAACCGCGTACTGTTCCGTGACCGCCTCGAACTGGCCGTCGCCCAGGCACAGCGACGAGCCGGCACTTTGGCGGTGATGTTCATCGATGTCGATCGCTTCAAGCGCATCAACGACACCTATGGTCACGCCGTCGGCGACGCCTTGCTGCGCAATCTCGCCGAGCGCTTGGGCAAGACCTTGCGGCGGGGCGACACCCTGGCCCGACTGGGTGGCGACGAATTCACCGTGCTGTTACCGGATATCGGCTGCGCGGAAGATGCTCAAACCATCGCCCGCAAAATCGTCGACGCACTCTCAGCTCCCTTCATGCTCAGCGCGGGCCCCATTCGTGCCTCGGTGAGCATTGGCATTGCTCTGTATCCGCGCGACGGCCGCAGCGCCGAAGACCTCACCCGACATGCCGACGTGGCCATGTACAAGGTCAAACGCTCCGGCAAGAACGGCTTTCGCTTCTTCGATACCGAACTCGATAGCCATCACCGCCAGCGCGTGTCGCTGGAAAACGATTTACATGGCGCCATCGAGCGGGCGGAACTGGCGCTTTACTTTCAACCGCAGGTTTCGCTCGCACAGCGCCGGGTAGTCGGCATGGAGGCGCTCTTGCGCTGGAACCATCCGCTACATGGACAAATCGGCCCGGCCACTTTCGTACCGGTCGCGGAAGAGGCCGGCATGATTGGTGCGCTCAGCCGCTGGGTTCTGCACCAAGCTTGCCGCCAGCTTGCCCTGTGGCGGCAGGCCGGACACCTCGATCTACGCTTGTCGCTGAATCTGTCGCCGCACGACTTCGGCCAACCGGAGATGGTCGAGGACATCCTCAGTATTGTCGAACAGCACCGCATCCCCCCTAACCGGCTGGAGCTGGAGATCACCGAAAGCATGATGATGCAGGACGCCTGTGCCGCCACCACCAAGGTCCGCACCTTACGCGAAGCTGGATTTGGCGTGGCGATCGACGATTTCGGCACCGGTTACTCCTCGCTGTCCTATCTCCAGCAATTCCCGGTCAGCTGCCTGAAAATCGACCGCAGTTTCGTGCGCGAACTGCATGGCCCGACGATCAACCCGATCATTTCGGCCATCACCGGCATTGCCCGCGGCTTTGGTCTGCAACTCATCGCCGAAGGTGTCGAACAGGCAGAGCAAGCGCAGATGCTGCGCGCGCTCGGCTGCGACATCATGCAGGGCTACCATTTCGCCCCGCCGGCCGCCACCGCGGAAGCCGAACGCTGGCTGCGACACCCACCCAAAGGAGTTATGCCGTAACAAAAAACCAGCCCGCAGGCTGGTTTTTTTCAAGGCTTGATCGAGCGCGCGATCACTTCAGGCTCAGCACCCACTCGGCCAGCGCCTTGGCCTCGGCGTCATTGACCTGCGGGTTGGGCGGCATCGGCACCTTACCCCACACGCCGACCCCTCCTTTTTGGATCTTGGCAGCGAGCGTGGCCACCGCGTCTGCCTGACCGGCGTATTTAGCCGCGACCTCTTTATAAGAAGGGCCGACCATCTTCTTGTCGGTCGCATGACAGGCCAAGCAATTTTTCTTGCTGGCCAGATCGGCAGAAGCAAAGGCAGGGGCTGCAGACAGCAGGCCGGCGGCCACCGCGGCGGCAACGAACATCTTCATGATTTTCCCTCATTGTGGTGGTGGTGAAACACCCGCCGATACTAAACCAGACCGACCGCTCTTGCTACCCTGGAACACGATGGCTGACGTACTTTGGACGGCACCGGACCAGTGCAGCCGCGCCGCTCACTGGCGGACTTCCATGAAGTTGCCCGGGCTGCAGCTGCCGGGGGTGCCGCGCCAGGGATTGATGTCCAGGCCGCCGCGACGGGTGTAGCGCGCCCACACCAGCAGCGCCTGTGGGGCGCAGCGCGCCATGATGTCACAGAACATGCGCTCGACGCATTGCTCGTGAAACTCGTTGTGGCTGCGAAACGACACGATGTAACGCAACAACCCCGCTCGGTCGATCGCCGCGCCCCGGTAACGCACCGCAACCATGCCCCAGTCCGGCTGTCCGGTCACCAGGCAGTTGGATTTGAGCAGATGCGAGTAGAGCGTCTCCTCGACGACACGGCTGCAGCATCCAGTGCGCAGAAATTCCGGCGTCGGTTGGTAGGTATCGATCTCGATGTCCAGCTCATCCAAGCACAAACCGTCCGGCAGGCCGAAACTGCGCACGGTCGAAGCAGCCAGAGGGAAGACTGCCACGTTGACCGCAGCGCCCACCGCAGCGGAGAGGTCTGCGCGGACCGTCGCGGCCACCGCTTCGGCGCTGTCGAAACGGGTTTGGTTAAAGGCGTTCAGATACAGCTTGAGCGACTTGGACTCCACCAGCCGGGGCGAATCGGCCGGCACCTCGATATGCCCTAGCGCGACTACCGGTTTGCCGCGCGGGTTGAGCCAGGACAATTCGTAAGCGTTCCACAGATCGGCACCGATGAAAGGCAGAGCGTTAGCCGCAATGCCCAGTTCATCCCGCTTGAGCTGGCGATCGATGGGAAACAGCAGTTCCGGCGCATAAGTGTCACGATAAGCCACCGGGCGGCCCAGCGGTGAGGATTCGGCGCCATGAGGGGCGGGTTGCATGGAATTTTTCATGGGGCGCGATTGTAAGCGATCGCGCGCCGGCCAGGCGCTGGGCTTCATGCCGACGGCTCGACGGTGTCAAACACCAACGCACGCACACGGTTGCCGGGCGGCAGAAAGTACAACTCGTCAAAACACAGACTGCGCGCCAGCGCGATGCCGCGGCCGTTGGGCGCTGCCGCACGGGCCGGATCGGCTGCAAGCCACGGCCGCCAGTCGAAACCCGCGCCATCGTCGGCGATCTCGAAACACCAGCCGCCGACCATTGCCCAGGCACTGAGTACCACCTGCCGCTGCCGGAAACCCGGCATGTCGAGCCGCTTGGCAATTTCGGCTTGCCATCGTCCGCAGGCCAGCAGTTGGGCCTTCAAAGCATGATCCACGCCAAGATTGCCGTGCTCGATGGCATTGACCAGCAGTTCGATCAAACCACGCTCGACCCCGGCGGGACGCTCACACAGGGCGGACGCTTCACGCGCAGCCTCAGCGGCTTCGTCCAGGGTGCGCAGCGCGCGGCGATAACTGGGCGGCTGCGATGCGATCGTCCCAGTGCCCGGCGCCTCGGCGGCCAAATGCACAGCCGGTCTCAACAACCGCCGACGCTATCCTTGACGCCCAATTTGCGCAAAATGTTCTCCAGCGGACACAGCCCGGTGAAACCGCTTTGGAACAGATTGGCACCGACGAAGGCGGTCAACCACAGGAAGTGCTTGCTGACGAACAGCGGCGAAGCCTCCGCGCCGAGTGCGAGCGAAATCAACACGAAGGCGCCGGCGAAGATGCGTACATACTGGTTGGTGGTAAGCGTCATCAGGATTCTCCTTGCAACATGCCAACCCGGCGGTGCATGGCGGCATAGTAGAGCACCGGAATGACCACCAGGGTCAGCAGGGTGGACACCAGGATGCCAAAGATCAGGCTGATCGCCAGCCCGTTGAAGATGGGATCGTCGAGGATGAAGAAAGCGCCAATCATCGCCGCCAGCGCGGTCAGTCCAATGGGCTTGGCACGCACCGCGGCGGCGCGGATCACCGCGTCGGCGAAGGCCACACCTTCCTCAATCTGCTGGTTGATGAAATCCACCAGTAGGATGGAGTTGCGCACGATGATGCCGGCGAGCGCGATCATGCCGATCATCGAGGTGGCGGTAAATTGCGCCCCCAGCAAGGCGTGGCCGGGCATCACGCCGACGATGGTGAGCGGGATCGGTGCCATGATGATCAGCGGCACCAAATAGGAGCGGAACTGCGCCACCACCAGCAGATAGATCAGCACCAAGCCCACCGCATAGGCCGCACCCATGTCGCGGAAGGTCTCGTAGGTGACCTGCCATTCGCCATCCCATTTGAGCTGGTAGCCAGCATACGGATCCTTGGGCGCGCGGATGAACCATTCGCCCAGCCCGCCCGCGCGCCCCGGCCCTTCCAGTTGCAAGCCGGCCAGTTTGCTGCGGATGTCGAACATGCCGTAAAGCGGCGAATCCAGCCGCCCGCCCATGTCGCCGGTCACATAGACCACCGGCAACAGGTCCTTGCGATAGACGATTTGCTCCCGCTCGGTTTCGCGCACCTCCACCAGTTCCGACACCGACACCAAGGCGCCGTCGCGCGCGCGCACCTGCAGCCGCAGCAACTCGCCCACATCCGCCTGGCGGTTGGCGGGCAACTGGATACGCACCGGGATCTCGTACTTATTGTCGCCACCGTGGATCGGGGTGACGTTCTCGCCGGCCAACGCCAGACGCACCACCTCGACGATATCGGCCTGGGCGACGCCCATGCGCGCCGCTTTGGCCTGATCCACCCGCAGCACCAACTTGGGCGCAGCCTCGTCCACCGTGTCATCGACACTATGCACGTCCGCGGTGGCCTCGAAAGCGGCGCGCACTTGCTGTGCCACGGCAAGCTGGCCGGCGTAGTCCGGGCCGTAGAGCTCGGCGACGATCGGCGAGAGCACCGGCGGCCCCGGCGGCACTTCCACCACCTTGGCATTGCCGCCATTGCGCCGTGCGATCTCGGTGACCACCGCACGCGCGGCGCTGGCGATTTCGTGGCTCTTGCGCGCACGCGCCGATTTATCCACCAGATTCACCTGGACATCGCCCATCTCCGGCGCCGCGCGCAGGTAATACTGGCGCACCAAACCGTTGAAATTGATTGGCGAAGCGGTGCCGGCATAGGCTTGCCAGTCGGTGACTTCCTCGATCTTGCCGAGTTCTTCGCCGATCTCGCGCAGCACCCGGGCGGTCTCCTCCAGCGGGGTGCCCACTGGCATGTCGAGCACCACCTGGAACTCGGACTTGTTGTCGAAAGGCAGCATCTTGAGCACCACCCATTGCATTACCGGCAGCGCCAGGGATGCGGCGATCAGCAGCATTACCCCCAACCACAGCAGCCCGCGCCCCCGGGCGCCACGCCGGGCATCGAGCATCGGCCCCATGATGCGGCGGAACAGTCCGTCCAGCCGGCGGGTGAGGCGGTCTTCGGCCCCGGCATCGTGTCCGCCGTGCCCACGCAGCAGGCGCAGCGCCAACCAGGGCGTGACCACGAAGGCCACCGCCAGCGAGATGAACATGCCCATCGAGGCGTTGATCGGGATCGGGCTCATATACGGCCCCATCAGCCCGGTGACGAAAGCCATCGGCAGCAGCGCCGCGATCACGGTGAAAGTGGCCAGGATGGTTGGCCCGCCGACTTCATCGACCGCGCGGGGAATGAGTACGCGCAGCGGCGTGTCTGGCTCCAGCGTCTTCCAGCGGTGGATGTTCTCGACCACCACGATGGCGTCGTCGACCAGAATGCCGATGGAGAAGATCAGCGCGAACAGACTCACCCGGTTGAGGGTGAAACCCCAGGCCCAGGAGGCGAACAGTGTGGCCGCCAGGGTCAGGGTGACCGCCACGCCGACGATGACCGCCTCGCGGCGGCCGAGCGTGAAGAGCACCAGCAGCACCACCGCCGCGGTGGCGAACACCAGCTTGCCGATCAACTGATTGGCTTTTTCGCTGGCGGTCTTGCCGTAGTTGCGGGTCACCGTGAAGTGGACGCCTTCCGGAATGATCGCCCCGCGCAGTGACTCGGCGCGCGCGATGAGCTGCTCGGCCACATCGGCGGCGTTGGCACCGGGCTTTTTGGATACCGCCAGGGTCACCGCCGGAAACACGCCATGCGCGGACACACCCGCTGCCTCGGCCGCCGCCCCGGTACCGAACCACACGTAGCGCGCTGGCTGTTCCGGACCATCCTCCACTGAAGCTACATCGCGCAGATAAACCGGCTTGCCGTCGGCCACCCCGACCACCAGCCGGCGCACATCTTCGGCCGATTCTAAATAGGTGCCGGTTTGCACCAGCACCTCGCGGTTGTTGCGCACCAGCGCACCAGCCGGCTGCGATGCATTGGCTAGTTGCAACGCGGCACGAATATCCTGCGCGGTGATGCCATGCGCATTCATGCGCTGGCTGTCCATATCGACCCGCACCACGCGACCGGGCCCGCCGATGGTCACTACATCGCGGGTGCCGGGCAGACGCTTGAGTTCGAGCTCCACCGCGTGCGCCACCTGCTGCATCTCGAAAGCGGAGCGCTCGGGGTCGGCTGTCCAGAAGGTAAGGCTGAGGATGGGCACATCGTCGATGCCCTTGGGCTTGATGATCGGCTCGCCCACACCCAGTTCCGGGCTGATCCAATCGCGGTGCGAATGAATGGTGTCGTACAAGCGCACCAGCGCGTCCTGGTTGGGCACGCCGACCTCGAACTGCACGGTAATCACCGCCAGTCCGGGCCGCGACACCGAATACACATGCTCGACACCGGCCATGCGCGACAGCACCTGCTCGGCCGGGCGTGCCACCAGCGCCTCCACATCCCGCACCGCCGCACCGGGGAAAGGCACGAACACGTTGGCCATGGTGACATCGATCTGCGGCTCCTCTTCCTTGGGAGTGATCAAGGTCGCAAATACCCCAGCCAACAGTAGCACCAAGGCAAAAAGCGGCGTCAGCGCATTGCTTTGAAAAGCCCTGGCCAGCCGCCCGGATAGGCCGAGCGCGGCCTCTTGACCCGCTACCCGGCTCATCGTGACGGCCCCGCCGCCGCCTCGATGCCGGCCGCCACCGGATCCAGCGCAATGGTTTCGCCCTCCCGCAGCCCGGCCAAGACCTCGACCTGCCCATCCGCTTCCGGCGCACCGATGCGTACCTGACGCAGGGTGAAACGCCCGGCGGGGCTGGCCACATAAAGCGCGGTGAGCTCGCCACGGCGCAAAATGGCCGCGCTGGGCACTTTGAGTCGCACCGCATCGCCGCCCAAGAGGTGGACCCGGACGAACATGCCCGGCAACAAGCCCTCGACCCCAGGCGGCAGGTCCACCCGCACACGCAAAGTGTGGGTACGGGTGTCGGCCGCCGGCAGCACGGTAACCGCTGCCGCGTCGATGAAGCGGCCGTCGTCGACGACTTCGATCCGCGCACTCATCTGCGCAGCGGACACCTCGGCAAACTGGCGCTGCGGCACATCCACCACGGCACGCAGCGTGCCCGGGTGATAAACGGTGAGCAAGGGCATGCCGGGCTGCGCCATTTCGCCCGCCTCAGCATGCCGGGCGGCAACTAGCCCGTCCAGCGGTGAGCGCACCTCGGCATAGTCGCGCGCCACGGCGGCCTGTCTGCGCGCTGCCTGTGCCGCACGCAGGGCAGCCTCTGCCGCGTCCAAGGCGGCACGCGCCTGGTCCAGCGCAGCCTGGCTGATGAAACGCTGCGCAAACAGCGCCTGGCTGCGGACAAAGTGGGCACGGGCGTTGATCGACGCCGCCTCGGCCTGCGCCACCCCGGCCTCGGCCTGCGCCAATCCGGCGGCCGCCTCTTCGGCATCGATGCGTACCAGAACCTGGCCCATGGCCACCCGGTCACCGGCATCGACCGTGTATGCAAGGATCCGGCCCGGTACCCGCGCCGCCACCACGCTTTGCTGCACCGCCTCGATGGTCGCTTCAAAAGGCGTGCGCAGCGCCGCCCTGGCAGCCTGAACGCGCAGGGTCGGCACCTCGGCCACAACCGCAGCGCTGACGGCAACCAAGACGACACCGATGCACAGGCGCTTGATGTAGTAGAAGATAGCGTTCATGTTTATTAGTATCTTCTAATATATTAAGGTGTGTCAATCTGCCGCGCACACGCAGCCGGACACGCCATCGTGAGGTCAGCGTTGAGGCTGTATCGAGGCAAAGCCCAACACGGCTGCCGCCATGGCCGCCAGCACGCCATCATCTTCGCCAATGACCGGTGCGAGCGTAAAGTCGGTGCCCGGATGTCGCCGCCGGGCGGCTTCGACCCGCAGCGGCACATCGCGTTTGAGATGACCGCCCTGCGCCAGAAATATCGGCACCACGGTCACCGCCCGTGCGCCATCGGCCACCACCGCATCGACCGCCTGGTCCAACGTCGGGCTCATGAACTCCATGAAGGCCAGCTCCACCCGCACATCGGGCGCACTTTGCAGCAAACGTGCGCGCATCCGGCGCATCGGCGCGGCCCATTCCGGATCGCGGGCGCCGTGACCAAACAGGATGATGGCCCGATCCTGACTCATGTTTTCCCTCTCCCGGGAGATTGCGCATCCGCGCCAACCGTTATCAGCAGACGTTCGACCGCCCGCGCGGCCGCGGCCAAACCAACGCTTGCGGTCATCATCATGCTGGAGCCATAGCCCGCACAACTCAGCCCCTGCGGCCCGCGGGCGTTATCGCACGCTCGCTGCGGCCGGCGCACGGGTTCATCCACATAGACCACCTCGATACCGAACTTGCGCCGCGGCTCTCGCGGGTAACCGTGCTGCCGGCGCAAGCGCGCGCGCACCTTGGCGAGCAAGGGGTCCTGGCTGCTGCGTGCCAGATCATCCACACGAATGGCGCAGGGGTTGGTCTTGCCACCGGCGCCACCGGTCATCGTCAGTCCGATGCCACGGGCCCTACAGGTGAGGGCAATGGCGATCTTGGCGCTCACGTGGTCAATCGCATCGATGACATGATCGAAGCCTTGCAGCAGCGCACCGGCATTGTCCGTGGTCACGAACGCTTCGACCGGATCAACGACGAGCTGCGGATTGATGGCGCACAGACGCTCTGCCATGGCCAGCACCTTGGCCTGCCCAAGGGTGTATTCCAGCGCATGCGCCTGGCGGTTGATGTTGGATTCGGCGACATGGTCCAGATCGATCAAGGTAAGCCGCCCCACGCCGCTACGGGCCAGTGCCTCTGCCGCCCACGAGCCGACACCGCCGATGCCCACCACGCAGAGGTGAGCGGCGGCCAGTCGAGCCAGTGCCTCCTCCCCATACAAGCGTGCAATGCCACCAAAGCGGCGCTGCGGGTCAACCTCGAACCGGGGATCGGCGTGCATGGCTGTCCGGTCCGCTCAAACCGTTTCGGGCTCGGGTACGCGCAGGCTGTCCAGCCAGACGCCCAGCCCCTGCGCGTTGAGTTCGAGATCGTCGCGCAGCAATTCCAGCATGTCGTTTTCGGACAAGGTCCAGCCCTGGCGGGCGGCTTCCTCGCGGGCAATCTGCTCCAGTCCGGCGAGAATCTCCACATGACGCGCCACCCCATCGCCGCGCGCGGCCCGCGCCACCGCCACCTGAGTGTCGATCAGCCGGTGCAGGTCGGCCGCCAGACGCCGCACATCGGTGACCCGGCTGTAATGGGTCAAGTACATGGCCTGCGGATCGAAAGACAGCATGCGGTCGATCGACGCATGCATGGCGTCGGGATCGAACTGGGTGGGCGTAGTGGTCGGAAAGATGAACGCCCGCCCATCCACATCCAGTTCCCGATAGGACAGCCCGAACGTGTCGCCGGTGAAGAACGCCTTGGCCACTTCATCCCAAATGCAGATATGGTGGCGGGCGTGACCAGGGGTGTGCAGTACCCGCAGGCAGCGCCCGGCCAACGTCAAAACCTGGCCGTCGGCCACCGGCTCGATGCGTTCGAGCGGCACCGGGACCAGACGGCCATACAGCGAAAAAGCGCGCTCGGCGCCATAGACTGCGGCCGTCGCCTCCCACAGGCGCTGCGGATCGGCCATGTGCCGCACCCCACGCGGATGCACCGCCAAGCGCGCGTTGGGCAGCGCGCACATCAAGCTGCCCGCGCCGCCGGCATGATCCAGATGAATATGGGTCAGCATCACCCAATCGACCGCCTGCGGCGCAATGCCCAGACTGGCCAGTACCGCGAGCACCCGTGACACCGAGGCATTGTTGCCGGTATCGACCACAGCCGCGCGACCTTCATGGACCATTACATGGATCGCCGCAAGCTGGGGGCGTCCATAACCGGAATCGACCGCATAAATGCCATTGGGATGGGCAATGACGTCCTGCACGATGGTCTCCCTCCTCTGTGCGCGAATTATTTGGCGCAATTGTATCCCCGGTGAGGGTTTGCAACTGGTTTGAGAGCAAGTGGGGAAGATGGGGCGGAGGGCGGGATTTCTTTGTCTGGCGCGGGGTTGGGTGAGTTATCCACAGGGGTGGCGATTTGAAGTCAGCCTGTGGATAAGTCTGTGGATATTTATTTTTTGGCAACCGGTATGCAAGCGCTTGGACGTTTTCGGCGGGGCGTTCAAAGGCGTTCAAACGGGGTTCAGGCGCGTTTCTTGAGGCGGTCGAGTTCGGCGCGGAGTTCGATAAGCGCGCGCTCTAGCTCGCGCCGCCTTGCCTCGTCCTGAGCGCGCGCGAAAAGGTCGGCGAGCATGCCGTCGGGGTCGTCGGAGGTCTCGACCAGCTCGATGAGGTGATGCCAGCGGCGGCCGCGCGGGCCGGGAACCGTTTCACTCTCTTCTTGATCTGGTGCGGGCTTTGGCAGCATCTCGCCCTCACCCGTGAGCAGCCAGCGCATGTCCACGCCTGTTCTGGCGATGGCGGCAAGGGCAGACGATCCTGGTTCGCGTTCAGCGTTCTCATAGCCGACCAGTGTGCGCTTTGGTATGCCAGCGCGACGCGCGAACTCATCCTGCGTCAGGCCGAGCGCGTGACGCCATGCCTTGATCCTTTGAGCAAGCTCAGACACTTCGGCTTCCCCACTTGACTTGATCAAGCGGGGAACGTGCAAGCGGGGAATTTCCCCAGTTCACCGGTTTTAAGCGGTGAAAAGCGGGGAACAAAAAAATTCCACGATTGCGCTTGACAAGTTCCACGATTGAGCTATATTGTTGCCATCACATCGCACATGATGGCACAAAAAATGACACGAGTGAGAACTTTGGAAGAGGCGAGGGCCGACTTAGACAGGCGCGGCAAGACGATTCGCCAGTTTGCCCGGGAGATCGGCGTCTCTGACCGTATCGTCTATGAGTTGCTGCGTGGCCGGTTCAAAGGGAGGCGCGGTCAGGCGCACAAGGCAGCAGTGTTGCTTGGCATCAAGGACGGAGTGGTCGAATGACCGCTTACACACTTGAGCAACTCGCCGAGTGTCTCGGCGTGTCCAAGGATGCCGTGAAAAAGCGGGCCCTCCGCGAATCC
Organism: Pseudothauera hydrothermalis; assembly: GCF_003345255.1. Classification (GTDB taxonomy): domain Bacteria; phylum Pseudomonadota; class Gammaproteobacteria; order Burkholderiales; family Rhodocyclaceae; genus Pseudothauera; species Pseudothauera hydrothermalis. The sequence goes on along the minus strand of NZ_CP029331.1, from coordinate 534,996 downwards.
TGGCCCTACACCGAGGAGACCTGCCGGGGCGGCAGGCGGCGGCTGTATGACCTCTCGGCGCTGCCACCGGAGGTGCGCGAGCGGGTGGAGCGCCATCTGATCGTGCAGCAGGCGGCGGCGATTGCCGCCCCAGGCGGCGATGCGGGTTTTTTCAACGCGGCCCTCGCGGGCCATTCAGCAGACAGGAGGAAGCATGAAGAAGTGGGATATGGAAAAGGACGAGTGGGCGTATTACCAGTCGGAGGCGCTGGCGCCGGAGGCGGTGGCCATCTGCGGGGCGCGGCGCGTGACGTGGAAGGCGCTGTGGCAGGTGCAGATGGCGATCTACAAGACGCTGCACGGCATCATCCGCCCGGAGATCATGGCGGAGAAGGTGATACGGGCGGTCAGGCGATCGGAGCGGGATATCGCGCGCGGGGCGGTGTTTACCGAGATCGTGCAGGCGTAGACGCTGGCGGCTGGCGCATGCCAGCCCCCGGCGGCGAGCCTATCGGCGGGGCGTGCTCCAGCCCCGCCCCTGACGGGGCCGCGCCCGCCAGCGCGGACGGTGGGCTCGCCGGCGGGGGTGGCGTTAGCCGACATTGCCAGTCGGCCCAGAGCCTCGGCCATGGGAGCGGCGCGCCGCTGCCCATGGCGGCACCCGGTGATGCCGTCCGACGGGTCGGCTTGGCCGGGAAAGCGCCCCAGGCGGGTGGGACGCCCGCTGTAGCGCTGAAGGCCGGATCGTCCAATCCGGCTACCCCCGCCACCTTTCCCGATCTTCAACAGGATACCGATGCGCCATGGCATCGGATGGTGGATGAGCTGGCCGCGCGCCCTGAGCGGGTGCGCGAGGAGGCGCTGCGGCGGGCGCGGGCGTGTCTTGTGATCAAGAGGCTCGTCGATGGCGGGATGCCGGCGCGGGCGGCGATGCAGGCGGCGGCGCAGGAGACCGGGGTTCCGGCGGGGACGCTGGCGCGGTGGTGGTGGGGGTATGGGGCGCTGGCTGGCGTGCAGCATGCGCCGGTGGCGGCGTGGCCGGCGTTGCTGGCGCCGCGCTGGGGGGTGCAGCCGCAGCGGGAGGCGGAGATTTCCGGCCCGGCGTGGGACGCCATTTTGAAAGACTATTTAAGGCCTGAGAAGCCTGCTTTGACGGCGGTTTACCGCCGGGTGAAGGCGGCGGCGGCGCGGCATGGCTGGGCGATGCCGTCGTATGACTCGGTGGCGCGGCGGATCGCGCGGCTGGACCCACGGCTGAAGTTGCTGGCGCGGGAGGGGAAAAAGGCGTTCGAGGCGAGTTTTCCTGCACAGAAGCGGTCTGTGGCGCATCTTGCTGCGCTGGAGTGGGTGAACGCGGACGGGCACAGATTGGATGTGCTGGTGCGGCTGCCGGATCGCTTCGGCGGCGGGGTGGGCCGGGCGCATCTGGTGGCGTGGCAGGACGTGTATAGCCGGAAGATTCTTTCGTGGCGGCTGACGCCGACCTTGAACGCGCTGAGCGTGTTGCTGGCGTTCGGGGAGATGGTGGAGCGATACGGCATCCCGGAGCACGCGCTGATGGACAACGGGCGGGAGTTCGGGGCGAAGTTGATTACGGGCGGGGTGCCGTGGCGCTTCCGGTTCAAGACGCAGCCGGACGAGATGTTGGGGGCGCTGCCGCTGCTTGGGATCGAGGTGCATTGGGCGACGCCGTTCCACGGTCAGGCGAAGCCGATCGAGCGGGCGTTTCGCGATCTGTGCGAGGAGGTGGCGAAGGATCCTCGGCTGGCCGGGGCATATACCGGCAACAAGCCGGACGCGAAGCCGGAGAACTATGGGTCGAGTCCATGCGAGTGGCAGTTGCTGGAGCAGGTGGTGGCGGAGGCGATTGCGCGGCACAACGCGCGCGAGGGGCGGCGGACGGAGACGGCGCGCGGGAGAAGCTTCGATGCGACGTTCGCCGAGAGCTACGCGCGGCGGGTGGTGACGCGGCTTTCCAAGAGCCAGCGGGCGATGCTGCTGCTTGCCGCAGAGCCGGCGACGGTGCGGCCGGATGCGTCGATCGAGGTGTGCGGCAACCGCTATGGGCTGGGCGAGTTCGGCGCGGCGCTGGTGGGGCAGAAGGTGGTGGCGCGGTTCGATCCGGACGATCTTGCCAAGCCGTGCCACGTGTTCGGGCTGGATGGGCGCTATCACGGGACGGCGGATTGCCGGGTGCGGCGCTTCGACGATCAGGCGGCGGCGCAGGCGGATAAGCGCTGGCGGGCGGCGGCGCGGCGAGCGGCGCGGGAGCGGCTGAAGTATCTGGAGAAGGTGGAGCGGGTGCTGCCGCAGGCGGCGGGCGAGGCGGCGGTCGAGCCGGCGGCGGTGCGGTTGTTCCAGGCGGGTGCGCTGGCGGCGCGGCGGCCCGAGGAGGATGCGCGGATCGATGAGATGGTGGCCAGGACGGATGCGCTGATCCTGGAGATGGCGCGGCGGCAGTTGGCGGGGTGATGGCATGGATTTGCGGGCCAGAGGCCCGCGCACCGGCGCACCGGGCGGCGCGCCGGGTTTCAGGCAGACGGAGAACGATATGCAACAGGCAGCAGTGGATGTGATCGAGCGGGTGCGCGGGCTGATCGAGGCCGGCGAGACGACGCAGAGCAAGGTGGCGAAGGAGGCCGGGGTATCCACTTCGGCGCTCTCGCAGGTGCTGGCGGGGTCGTATGCGGCGGATCCGGCGCGGATCGTGGAGCGGCTCTCCGCATGGCTTTCCGCGCGCGATGAGCGGCAGCAGGCGCGGCTGCCGCAGGCGCCCGGGTTCGTTGCGACGCCGACGGCCGCTCGGGTGCTGGCGGCGCTGGCTTACGCGCAGATGGCGTCCGATGTCGCGGTGATCTACGGGGCGGCTGGGGTTGGTAAGACGCTGGCGGTGACGGAGTATGCCCGCACGCGCCCGGCGGTGTGGGTGGCGGTGATGACGCCGGGGCACGCGGGGGTGACGGCGTGCCTGGAGGAGGTGGCGGCGGCGGTGGGGGTGAAGGATTGCCCGCAGTCGCCGGCGCGCATCCATCGGGAGATCGTGGCACGGGTGCGCGAGACCGGGGGTCTGATCGTCGTGGATGAGGCGCAGCATCTTTCGGTGGCGGCGCTGGATGCGTTGCGGTCGATCCACGATGCGGCGGGGGTGGGGCTGGCGCTGGTGGGCAACGAGATGCTCTACACGCGCATGACGGGCGGGGTGCGGGCGGCTTACCTCGACCGGCTGTTTAGCCGCATCGGGAAGCGGGTGCGATTGGCCCGCGCGCAGGATGCGGACATCGAGGCGGTGGCGCGCGCTGCGGGCGCCGAGGCGTGGCGCGAGGTGATGGAGATCGGCCGCGGGCACGGGGCGCTGCGGGCGGCCGTGAAGGTGATCCGGCTGGCCCGGATGATGGCGCAGGCGGCGGGCGAGGCGATGGCGGCGTCGCATGTGGCGGCGGCGCGGCGCGATCTGGAGGGGGTGTGATGAGCCTGGTGGAGCGCATCGAGTGCGGCATGGCGACGGTGGAAGATGCGTGGGTCGTGGCGCGATTGATCGCGCGCCTTGGCCGGTATGAGCTGGCGCTCAAGGACATCGCCATTCATGGCGACCGCGGGGCGGCGATGAAGGCGGCGGAGGCGCTGGCGGATGGTTTTCGGAGCGGGCCCGTGGCGGCGGGCATTGAAAAGGAGTGTGAATGATGGCCAAAACGGCTTTGAAGAATGTTGAAACGCAGGCAGAGGCGAAGGTGCCTAGCGGGGTGAGGATCGTCGATGGGCAGGAGATGACGCTGGATCCCGCGACGGTGAAGCTCCTGATCGATGGCTGGCGGATCAAGGGCGAGATCGAGGCCTTGCAGCAGCGGCTCGACGAGATCAACCGCGTGCTGGCGGATGGCTTCGAGTGCGGCACGCGGCTGTTCGCCACCGGCGTGTGTGCGGCGACCGTGGTGTGCCGCGAAGGCGTGAAGATCAAGGACGCCGAGCGGCTGAAGGCCGTGCTGGGCTTTCGCTTTGCTGATCTGGTCAAGGAAGAGACGGTCTACAAGCCGGAAGAGAAGCTCAAGGAGATGGCGGCCGACGGTGACGAGCCGCTGGCCCCGGCGATCCGCGCGTGCCTGACGGTCTCGACGGGCCGCAGTGTGACATGGCGCGCGGCGCGGGAGGCTTGACGACGCTGTTTGCCGCATGAACCCTGCCCGCGCCTTGCGCGCGGGCAGGCTTGATGGAGGCCGACATGAACAGGAAGAGGCTAATCGCGCTGGCGCACATGGCCGCGGCCCAGGTGGGCGCGGACGAGGAGACGCGCCGGCTTGTGCAGCTGCAGGTGACCGGGGTGGAGAGCTGCCGAGACATGGACGAGGCGGCGCTGATGCGGCTGATCCGGCACTGGCAGAAGGCGGGCGCGGCCGTGCGGCTGCCGAGGATCGAGGTCAGGGCGGCTGACGATCGCGGGCCGATGATCCGCAAGCTCGCGGCGCAGTGTCATGCGCTGCGGCGGCCGTTCCCGGCGTATGCGCTGGGGGTACTGAAGCAGATGGGCTGCGCGGTGGAGCGGATCGAGTGGGCACCGGCGCCGATGCTGCGCAAGGCGGTGGCGGCGCTGGCGTATCAACATCAGCGCGAGGTGGCACGGTGAGGCTGAGGTGTCCGGTGTGCCACGCCGAGACGGCGCTGGAGGCGTGGGCGGAGGAGGCGGCGGCGCGGGAGCTGTTTGGGCTTCTGGCGACGCTGCCGGATGGCTTATCGCGCGCGCTGGTGCGGTATCTGGGGCTTTTCCGCTCGGCGAAGCGGGCGCTGGCTTGGGATCGGGCGCTGCGGCTGGCGCGCGAGGTGCTGGCGCTGGGCATCGAGGCCTCGGCGCTGGAGGCGGCGCTCGCCGAGACGGTGGAGGCGATGCTGGCCAAACGCGAGGCGGGGGATGTGCAGCCGCTGCAGAATCACAACTATTTGAAGCGCGTGGCCGAAAGCGTGGCCGCGCGGCAGGCGGGCGCGCCCGTGGCCGTGGAGGCGACGCGCGCGCGCGAGGCTAGCGCGGTGTCGGCCAAGCCGTCGGCGACGGTGGATGGGGTGATGCGGCTTGAGGCGCTCAAGCGCCGGGCAAGGGGCGCGGCATGAGCGAGGCGCCTGGCTGGCTGGTGGCGGAGGTGGCCGAGGGCATCCAGCGGCTGCTGGTGCTGAGGCTGGAGGGCTGCCCGCCGGCGGACGCGGTGGAGGCGGTGGCGCTGGCCTGGGCGGATGCGCTCATGGTGCGCGGCGGGCGCTGGGAGGAGACGCTGGATGCGCCGCGCATTCGCACGGCTTTTCGCCTGCTCTGCGCGCATGCCGAGCGTTGGCCGGCGCCGACGGCGATCTGGCAGCACATGCCATCGAGGCAGACGCCAGCGGCGCTGCCGCCGCCGGCGCCGACGCCAGAGCAGCGCGAGCGCATCAAGGCTTATATCGCCCAGGCGCGGGCGGCGCTGAAGGGGAGAGGATGATCTGTCCATCCTGCGGCGGATGCGCGGTGCGCGTGTATGGCACGGTGCGGCTGGCGGCCGAGGGCGGCGGGCTCATCAAGCGCTATCGCGTCTGCGAGGGCTGCGGCGCGCGGTGGATCACTTTCGAGGAGATACGGCATGGATCGGTGCGACACGGCGCGCGATGCGGAGATCGATGGCCTGCGCAGGCGGCTGATTGCGATCCTGATCAAGGATGAGGCGGCCTTTGAAGCCTTGCGCGAGCGGCTTTCCCAGGCGATGACGCGGGCGTGGAGCTTTGGCGTGGAGGCGGCTTTTCGCCGGGCGCTGGAGGCTTTGCGCGGGGTCGATCCGGCCCGTTTTTCCAAGGCGGATGAGGCGCGGGTGCTCGCCGCCATCGAGGCGGAGGTCGGCGGTGAGGCGATGCGCCTGGCGATGGAGGGGCCGGTGGCGACGCTGCCGCAGGCGATCTATGAAGCCGAGGCGATGGCCGCGGCGCGGCGGGCGGCCGGGGTGGATTACGCCTTCGGCGTGAAGGACGAAGCGGCGCTCGATCTGGTGCGCCGGTTCGATCTGCACTGGATCGCCCGGCACTGGGACGCGGGCACGCGCCATGCCGTGACCGGCGCGGTGGCGGAGTTTTTCGAGGGCGGCTGGACGTACGAGACGCTTGCAGACCGGTTGCGGCAGGCGTGCGACGGCATCGAGGCGCGCGGGATGGCCTACTGGCACTTGACCGCGGACACGATCGCCACCAAGACGCGCGAGCTCGGGCGCGTGGCGGGGTATGAACAGGCGGGGGTGCGGTATCTTGAGGTGCGCGCGCACATCGACGAGCGCACCACGCCGATCTGCCGCTCGATGCACGGGCGGCTGATCCGGCTGGAGACGATCCAGCGCCAGCGGGACAAGTATCTTTCCGCCATCGAGCGCGGCCACATGGAGGCGGCCAAGGCGGCCTGGCCGATGTGGGATGCGGGCATGGCGATGTCGGGCGGGACGAAGGTGCTGCCCGCGAACGTGGGGCTGCCGCCGTATCACTTCCGCTGCCGGACGGTGACGGTGGCGTATCTTGGGGTGGATCCGGAGGTGATCGAGCAGGAGGCCGACGAGATCGAGCGCTGGCAGATGGCGGCGCGGCAGCGCGAGCAGCTCCCGAAACGCGAGTTGCTGCGGCTGATCGAGCGCGCCAGGATGGCGCGGTGGGATAGCTTGTCCTACGTCGGCCGGCATATCGACAAGCACCGGCACGGCATCGCGAAGGCGCTCGGCAAGAAGCCGGAGTCGATCACGCTGGATGAATACAACGCGATGATGGACGATCTGATTCGGCGCGGCGACCGCGAGATCGCGCTGAGTCTGCGCCGTGGCAGACTTTATGCCGAGTTCTTCCGCCAGACGGAGGACGGGCGGCGGCTGACGGCGGTGGTGAATGTCTCGGACGGCAAGCGTACGACGCTGCATGTCAAGCGCGATGCCGATGGCGGCAGCCTCAGGAATGAGCTCTTCGCGCCGCAGGGCGGGAAAGGAGTGCAGAAATGGCTTGGATGGTGAAAGCAGAGCTTCAGGATCATCCCAAGGATGATTCGTTCCTGGGCTTTTTCGACGTCATCGCGCAGCCGGACGCGGAGCTTTATACCTTCGATCTGGACTGGACGCTGCATCTGCGCTCGGCCTATGAGGTGGGGCGCGAGCAGGGGCTGCTTGCGCCCACGGCCGTGGCCGAGCTTGCCGAGATCGATGCCTTCTGGCGGGCGCATCCGCAGGCCTTCGATGCCGCCTTCGGCGATCTGATCCCGCGCATCGATCCTGCGCGTGAATTGGCCGGCTGGGTGGAGGACGAGACGGGCGCGCCCATGCCGATCCCGGCGCATCATTGGTGGTGGCGGTTGTCGAAGGATTGGGCGTGAACTTTCCGGGAAAACCGGAACGTTGTTGATTTGCGGGCCGGAGGCTCGCGCACCCGTTCAGGACTTGCCGTGACGTTCCCAGTCGTCGCGGCACTCGGCCGAGCACCAGCGGCGCGCGTCCATGAGCGGCTCGCCGCACCACAGGCAATAGCCTGTGGGCGCGGGGCCTGGCGGCAGCCGGCGGGCCAGCAGCGCGGCCAGTTCGTATTCGTTCTTGGCCTGGGCGAGATCGGCGTCATCGGCCATCGCGGGTCACCTCGTCCCAGTGGCGGATGGCGTCGATGCGGGCGCGGCAGTCGTCGTAGAGACGTGCGGCGTCGAGGATCCAGCCGGCGATGTCGGCATCGGTGCTGACGGCCTGTGAGTCGCCGGGATCGGCGGGAGGCTCGGCAGCGGCTGCACGAGAGCCGCCGGGACGCGCGGGCAGGTCGTCGGCGGCGAGGGCGGCGTTGAGGCGCAGCCGCAGAGCGCCAGACAGGCACTCGCGGCCAGTGGCCAGGCTGTAAATCTCATTTTTAACCTCCTTCAAGCGCTTGTTGAACGCGGCTTGTCTTTCGGCCAGCCGGGCGGCGGCCGAGGCTTCGGCTTCCTGGGCGCGGGCGAGCAGGCGGGCGGCGGCGTCCGCCGCGGCGCGGGCGTCTTCGGCGCGGCCGGCCTCGCAGCGGGCGAGCGCGGCTTCGGCGCGTGCCGTCTGGCCAGCGCCGACTTTGGCGGCCAGCCCGTAGCCGACGGCGGCGGATACGACGGCGACCAGCGCCCAGGGCCACAGCGACGGCAACTTGATCATGGCGTGATGATCAGCTCCACGTATTCGCGCTTCGCCGCCTGGTTTAGCGTGCGCCAGCGCCGCACCTCCTCGATGTGGCAGTCGGCGTACAGATCGCGGATCAGCGGATGGTCGCCGTAGGTCAGAATCCAGCGGCCTTTGACTGCGCGCAGACGGTCGCGCAGCGCGAGATGATCGGCTTCGGTAAACGCATGCTCGTAGCACTCTTGATCGCCGTCCGCGTAGGGCGGGTCACAGAAAAACACCGTCCCCGGCGCGTCGTACAGATCGATCACGCGCTGCCACGGCAGGCATTCGATGGAGACACCCGAGAGCCGGCGCGAGACGTCAAACATCTGCTCGATGAGTGTGTCGCGCGGCTTCATTCCTGTCGCTTTACCGACGTGGAAGCCTTTTCCCGCGCTGCCCTGAAACCCTGAATGCCGCACCATGATCCAGCGCGCGGCGCGCTGAATGTCGGTCTCGCCCGGCGCATCCTTCAACCAGCGCAGCCGCTCGGCGCGGTGGACGAGCATCCAGCGCAGCTCGTCGGCAAGCGCGTCCGGGTGGTAGCGCACGATGCGCATCACGTTGGCCAGGCCGCCGTCGATGTCGTTCCAGACCTCGACCTTGCTGCGCGGCTTGGCCAGCAGCACCGCGCCCATGCCGCCGAAGGGCTCGCAGTAGCAGACGTGCTCTGGCAGCATCGCCACGATGCGCTTGGCGAGCCGCCGCTTGCCGCCGACGTAGTTGAGGAACGGCGCGACGGGCGCTTCACCAGCCATATGACACCATCTGCACGGCGTGTCCATGCTCGGATCTGGCAGCGGGATCATGCGCCCTCCCCCATGCACAGCCGGTATTCGGCCTCGCGCCGCTTGACGAGGCCCGGCAGCTCGCGGCCGCCGGCGCGCGTCCATTTGAGCAGCTCGCGGCAGGCCCCGGCGTAGTCGGGCGGGGTCTGGCGGAGCTTTTTGACCAGGGTGGAGCGGCAAGCGGCGGCCCCCCCGACGTTGTAGGCCCAGGAGACGAAGGCGTCCCACTCGTGCCGGGCAAGCGGCACGGGGCCGATGCAGGCGGCAAGCTCATGAGCGATGCGGTCGGCATCGCGCGCGAGCATGACCACCGCGCGCTGCGGGGTCACCGTGTCGCCGGGCCTGACCGGCCGGCCGTCCGGGTGGGCGGTGGAGCCGAAGCCCACGGTCTGCACGCCCACGCCATCGTCGTAGGCGCGAGACGAGTAGCCTTCGAAGCCGGCAATGAGCGCCACGGCGATGGCCGAGGCGCCAAAGCCGCCGATCAGCATGCGTCTATCCACGTTTGACCTCCAGTCCAAGGGATTTGAAGTGCGCTTCGAGCGCGCGCGCGGTCTGCTCGCCCACGTAGTCGCGGATCACGGGCGGCAGCGGCTCGCGGGCGAAGCGTTCGGCGGCGCGGGCGAGGTAGGGGTTGGGCGGAATCGTCACCTTGCGCGCGATGGCCTTGCCAGCCTTTTTCCAGACCGGTCCGCGCCATCCGGGCGGCGGGTCGAAGACCAGCACCTTGGCTTTCTTCGGGCGGATCACGGCGCCGTCGTGCACGGCGCGGGCGTATGGAACATTCGGCCCGACGACGGCTTCGGTGTCTGACAGGATGACTTCCTTGATAGAGTTGCGTAGCTGAGTGTGCTTGTGCTGTTTGCTACTACGCCCAACCGGCGCTTCCTCGATGGCGAGCGTGCGCAAGCGTTGCGCGAGCAGTTGCATCAGCCGACGGTCGGGCAGCATCACCATAGCTCCACCTCCATGCGCGCGGCGCGGCTGATGCCATCCATGCCGTCGAGGGCGAGCGCGAGCGCCCAGAAGCGGTCGGCGTGGCCGCTGGCGTCGCGCGGGGCGTCGTAGCGGATGCCGCTGGCGGTGGGGATGCGGCGCACGGCGTGCAGCTCGGCCATGAGCGATGGGTCGCGCGGGATGGACAGGCGCTTTTGCTCGGCCAGGCGCAAGAGATCGAGGGCCAGGCGCTCCTTGAACGGCGCGGTGAAGGCGCGCGGGAGGACGCGGCCGGGATGGGCGCGGGCGAGTTCTTCGGCCAGTTGCCAGCCCAGGCCCGAGCGGTCGATGGCGACGTGCTCGGGATCAAAGCGCGCGATCCAGTCTTCGATGAGGCTGCGCTGGCTGGCGAAGTCCATGCCCTGCACGCTGTGGGTCTTGAGCACACGCACACGAGCCGTGGGGGCGAGGCTCACGGGGTCGAGCAGTTCGCCCACCAGCACCAGCGCGGTGCGGTCGGCCACCCGGCCCAGATCGACGCCGAGGCGCAGGCGGCCATAGCGCGGGGCGGCGGCCTTTTTGCCCACGGGGCTTTTGCCCTCACCCCCGGCCCCTCTCCCAGGGGGAGAGGGGGGATGGATGTCTTCGGCGATGGCGTCGAGCAGGCTCCAGGGCAGCAGCGCGCCCTCCTCTTCCGCCCATTGACACTCAAAAAACATGGCCCAGCTGGCGGCGTCGAAGTTCAGCCGCAGCTCATCGAGCCCGCCGGGCAGCGGCATGCCGTCCTTGAGGGCGTCGTGGATGGTGATGACGTGGCGGCTGTAGTGGCTGTATCGGCCCTGGTGGTCGGTGGCGATCTTCCAAAACAAGTTGCCGGGCACCCAGGGCGTGGAGCAGACGGTGATGCGCCCACCCACGCGGGTGATGGCGGGCACGACGGCGTTGAAGAGCGCGTCCGGGCGCGGCGCCCAGGCGAATTCGTCGAACCACACATCCCCGGTGTAGCCCTGCGCGGTGCGCCAGTTGGTGGACAGCGCCACGGCCTTGCTGCCCATGATGCGGATTTCGCGGTCGGTATCGTCCTCGATGGGCAGACCGAGCTTTTCGGCGTGGGCGCGCAGGTGGCCCATGACCAGCCGCGCCTGGTCTTCGGAGGCGGAGACGATGATCTGGTCGCGCCCGGCGGCCAGCCCCAGCACGGCGGAGAGCCCGATCACATAGGTAAAGCCGATCTGCCGGGCCTTGAGGACGCAGCGATAGCGCGCGTCGTCTTCGAGGAAGCGGCGCTGGTAGGGGAGCAGCCCGTATTCCGGCGCAATGGCGCGCTCGAACAGTTCGCGGCTGGCAAAATTGGCCACTTTGGGCAAAGGCTTGGGCTTTGGCAGGCTCTTCTGGATGCCGGCCAGGGCCTTTTGCAGCATGCGCAGCCGCAAGGTGAGCTTGTAGGACTGCGCCTCGTCGGCCTGACGCAGCAGGGCGGTGACTTCGGCGATTTCGGCTTCGAGCTGGGCCGGGGTCTGCCGCCGGTTGGCGAGTTCTTCGCGCCAGCCGTAGTCGCGCGCCCAGGCGCGCAGGGTGTTCTCGTGCACGCCGCAGGCGGCGGCGATGAGGGCGACAGGCTCGCCGGCGAGATAGCGGCTGCGCGCTTCGCGGCGCACGTCTTCGCCGTAGCGCGGCTGTCCGCCGGGGGTGCCGGGGCCGAAGAGCCGGCGCTTTTGCGTGTCGACGAACTTGCGCGATACGCCGAAGCGCGCGGCGATTTCGCCGGAGGGCTCGAAGCGCTTGATGGCGGCGAGGATCTGCCGCCGCACGTCGTCCTGGATGCGCGCGGGCATGTCAACCCCCCATGGCGTCAAGAAGCTCGGCGATCAGGCGGGCGCGGTCGAGTTTTTTGGCGGTGGCCGACTTTTCCAGGTCGATCCAGCCACGCGCCTCGGCCGGCGTCATGATCCCGGCGGCCACCAGCTGCGGCAGGGCGGCGATGTCGGCGCCGGGCGGGGTGAGATCTGGCGCATGGAGTCTTGCATCACGGATGCCAGCCGCGGCGAGCACGGGCGCGAGCGCCTCTTGCATCAGCCGCCGGCGCGGCGCGAGCGTGAAGGTCTCGAACATGTGCATCTGCTCGCGCGCTTCGCTCAGGCCACCCAGCGCGCCGGGGGTGGCGATGCCTAGCAGCCGCGGCGGCACGCCGTGGGCGGCGGGCAGCACCTCGCGCGCGACCTTGTAAAGCTCAATGAATTTTCCGTCGTTGGCCTGCGCGACGGCCTTGACGTCGAGCGTCTGGCCTTCGGAGAGGGCCACGAAAAGCGTTTTACGGGCGTTTTCCAGGCCTTTGAATTCGGTTTGGAAGAAGTGCTTGATCGCCTCTTTCTGCGCGTCGGAGAGCTGCGCGCCGGTGGCGGTGACGATGTGATCGGGCACCGCGTTGTGCTCGAAAAAGCGCGTGTTGTAGCGGGTGATGGCGTCCAGGAGCTCGATGACCCCGGCGGCGGCGGCCCAGGCGGGCGTGGCATACCAACCGGGCAGTTGGCTCGTGGCGCGTAGCCAGACGACCTCCTCCTCGGCGTAAACCTCGACGGTCTCCTTGAGGCCGTCCCAGATGCGCGTCTGGATGCCACCGGCGCGGCGGCGGCGCACCGCCCATGCGGGAAGGCGCACGAGCCCCAGCACGCGGCCGACGCGGTCGCGCACGATGCGCGCCCAGGCGTTGCCGTATGTCTCTAGGTCGAGCGCGAGCGCGGTGAGCGTGGCGGGTGGGATGAGGGCGGCGGCGGCCTCGGCCTCGCCGCCCGTCCAGCCGGCGCCAGCAATGCCCTCGGCCTTGAGCGTGAGCGCGCGCGCGTGGGTGGGCTCGCTCATCGTCCAGGCGATGAGCCGCGCCGGGTCGATCGGCCAGGGGTATTCGTCGCCGGTGGCACCGAGCAGGTCGAGCGCGGGCGCGGCAGCGGATTTTTCGAGCGCGATGTCCATGCGGCGATGATCCGTGAGCGGCCGCGCGGACGCGATGATCAGTTTCCATATATGGAATGTCTCCGATCCATCGGCATCGCTTATGGTCGATCATCGCGGCATGCCCAAGATCACCGACTTAAGCGTGGAGTTCATCAGCCTGGTCAAGCGCCCGGCCAATGGCCGGCGCATCATCCTGCGCGGCGCGACGGCCGCGCGCGAGTTCGAGATTTGCAAGGCCGACGCGCGGCTGCATCGCGTCTACGGCATCGTCTATGCGCCCGAGAGCGTGGATAGTCAGGGCGACTGGACGGACGCCGAGACGATCCGGCGCGCGGCGGACGAGTGGATGATTTCCGGCCGCGCGGCCAACGTCGATCGCGAGCACGATTTCTCCTCCCTGCCTGCCTTCGTCGCCGAGAGCTGGCTCGTCCGCTCCGGCGACCCGCTTTTTCCAGACGAGAAGGAAGGCGCCTGGGCGGTGGGCATCCAGGTCGAGGATGCGGCGCTGTGGGATGCGATCGAGGCCGGCGAGGTCGAAGGGCTGTCGCTGGCCGGCACGGCGCGGCTGGAGAAGGCGCGCCGCGCGTTCAAGACGTTTTTCACCCCGAAGAAGGAGACCGAGATGACCCCTGATGAGGTGCGCGCCATCGTGCGCGAGGCCCTGGCCGAGACGGTGGCCAAGGCCGAAGCCGAGGCCGAGGCCGAGAAGATCGCCAAGGCCATCGATGCGACCAAGGCCGAGGCCGAAGCGCTCAAGGCGGCGCTGGCGAAGACGGAAGCGGCGCTGACGGCGCTGGCGTCTCGCGTCGAGGCGCTGGAGAAGAGCCCGGCGGCGCCGATCGCGCCGACGGAGGGCGAGACCAAGGCCGCGGAGGCGGAGAGCTTCGTATGAGCCTGCCGCTGATCAAACCGACACGCGGCCGGGTGTATGGCTTGCAAGCCCTGTATTCGGCGCGCGCCAAATCGCCCGATGGCAACGGCGGCGCGCTGGCCGCTTGCGATCTGGCCAAGATCGGCTGCCGCGCCTTCGATCTCGCGCTGCTGATCGAGACCGGCTGCGTACGGCCGCACCCCATGCCGCTGGCCAATCTGTATCAGATCACTGCGCTGGGCTGCGCCTGGCTGGAGGCGATGGACGAGGAACCCGAAGAGTTCAAGGAGACCAAACATGCATGACTTGATTCGCATCGCCAAGGGCATGATCGGCCCCGGCGACCTGAACCCCGGCGGGCAGTTGCGCCCGGAGGCGGCCGACCGGCTGATTTCCCTCATCTCCGCCAGCGGCTTCATGGCGAACGTGACCACGCGGCGGATGAAGAAGCTCACCGCCGACGTGTCGGTGATCGGCGTGGTCGCGCGCTCGCTGGTGCGCGTGGCGGAAGGGCAGTCGCCCACCGACGCCCAGCGCCTGGGGGCCACGCAGCACGGCTGCACGCTCACCGCGCTGCCGGTCCAGCTCTTCCCGCAGATGTCGCTGTCCACGCTGCGCGACAACGCCGACAACCCTGCTCTTGTGGCCGAGGTGGAAAAGCTCCTGTCCGACCGCATGGAAGCGGAGCTGGAAGACCTGGCCTTCAACGGCACGGCGGACGACAACTCCGGCGGCTTCACCACGCTGAACAAGGGCTGGATTCAGGTGGCGGCCGACGCCGCGGCGACGCCGAAGGTGAACATCGATCCGGGCGGCACGCAGACCTGGCGGCAGGCGCTGAAAGCCGTCTACGACGCCTGCCCCGACGTCTACCGCCCGCAGTCGGCCTTCGTCATGTCCGAGGCGGATGCCGACGCCTACGCTTTCGAGGTGGCGGGCACGGTCAGCGGTACGGCCTATATCGCCGAAAGCCCGCTGCGCCGCTTCATGGGCCGCCCCATCCTGACCAGCGCCTACTGCCCGGCCGGCAAGGTGCTCTTCACCCCGCCGCAGAACCTCATCTTCGGCATGACCACCGAGATCTGGCAGAAGCGGCGCTGGGACGACGACGCGCGCGCGCTGCGCTGGGTGTTCGACTTCGCGGTGGACTACGAGATCGCGATCAAGCAGGCCTGCGTCTACGGCTACTGATGAGCCATGACCCCGGAGCGCGTCAGAGAACTTACCGGCTGGCCGGAGGATGTGCCGGAGGCGCTGCTTTTGGCGCATCTGGACGCGGCGCGCCGGCGCATCGACGCGCTCACCACGGCGCGCGCCGGGGCGGACTACGACGACGCCATCGCCTGGGAGGCGGCGCGCACCGCCGCGCCCGTGCTCCACACCTTCGCGCTCGCGGGCGCGGCCAAGGTGGGGCGGCTGGAGGGCGGGGTGGAATGGCGCTTTCTCTCGCCGAGCGAGCTCGAGGGCTACGCACGGCGGCTGGCCGAGATGCGCGATGCGTGTCTTGCAAGGCTGCCGGCCGCATCGAGCGCGCTTTCCGGGCCGATGTTCATGGCGGCGATTTAGAGGGCTTTGGAGCGGTTTTCTCGGTCTGGTAAGGGGTGGGTATGGCCTAGGCCGATTGCGACGAATTTAAACGGGTTTTGAACTGGTTTAAACGGGTATCTCATGAGCGGTGACGATCACATCGAGCGGCTGGCCAGGATCGAAGTGGTGCTCGCTGGCATCCAGGCCGAGATGGCGACCATGCGCGACGCGCTGATGCGGCTGGTGCGCATCGAGGAGCAGCACGCGGCCACGCGCGACGAGGTGCGGCGCGTGCACGAGCGTCTGGATGCGATCGATGCTCGCCTGGACGAGGCCGAGCGCCGCATCGACGGCCTGCGCGGGCCTCTGGTGTGGCTCGCCGGTATCGCCGCCACCGTGGTGGCCGGCGTGGTGAGTGTGCTCGTGGGGAGGGTGATGTGAGGGCGCAGATCGCCGATGCCATCACGGCGCGCGTGCGCGCCGTGGATGCGGCGCTGACACAAAGCGCCTGGGGCGACAAGGCGGTGAGCGTGATCGTCGAGCGCATCGACGTCGACGCGCAAGGCGCGCTCGCCGGGCGCGTGTCGGCGCTGGTGATGGCGCAACGCATCGATGATCTGCCGCTGGCCGAGCTGATCGCCGCGCTGGCTGCGCCGCTGCGTGTCGCCGCGCCTGGGCTGCTGTGGCTCGATCTGTCGCTGGCATCGGTCGAAGAGCGGCTCGATGAGGCGAGCGCGCTGCTGCTGGCGAGCTACCGGGCGCGTGGCGCCATCGACCCGCAGGTGCTGGGCGCAGCCGACGATGTGCGCTACGACTCGGCCTATCTCGGGGTGGCTCCCTGGATCGGCGCCGCGCACGAGGACAAATACGTGCGCGTCGATACCGAGCCGATCGTCGGCGAGACCTCGCTGGAGGATATGCTGCCATGAGCGTGGATGCCGACGCCCTCACGCTGGATGCGGCCGACTGGGGCCGCGGCGGCACGGTGCGGCTGGGCACGGTCAAAGAATTTGACCGGGCACGCTGCCGGGTGCGCGTGCGGCTGGCGGGCGAGGACGCCGACGCGGTGACCACCGGCTGGCTGCCGTGGGCGACATGGTCGGCCGGACATCTGCGCGTGTGGAGCCCGCCCGCGATCGGCGAGCAGTGCCTGGTGCTCTCGCCATCGGGCGACCTGGCGCAGGCGGTGGCGCTGCCCGCGGTGCATCAGCAGGATGGCCCCTACCCGGCCCCGTCCGACAACCCGCAGCACACGCTGCTGGCCTGGGACGACGGCGGCTATATCCGCTACGAGCGCGATACGCACCGGCTCATTCTGCACGCATCCTGCGTGGTGCGCATCGAGGGCGATCTGATGGTGACCGGAGATGTGTACGCGGGCGGTGTCAGTCTGCGCCGTCACCGCCACACCGGCGTGCGGAAGGGAGCCAGCACCAGCGGCGGCCCCACGGGCGGGGAGGCTCCGTCATGCCAGTGATCGACCTGACCCGCCTGCCGCCGCCGGCTGTCGTCGAGCCGCTGGACTACGAGTCGGTGTTGGCCGACCTGAAGGCCGATCTGGCTGCGCGGCTGCCGGAGATCGCGCCCGTGCTGGCGCTGGAGAGCGAGCCGCTCGTCAAGCTGCTAGAGGTGGCCGCCTGGCGCGAGCTGGTGCTGCGCGCGCGCATCAACGACGCGGCGCGGGCGGTGATGCTGCCGTGGGCGGTGGGCGCCGATCTGGACAACCTGGCCGCGCGCTACGACCTGGTGCGGCTGCCGGGCGAGGACGACGATCGCTTGCGCCGCCGGGTGCTGATCGGCTATCACGCCCTGTCGGCGGCGGGCAGCGCGGCGAGCTGGAAACTGCGTGCACTGTCGGTGTCTGTCGACATCCGGCAGGTGGATGTGTGGGCGGATCGGCCGGGGCGCGTCAAGGTCTGCCTGCTGGCGCGGGTGGCCGTGGATGCGCGTGACGTCGGCGCCGAGGACGAGCGCATCGGCCTGCGACTTTTCGGCTTGCACCCGGATGCCGGCCTGCGCTGGCGCGCCGCCCGCGCCGACGATGCCATCGTCGCGCAGGTGGCGCAGGCGCTTTTGGCCGAGGACGTGCGGCCGCTCACCGTGGATGTGGATGTGACGGTGGCGCGGGTGCTGCCGGTGGCGGTCGCCGCCACGCTGGTGCACCCGCCGGGCCTGGATGCCGCGCAGATCGTCGCGCAGGCGCGCCAGCGGCTGGAGGCGCTCGCCGGGCGCGCCGCCTTCCGCGTCGATCTGACCCGCGCCGCCCTCATCGCCGCGCTGATGGGCGATGGGCTGCGCGATGTGATCCTGACCGCGCCCGCCGCGGACGTGGCCGCAGGCCCCGGCGAACTGCCGGTCATCACCGCCATCGATCTGGCCACGGAGGCCCGCCGTGACTGAGCGCGCGAGTCTGTTGCCGGCCAACGCCACGCCGCTGGAGATTGCGGCGAGCCGGACCATCGGCCCGTGGACGCCGGGGGCGCAGACCATCGCCACCCTGGCCGATCCGGCGCGCATCCCGGCGCGCCTGTTGCCGCATCTGGCCGCGGGCGAGGACCTGCCGCCGGTGTGGCCTGCCGACGAGGCGGGCAGGCGCGCGCTCATCGCCGCCAGCCCCAGGCTGCACGCCTTGATCGGCACGCCCACGGGCTTGCGCGAGCTCGCCCGGCTGGCCGGCGCGCACATTGCCCGGCTGGAGATGCCGCCGGCCAAGACGTTTTTGGGTTTCTGGGATACCGCCAGCCGCCGCCAGTGGCTGGCCGCGCACCCCGAGATGCGCCTGTACACCATGCGCGAGCGCAGCCCTGCCGAGGGCTTGATGCTGGGGCGCGCTTATATCGGCCACCGCGCCGAGCCGCCCTGCCGCACGGCGGCGATGGCCCGCAGCGCCATCCGCGCCGAGATCGTCTGGCCCGATGGGCGCGTAGAGCCGCTCACCAGCCACACCTGGACCACGCTGGAGACATCGGCCAGCGGCACGCTCGACCTGGCGCGCCGGGCGCAGGCCGTGGGCGTGGTGTGCGGCCAGCCGCTCGCCGGTGTGACGAGCCGCGCGGACGCCTCGGCGCGCTACTGGCGCATCGCGCGCGTGACCTACCGCGAGCGGCAGCACCTGCTCACGCTCAGGCAGATGGCGCCGTCGCTCGCGCCGCTTGCCCCCGATACCGAGATCGTCGCCGAGCGCGCGCGGCGCGCTGGCGTGCTCGCATTCGGCGCGACGCTCTCCGGCGCGTATACCGCGCGCTCGGACGCTGGCGCGCGCCTGTACCACCGCATCCGGCTGCACGACCCGGCCGTGCCTGCGCGGCCCAAGCACGGGCCGACGTATCTCGGCTTTACGCGCCTGACCAGCCCGCCGTTCGTGGCTATCGCGCATGTGCGCATGCCCGCGCGGCGCCTGCCGCTGGCGATCGCCAGCACGGCTATGCGCGCTTGTCTGTCCGCGGGCGATGCCCGCGCGCGCATCGCGCCGGTGCTCGATGCCATGGACTGGGCGCGCGCCACTCACGACCAGGTGCTGGTGCGCACGCGGCTGCACGGCACCGCTCGGGCCTCGCGCATCCACAAGGCCGGCCGCGTGCTGGCCGGGCAAGTCATCTACAGGAGCTGATCGATGGAAAAACAAGTCATCTACCGCGACCGGCAGGAGCTACAGGCCGCCGACCTCAACAACACCCAGACCTGGGCCGACGAGGCCAGCCGCCATCTGGTGACCGACGCCATCACGACCGAGCGTCAGTTCGTCGGGCTCACGGTCACGGCGCGCTCGGCCACCGAGATCGAAGTGGCGCCCGGCCGCCTCTACGACGGATCGAGCGGCAAGGTCTACGCCATCGAAGCCGCGCAGGTGCACTCGGTGTTCGCCATGCTGCCGTTGCAGGATGCCAAGTGGCTGGCGGTGTCCGCCTTCGGGCAGGAGGAGGACACCGACATCCAGCCGCGCGACTTTTTAATCGACTTGCAAACGCGCGAGGTGGAGCCGGAAGCGGTGGCCATGCAGCGCCGCCGGGTGGCGGTGATCCACATCGCGCAGGGATTGGAGAGCCCCACGCCGGAGCGTCCAGAGCCGCCGACTGGGTATACGCTGCTCGCGCATGTGCGGCTGTCGCCCACCGGTATCCAGGAGGTGGTGCTGGCCACGAGCCGCCGTCTGCCGAACCTCTACGCGGTCGAGCGCCGCCTGAGTGCCGCCGAGGGCTGGATCACCAGCGCCGAGCCGCGGATTGCGCACATCATGAGCGACATCGCCGGTCTGGGCGAGCAGATGGCCACACGCGCCACGCTCACTCAGATGCTGCAGGTGGCGCAGGACGTGGCGCGCGTCAAGGAGCGGCTGGAGCTGCCAGACGATTACGTTTTCTACGGCGCCGACCACTTCCTCACCGAGGACGAGAGCGACACGAGCTACAGCGGCTATAGCGCCCGTGTCGATGAGGGCATCCGCCCGCCCATCGTCGGCCACGCCACGCAGGCGCTTGCGCTCCTCAACCCGCTGGATCCGGAGGCGCGCGTCTCCAGCGCCGGGCTGCTGCTGCCCGCCTATACCGAGATCCCGCGCCTGCGCATGGAGAAGCGGCGCGGCGAGATCACCATCAACGCGTACCAGTATCAGACCACGCAGATGGTGCAGCGGCAGATGAGCCGCCAGCGCATCCGCTACGGTGAGACGCGCACCGCGTGCACCAACTCAGGCTTTTGGAGAGGCGGTGTGTTCGATCCCATCACCGGCATATTCCGGCGCGGTGACGAGATGTGGCAGATCGATCCGCTCGATGTTAGTCGCTTTCATCATCCCCACGCATTCTTGCGCGGCACGCGCATCTGGATCGATAACTACGTCGAAACGTACTGGGAGGCCGTGACCACCACGCACACGGTGCAAGGCTCGATCCTGGCGCAGACGCTGCTCATGGCGCAGACCGGCTGGGTGCCGAGCGTCGAGCTCTTTGTCACCCACGCCGACGCGGCCGCAGGGCTTGACGTGATACTGTGCGACGCCCAGCTTGGCCAGCCCGACCTGCAGCGCGTCATCGCCCGCGCCACGCTCGCGCCTGGCGCTGTGACGACGGGCTGGCTGCGCGTGCCATTTGCCGACCCGGTGCTGGTGGAGAGCGGCCGGCGCTACGCCCTGGTGCTGGTCTCCGGCGGCGCGCACCGCGTCGGCTACACCGGGGGCACCGAGTACACGCAGGGCGTGCTCATGTACCGCCAGGACGGCCAGTTCTTCGTCGAGGCGGCCGAGCGCGACCTGATGCTGCGGCTCAACTTCTGCCGCTTCGCCAGCCCGCGCGCCGTGGTGCAGCTGCAGCCGCTGCAGCTCTCCGGCGGCATTGCCGACATCGACATGCTGTTCGATGGTGTCACGCCCGATGGCTGCGATCTGGCGTTTGAGTACCAGGTCGGCGGTCAGTGGCGGCCCATCATCGACGGCACCGAGGCTGGGCTCGCCAGCCTGCCGGCCATGGTGCCGCTGCGGGCGGTGTTCGTGGGCACCACCGACCTGATGCCGGTATTCCGCCTCACCGGCTCGCAGGTGCGCGTGGCGCGTGTGGGCACGAACTTCACCCATGTATCCACCGCGCGCACGCTGGCCACTGGCTCGACCGACATCCGCGTGCGCCTGCTGCTGGAGGACTTCGACCCCGCGCACCACACCGTCGGCTGCCGACTGCTGCTTGACGGCGGGCCGCTGGATCCAGCCAGCAGCCGCGACGAGATCGTTGATGGCCGCAGCCGCTGGCGCGAATACCGCTTCACACCCGCAACGGCGCAGACCGGCTACCGCATCGAGATCACCGGCGCGACCGACGACTGGCGGCGCGCCTGGCACGTGGCCGAGCGCTACGACCTGGCGCTGTGACGGAGGAGGCGATCGAGATGCCCGCGCGATTCCCCGCCTACCGCATGCAAGACGGCGTGACCCCGCTGTCGGCGGATTACTTCAACCCGGTGCTGGCCGACCTGGACGCGCGCATCGCCGAGCTGGAGGCGCGCCGCGCCGACCTGCAAGGCGTCATCGACGACCTGACGCGCTTCGGCCTGGCGCGCATCGACACGCTGATCGGCCCCTCCATGCAGGCGATGAGCGACATGATGGCCGATCTGCAAACGCGCCGGGACGCGCTCGTGGCCGCGCTCGAAGGGGTGGGTGAACTGGCTACGCAAGCGCAGGTGCAGGCCGCCATCGCTGCCGAGCAGGCCGAGCGGCAGGCCGTCATCGCCGCCGAGGCGCAGCGAATCGACGCGCTGACGGCGCTGGTCTACGCCGCGTTGTAAGGAGATTGAGAGCATGCCTAGCACCACATTAACGCAATTCCGCGATCAATACGTCGATCGAGTCAAGCAGAGGTTGTTGGCCGCGAACGTGGCTAGTGCCAGCGACACCGACCTCATCCTGCAGTCGGCGCTGTACAAGGCGCTCGATGCGGTCAATCGCATCGACGTCATCGGCCCGGACGCGCTGGCGCTGCTGGCCGGCATGAGCGGCGCTGAGCTCGAGGCGTGGCTGGGCGACATCGCCAATCGGCAGGCTTTTGAGGCCGTTGTGGCCTCGAGCACGGCGATGCAGGCGGTGCTGGCGAGCACCAGCGCGTGGTCGGCCGTCGTGGCCTCGAGCACGGCGATGCAGGCGGTGGCGGCCTCGAGCACGGCGATGCAGGCGGTGGCGTCCTCGAGCACGGCGATGCAGGCGGTGGCGGCCTCGAGCACGACGATGCAGGCGGTGGCGGCCTCGAGCACGGCGATGCAGGCGGTGGCGTCCTCGAGCACGGCGATGCAGGCGGTGGCGGCCTCGAGCACGGCGATGCAGGCGGTGTGGGCCTCGGACGTCGCGGCCGATGCGGTGCTCACCTCGTCCACCGCCAAAAACGCCGTGTGGGAGTCCGATACCGCGCTCACGGCGCTGCAGGCCAATCCCGCGCAGATCGCGCGCCAGATCGGCATCAGCGGCCGCGTTCAATACGCAAGCACTAGTAGTCAATCGGTGACGCTCGTCACGCAAGGCACGCGCGTGATCCTCCTGCGCCGCTGGTATTCGAACAACGAAAACGACTACCTGCGCTGGAGCCGAACCAACGGCAACCTCGCCACGCCATCGGTCAGAGGTCTGTATGGCGTTTACGGCTACGGCACGCAAACAGGCAGCTACGCCATCAATGGCGTCTATTGCAACAGCGAATCCGACGCGGCCAATCTGGTGTGCGCCTGCAATGGCCTGCGGCGCGATACATGGAGTAACAACCAAACGCTGTACGTGCGCTACATCACCGTGTGAGGACAAGACATGCATGCATTGTGCGACCCCAACACTGGGTTGATCCTGGCGATCAGTTCAGACCCCGCGGCGGTGGGCGAAGCGCTGGTGCGCGTGCCGCTGCCGGGCGAGTTCGACGAGCGCGACATCGATGAGTGGCGGTACGTCGATGGCGCGCTGGTGCGCGACGCGGCGGCGGCGCTGGCGGCACTGAAAGCGCGGCGCATCGCCGAGATCAAGCGCCAGGCCGCCGCGCAGATCGCCGCGCTGGCCTGGCGCGTGGAGCGCGCCGAGGAGCGCGACCGGCTGGGCCTGCCCGGCGAGACGGTGGCCGAGGTGCTGATCGAGCGCGAGGCCATCCGCCGCGCCTCCAACCGCTGCGAGGCCGAGGTCGATGCGGCGCTGGACGCGCAGGCGGTGCAGGCAGTGGTCTTTGCCGTGCAGGCGGCCGACCGCGCCACACCGCAGCGGCTGACGCGGCTGCAGTTCCTCTCGCGGTTTTCCGACGCCGAGATGCAGACCATCCTCGCCGCCGCCGACGCCAGCCCGGCGCTCAAGGCGGCCATGCTCAAGTGGCAGACTGCCGAAGGCATCGTGCTCGACGACCCGGCCACCGTCGCCGGTGTGCAGGCGCTGGAGTTCGCCGGGCTGATCGCGCCCGGCCGCGCCGCGGAAATTCTCAACCCTCATCAAGGAGACTGACATGGCAGAAGCCTTCCACCACGGCGTCGAGGTCGTCGAGATCGACGACGGCATCCGCCCCATCCAGACCGTACGCTCCAGCATCATCGGCATCGTCGGCACGGCGCCGGCGGCCAACGACACCGCGGCGCCGCTCGATACCCCGATCCTGCTCACCACCCCGCGCAGCGCGGCGGTGCTGGGTGCCACCGGCACGCTGCCGGCGGCCATCGCTACCATCCATGCGCAGGGCTACGCGCCCATCATCGTGGCCATCCGCGTGCAGGACGTGGCCGACGACCCCGACACCCCGGCCAACGAGCGGCTGGCCGCCGTCATCGGCGGCACTGACGCCGCCACCGGTGCTCGCACCGGCATCGCCGCGCTGGAGACCGCGCGCGGCACGGTGGGCGTGGTGCCGCGCATCCTGCTGGCGCCGGGCTTCAGCCAGCACAAGCTGGTGGCCGACGCGCTGATCGCGCAGGCCATCAAGCTGCGCGCGGTGGCGCTCATCGATGGGCCGAACACGACGACCCAGGCGGCGCTCGCCTACCGCAACGATTTCGGCTCCGCCCGCGCCTACCTGATCGACCCCTGGGGCGTGGCCGACGGCCAGGTGGTGCCCGTGTCGCCGCACGTCGCCGGGCTGATCGCCAAGATCGACAACGAGCGCGGCTTCTGGTGGTCGCCAAGCAACAACCCCTTGCTCGGCATCGAGCGCGCCGCGCGGCCCATCGACTTCGGGCTGGGGCGCGTGGACTCGGAGGCCAATCTCCTCAACGAGCCTGGGGTGGCCACGCTCATCCACGAGCAGGGCCTGCGCCTGTGGGGCAACCGCACCTGCTCGAGCGACCCCAAGTGGGCCTTCCTGAGTGTGCGCCGTACTGCCGACATGATCCACGAGAGCCTGCTGCAAGCGCACCTGTGGGCGGTGGATCGCGTCATCGGCAAGGCTTATGTGCGCGACGTGGAGGAGTCGGTCAACGCCTACCTGCGCCACCTCAAGAGCGTGGGCGCCATCCTGGGCGGGCGCTGCTGGCTCGACGAGGAGCTCAACACCCCGGCCAACATCGCCGCCGGCAAGGTGTATTTCGACTTCGACTTCACGCCGCCGGCGCCGGCCGAGCGCGTCACCTTCCGCTCGCATCTGGTGGCCGACTACGCCGCCGAGATCTTCAGTAACTGATAGGAGGAGCGCGTCATGGCCATCCAACACGTTCTTTCCAACCTCAACGCCTTTGTGGCGGGCAAGGGCTATCTGGGCCGCGTGGCCGAGTTCAGCCCGCCCAAGCTCGCGCCCGTGGTGCGCGAGTACAAGGCCGGAGGCATGGGGGCAGAGGTCGCCATCCCCATGGGCGCGGTCGAGAAGCTGGAGGCGAGCTTCACGCTGACCGGCTACGACCCGGACCTGCTGGCCCAGTTTTCGGTGGTGCCGGGGCGGCTGGTGCAGCTGCGCTTCACCGGCGCGCTCGCCGACTACGACGGCACCACGCAGCCCATCGAAATCACCCTGCGCGCGGTGCTGGCCTTCGAGCCGGACGCCTGGAAGCCCGCCGAGGCGTCCGACCTCAAGGTGACCGCCATGTGCCACTACTACAAGCTCGACGTGGCGGGCCGAACGGTGCACGAGGTTGACCCGGTGAACATGGTGGCCGTCATCAACGGATCCGACCAGCTCGCCGACATGCGCGCGGCGCTGGGGGTGTGAGATGAACGCCCGCACCGTCACCGTGCTGCGACCGGGCTGGTGGCTGCCCGGGCGCGCTCTGACGGCAGGCGAGACGCTCGCGCTCGATGCCGCCACTGCCGAGGCGCTCGCCAGGCGCGGCATCGTGCGCATCGAGCCGCCCGCCGCGCCCGATGTCGCGCCGAATGCGAACAGGCCCGCCGCAAACCCATCGAAAACCCGCCGCAAACCGGCAGTGAAGGAGGCTTGAATGACCACCATGACCTTGCGCGAACCCGTGGAAATTAACGGCGCCCAAGTTGGCGTGCTTCGTCTTCGCCGCCCAAAGGTGCGCGATCTGGAGGCTATCGACAAAATCCCCGGCGAGACGGCCAAGACGGTGATGCTGATCGCCAACCTGGCCGAGTGGACGCCCGAACAGGTGCGCGAGCTCGATGCCGCCGACTTCGCCGCCGCGTCGAAGGTCGTGGCGGAGATGCTGGGAAACGGCTGATCGCGCCGATGGACGGGCTGGAGCTGCTGGCGCTGGCCTATCATTGGCCGCCGGAGGTGGGGCGCGCGATGGATGTAGCGGAGTTCGCCGAGTGGGTGCGTCGGGCGCAGGCCGCACTCAAGGCGCGCGGCGGCCTGTGAGCAGCGCGTATAGCCAGCCCATGATGCGCCGCGCCAGCGCAACGAGCGGCCAGGCGATGAGCGTGAGCAGCCCGACGGCGGCGGCGGTCTGCCCGTCCAGGCCGAAGGCCATGAGCGTCACGGTGGACGCCAGCACGGCGACGATAAACGCGATGACGAGCGAGGACATGCGATGAGTCTAGCAGGCATGACGGTCGGCGTGGTCATCTCGGCCATCGACCGCGCCAGCGCGCCGATCCAGCAGATACAGGGCGCGACCAGCCGGCTCGGCCAGGCGCTGGAGCGCATCTCGACCAAGGCGGCGCTCGCCGGCGCCGCCTTGCACGGCATGGCGCTGGCCACCTCCGGCCTGTCCGCGCGCATGCAGCAGGTCGGCATGCAGGCCGTGCACGCCTTCGCCGCCTTCGACGATGCGCGCGCGGTCATTGCCTCCATGCCGGGCGTGACCAAAGAGTCGCTCGACCGGATGCAGGCAGCGGCCTTCGCCTTCACGCGCCAAAACAAGGCCACGCTCACCGACTACTACAACACCGCCTACAACATCCTCTCGGCGGGTATCCCCGAGGCGCTGGCCACCTACGCCACCGAGGTGGCGATCAAGGTCGGTCAGGCCACGCGCGGCTCGGCCGACGAGGCCGGCGAGGCGGTGGCCATCCTGTTCAACAACATGCGCGACGGCAGCCGCGAGGCGAGCGGCGAGTTCGCCCGCATGGGCGACATCATCACCGCCACGCAGCAGCGCTTCCAGCTGCGCAACCTGTCGCAACTGACCGAGGGGCTCAAATACGCCACGCCGGCGGCCAAGACCGCCAAGCTCGCGGTGGCCGACATGGCCGCCGCCGTCGGCCGTCTCAACTCCGCCGGCCTGCAAGGCTCGATGGCCGGCACGGCGCTGGCCAACCTGCTGGCCAACCGCTTCAAGGCCGCGCAGGAGATCGGCTTCAAGGTGGCCATCAAGAAAGGCACCGGCGAGCTCGACCTGGCGCGCACGCTGGACAACCTCAAGGCCCGCATCGGCGACATCAATCGCCTCACTCCGGAGATGGAGGACAAGCTGCGAAAAGGCTTTGGCGAGGAAGGCTTCCGCGCCGTGATGCTGCTGCTGGCGCAAACCGAGACGCTCAAGGACGATCTGGCCGCCATCCGCGACAGCGCCGGGTCTTTCGAGCGGGCGAGTCGGATCATCAACGATGCCGCCGGTGCCAAGTGGCAGCAGATGGTCAACCGCATCCAGCAGACCTGGATCCGTCTGGGAGAGGTGCTCATGCCGGTCAAAGACGCCATCGCCGCCGTGGTGCTGCGCGTGGTGGACGCCATCGATGGCCTGATCGCGCGCTTTCCCAAGGTCACGGCCGCCGCCGTAGCCGGTCTGGCCGGCCTGTCTGCGGCGCTGGCCGCGCTGGGCACGGCCCTCATCGCCGTGGGTGCGCTGGGCAAGCTGCGCGGGGGCAAAGCGGCCATCACAGGGCAGCCAGCGGGCGCCGGCGGCCTCATCGGCGGCGCCGTCGATGCCGTTGCAGGCGGCGTGCAAAAGGTCTGGGTCGTCAACATGCCCGGTGGCGGCCTGGTCGGCGGCCTGCCCGACATCGGCGGCAAGGGCGGCGGCGCGGCGGGCAAGGCTGGCGCGGCAGCCCGCACCATGGGCGCGCGGCTGCGCTCGCTGGTGGCCGGTGTCGCCATGCAGGCGGGCCTGGCCTGGCAGAGCATCGTCTCAGGCGCCGGCGCGGCTGCGCGCGCCATCGCCCTGGTCGGGCGCGCCCTGCTGCTCAACCCAATCGGTCTCACGCTCACGGCCATTGCCGCGGCGGCTTATCTCATCTGGCGTCACTGGGACGCCATTGGCCCCAGGCTCGCTGCCGTGTGGCAGACGGTCAAAGACGCCTTCGCTGCTGCCTGGCAGTGGATCGGCACGCTGCCCGCGCGCATGCAGGAGGCCGGTCGCGCCCTCCTCGACGGGCTGATCGGCGGCATGCGCGAGCGCTGGCAGGCGCTCAAAGATGGCGTCTCTGGCATCGCCAGCGGCATCGCCGATGCGGTGCGCGGGGTGCTCGGCATCCGCTCGCCCAGCCGCGTCTTTGCCGAAATCGGCGGCCACCTGATGGACGGGCTTGAACAAGGCATCGTCCGGGCCGCCGGCCAGCCGCTGGCCGCCATGCACGGTGTGGCCAGCGCGCTGGCCGCGCCGATGGCCGTCGGTGCGGTGGTGGCGAGCGCCCAGGCCATGCCCGCGGTAGCAGCCCCCGCGCCGCAAGTGATTGCGCCGGCTGCGCTGGCGGTGCCCGCGCCGCAGCCAGCCGGTGGCAATAGCCCGGTCATGCCCGCCGCGCCGATCCAGATCACCGTCAACCTCAACGGCCCGGCCAGCCCCGAGGCCGCGCAGGACGTGGCCGCCGCCGTGCGCCGCGAAGTGCAGCGGGCGCTGGCGGAAGCCGCACGGCGCGATGCGCTCGGCCGCCGAGCCGCGCTGATCGATGGGGGGCTTGCCTGATGGACGTGCTCATGACGCTTGGCGACGGCGGCATCACCTTTCGCTTCGCCATCGACACTGCCGCCTATCAGGCACTACAGCGGAGGACCGAGTGGCGCTGGCCGGCGCAAGATCGGCTCTGGTCGGATCCTGCGCGCCAGTTCACCGGGCGCGGCACAGACGAGATCACCCTCGAGGGTGTGATCCTCCCCGCCTTCCGGGGCGGGATCGAGCAGATCACGGCCATGCGCGCCGTGGCCGACGCCGCGCTTGCGCAAGGCTCAGGCGCGCGCCCGCTCACGCTGGTCACCGGCTACGGCGAGGTGCTCGGCCGCTTCGTCATCACCGGCCTGGAGGAGGAGCAGCCCGTCATCGGCGAGCGCGGCGCGCCGCTGGAGCAGCGCTTCCGGCTCACCCTGGCCGCCTACGGCGAGGACCTGACATGAGCGCGATCTACACCACCCGCGCAGGCGAACGCCTTGATCTGATCTGCTATCGCTGGTACGGCACGCTCGCGGGCACCGTCGAGCGCGTGCTAGCCGCCAACCCTGGCCTGGCCGCGCGCGATCCGGCGCGCCTGCCCGCGGGTCTGCCGCTCGTCATGCCGCCGCTGCCGCAGCAGCGCGTGCCTGGCCAGAGGGTCTTCTGATGCGCCCGGTCTTCTATCTGATGAGCATGGACGGGGCCGACCTCACCGGCACGCTCATGGAGCGCACCACGCGCCTGACGGTGGTCGATGCCGAGGGGCTGGCCAGCGACACGCTGGAGGTCGAGCTCGACGACCGCGGACAGTCCGTGCAACTGCCCGCCGTGGGCGACCGGCTGCGCCTGCTGCTTGGCTACCTGGAGCAGTCGCCCCTGCCCGTCATCGGCGACTTCGTGGTGGACGAGGTGCGCCTGTCCGGCCCACCGCTGGCCGTCGCCTTCACCGCCAAGGGCGCGGATTTCGTCAACACCGGCATCAAGGCCCCGCTGATCGACGATGGCGACGATGCCACGCTCGCCGATCTTGCCCGCCGCATCGCCCAGCGGCACGGTCTCGACCCCCGCATCCACCCGGACGCCGAGCAGATCGCGCTCGGCCACATCGACCAGCAGACCGAATCCGACATGGCGCTGCTCACACGGCTTGCCCGCGCGCGCGACTGGGTGCTGCGGCTCGATGCCGAGCGCCTCACCCTGCGCCCGCACGCCAGCGCCCTGCCGCCTGGGCGCACGGCCGCCGACTGGCAGCCCCCCATGCACCGCATCGATGCGCGGCGCATCACACGCTACGACTACACCACCAATGCCCGGCACCGCTACGGCCGGGTGCGCGCCTGGCACTACGACCCCGACACCGGCCGGCGCCGCCCCGTGGAGGTCGGTGACGGAGAGTACCCGGACGCGCCCACCCTCGACCTGCGGCACGACGCCCGCGACGCCGCCGCCGCCCGCGCTGCCGCCGAAGCCCGGCTGCGCCAGCTGCGCCGCATGAGCGCCAGCCTCACGCTGGAGATGCCCGGCGACACGCGGCTGCTGGCCGGGCACCACATCCTGGTGGCGGGCCTGTCCGAGCCTGTGGCGGACCAGTGGGTCATCCAGCGCGCCGAACACACGCTGGACGCGCAAGGACTCAAGACCCGCATCGAGTGCGTGCCGCCGTCCGCGCCTGGGCGCGCTGGCAAAGACCTGACCGACAGCCTCATCGAGGAGGTGGACTGATCCATGTCATCGGACACGCTCATCGACATCCTCCCGCGCCGCGCGCCCAACCTGGCCGCGCTCTCCCGCTGGGTCGGCCTCGACCGCGCCGCTGGCGGGCGCATCGCTGGGCTCGACCACATCCGCCAGTCCATCCTCGACATCCTCACCACCTACCCCGGCGAGCGCATCATGCGCCCCGAGTACGGCTGCCGCCTGCGCGACCTCATCGACCGTCCCGTCAACGCCCAGTGGCTGGCCGACCTCTACTACGAGGTCGCCGTGGCCGTCCAGCGCTGGGAGCCGCGCGTCATCATCCAGCGTGTCGCCGCCCAGACGCCCCGCCCCGGTCACGTCGTCCTCGACCTCGCGCTGCGGCTCAAAGCCGCGCCACAGCCGCAGACCCTAAGAGTCGAAGTTTCCATCTGACCAGCCAGGAACGCTGCCGCATGCCCCATCGCGTCATCGCCCCGCTGTGCCGCAGGGTGCGCAACATCCTCATCGCCATCGACCAGCTCGCCTGGGTTCTGCTGACCCTTGGCGACGGTCACCCCGACGAGACCATCAGCGCCGCCGCCTGGCGCCTGGAGAGCCAAGGCAAGCTCGCCGGCCGCCTCCTGCGCCCGCTGATCGACCTGCTATTTCTGCCGATCGAGCGCGACCACTGCCGCAAGAGCCACGCCTCAGAACTCGCCCGCACCCAACTCCCGCCAGCATACCGCACCAACCATCCCTGACAGCAAGAGTCGCAACCGGTATGCAAGCGCAGCTAGCATACCGGTTGCAAATCGCTATCAAATCACTGCAAAAGCGCTCTCAAACCGGTTGCGTCTTTACACCCGGCACGCAACACCAGGACACGGGCAACACCGGGTTACACTGCGGGTAAAGCGGAGCGTGATGCATGAAAGAATCATTCGACTTTGACCGCCAGATCGACAGACGTTCGGTACCAGGCGAAAAATGGGGCCGCTACGCGGGCCGCGACGTGCTGCCGATGTGGGTGGCCGATATGGATTTTGCCGCCCCTGCGGTCATCCTCGACGCCCTCAAAGCCCGCATCGACCACGGCGTGTTCGGCTACACCGAGCCATGGCCCAGCCTGATCGACGCGGTCATCGAGCACATGATGCGCCACTACGGTTGGCGGATCGAGGCCGACTGGCTGGTGTGGCTGCCCGGCGTGGTCAGCGGATTGAACATCGCTTGCCGCATCAGCGGTGAGGCGGGCGACGAGGTTTTTACCGCCACGCCGGTCTATCCCCCTTTTCTCACCGCACCGGCCTACAACGGCCGCCGCTTGGTCAGCCGCCCGCTGGTGCATGACGGCGCCCGCTGGGGCTGGGATCGCGACGCCGTCGAAGCGGCCATCGGCCCACGCACCCGCCTGTTTTTGCTGTGCAATCCGCACAACCCGGTCGGCCGCGTTTTCGACCGTGACGAACTAGCCTGGATTGCGGCGCTGGCCGAACGCCACGATTTGCTGATCTGCAGCGACGAAATCCACTGTGGTTTGGTACTCGACCCAAACCGGCCACATTTGCCAATTGCTGCGCTGGATGAGGCCGTTGCGCAGCGCAGCATCACGCTGATGGCGCCTTCCAAGACCTGGAATATCGCCTCACTCTACTGCGCGCTGGCCATCATCCCCAACCCGGCCTTGCGGCGCCGCTTTCGTTCGGCCATGCGCGGCATCGTGCCGCCGGTTAATGTGCTTGGCCTGGTGGCCTGCGAAGCCGCCTACCGCCACGGCGAAGCCTGGCGCCAAGCCTTGCTGGCCGTCTTGCGCGAAAACCGCACGCGGATCGATAGCGCCTTACAGGAGATGCCCGGCGTGCGCGCCACACCGCCCGAGGCCACTTACCTTGCATGGCTGGACTGTCGGGACAGCGGTCTCGATGATCCGGCCGGATTTTTCGAGGCTGGCGGCGTCGGTTTGTCCGATGGCGCGCCTTTCGGCGCACCCGGCTTCGTCCGCCTGAATTTCGGCTGCCCTGCCGGCACACTGACCGAAGCGCTCACCCGGATGCAGCGCACGCTAAGTAACCGTACCAGTTAGAGGCGTCCATGGCACCGCCCCTGCCTGCTGCAACACCGGCTGTAGCGCCGAATCCCGCAAATCGGCCGGGTTGCTGTACTTACACAGGATGCGCTTGACCAACACCCGCATGCGGGCGCGGACGGACTGCCGGTGCCCCCAATTGACCGTGACGTTGTCGCGCAGGCTGACGAGGCCTAGAACGGAATATCGTCTTCAAATTCACCAAAACCGCCGCTGGCCGGCTTGCTCTGCGGTGCGGGCGTGGGCGTGTGATCCGGCCGCGCAGGCGGAGCGTCGTAGCTGCCGCCGTCGCGCATTGGCGCATCGCCGCCTTCGCGGCGGCCGAGCATTTTCATCTCGTCGGCGCGGATCTCGGTGGTGTAGCGGTCCTGGCCGTCTTTGTCTTGCCACTTGCGGGTCTGCAAGCGGCCTTCGATGTAGACCTGGCTGCCCTTGCGCAGGTATTGGGCGGCAATCTCGGCCAAGCGGCCGAAAAACACCACGCGGTGCCATTCGGTGGCCTCGCGCCGCTCACCGCTGGCTTTGTCTTTCCAGGTCTCGGTGGTGGCAATGGTGACGTTGCAGATCGCGTCGCCGCTGGGCATGTAGCGGGTTTCGGGGTCACGCCCCAGATTGCCGATCAAAATGACTTTGTTCAGGGAGGCCATCCGGATTCTCCAGTTCTGGTGGATCGCCCGCCTTCACCGCCGGGCTTCCGAGTCTCAAGTCGATGGAGCCAAGGCTCCGGGAATTCACATACTTTGCCGAGCGCCATTCGGCCGGGTCAGCCGCCTCAGGTACCCGATGACATATTGGGCGCTGCCGCCTGCACCCGCCTCGGCGGCGGATTCATTGTGGCGGCAACGGCCAACCACACGAGCGCCAGTGCCGCGCAGACCAGGTTTAGCGCAGCGGCCCCAAAACGCTGCGCCAGCCAGCCGCCGAGCAATCCGCCAAGGAATAAACCTGCCGACTGCAGCGTATTGTATACGCCCAGCGCCGTCCCCTTGGCATGCGCCGGTGCAATCTTCGAAATCCATGACGGCTGAGTAGCTTCGAGAATGTTGAAAGCGCAGAAAAACAGCGTCAACCAAAAGGCGAGCGACCAGAGCCCGTTACCGAACAGCATCAGGCCCAACTGCACGATCACCAGCAGACCGACCGCTGCCAAAAAAACCGGTTTCATCCAGCCGCGCCGTTCGGCGACGATGACCGCCGGCACCATGGCAATAAAAGACAGCAATACCGCTGGCAAATACACTTTCCAGTGTTCCGGCAGCGGTAAGCCGCCATGAGCCACCAGCGCGGCGGGCACCATAACCCACATGGTGGTCTGGATCAGGTGCAAGACGAAAACCCCAAAATTCAACCGCATCAACTGCCCGCTGCGCAGCACATCGCCGAAACGCCCGGTGGCACGGGGCACCGGGGGAGCGGCAGGTACGACGCGCACAACCATCCAGATCGCTGCAAGCGCCAAAAATGCGGTGAGCCAGAAGATGCCGCTCATGCCGACCGCCGAATAGAGCACCGGCGCAACCACCAGTGAGGCAGCAAATACCAGCCCGATGCTCGAGCCGATCATGGCCATGACCTTGGTGCGATGTTGATCACGGGTGAGATCTGCCGCCAGTGCGGTCACCGCAGCCGAAATCGCCCCGGCGCCCTGCAAAACACGGCCGAAGATGATCCAGCCGATACTGCCCGCCAAGGCAGCGACCATGCTGCCCACCGCAAACAGCACCAGCCCCGCAATGATCACCGGCTTGCGACCGAAACGGTCGGAGGCCGCGCCGAAAGGGATTTGCAAACACGCCTGCGTCAGCCCATAGGCGCCAATCGCCAGCCCCACCAACATCAAATCGTCGCCGCCCGGTACGGTAGGCGCATGGACCGCAAACACCGGCAGAATCAGAAACAGCCCGAGCATGCGCAGCGCAAAAATCGCCGCCAGGCTGATGCCGGCGCGCCGCTCCTGCGGGCTCATCGAGTCGGATTCGGGGGCTGACATGCGTTTGGAAACGAGCTGACGGACGAAGGTGCAGGATTCTAACACCGCCAAGTGGATTGGCCCGGCGCGGGCTTCTCTCGGTATAGTGTCGGGTCGTCTTTTCCCTAGCCCGGTTCCATGGACGAAATCCGCATCCGCGGCGCCCGCACGCACAACCTCAAAAGTATCAATCTGGACCTGCCGCGCAACCGCCTGACCGTCATCACCGGCCTGTCGGGTTCGGGCAAGTCGTCGCTGGCCTTCGACACCCTATATGCGGAAGGACAGCGGCGCTATGTCGAGTCACTGTCCGCCTACGCCCGGCAGTTTTTGCAGTTGATGGAAAAGCCGGACGTCGACCTGATCGAAGGATTGTCGCCGGCCATCTCCATCGAACAGAAAGCCACCAGTCACAATCCGCGCTCGACTGTCGGCACGGTGACTGAAATTCATGATTATCTGCGCTTATTGTTTGCTCGCGCAGGCACGCCGCACTGCCCGGATCACCCGGAGCAAGCGCTGGAAGCGCAAAGTGTGTCGCAGATGGTGGACCAAGTGCTGGCCCTGCCCGAGGGCACCCGCCTGATGATTCTGGCCCCTGTGGTTGCAGGCCGCAAAGGCGAACAGCAGGACCTGTTCGCTGAACTGCGTGCGCAGGGCTTTGTGCGGGTACGGGTCGATGGCAAGGTGCATGAACTCGATGCCATGCCGCCGCTGACAAAAGGCCGACGCCACAGCGTGGATGTGGTGATCGACCGTTTCAAGGTACGCGCCGATCTGCGCGGGCGGATCGCCGAATCCTTTGAGACGGCGCTGACCCACGCCGATGGTCGGGCCATTGCGCTCGAACTGGACAGCGGCAGCGAATATCTGTTTTCGGCGCGTTTTGCGTGCCCGGTATGCAGCTACGCGCTGGGCGAACTGGAACCGCGGCTGTTTTCCTTCAACAATCCGGCCGGTGCCTGCCCCAAATGCGACGGCCTGGGACAAGTAGATTTTTTCGATCCGGCGCGGGTCGTCGCCCACCCGGAATTGTCGCTGGCCGCCGGCGCGATCCGCGGCTGGGATCGGCGCAACCAGTTCTACTTCCAGATGCTCGCCAGTCTGGCCGCACATTATCGGTTCGATCTGGACACACCATTTGCCGATCTGCCCGAACGGGCACGTGAGATCGTCTTGTATGGTTCAGGGCGTGAGGCCATCGACTTTCGCTACCTGTCGGACAACGGCCGCCTGGTGGTCAAAAGCCACCCTTTCGAGGGCATCATTCCGAATCTGGAGCGCCGTTACCGGGAAACCGATTCGCTAGCGGTGCGCGAAGAACTCGCCAAGTACCGGGCCACTCAGACCTGCCCCGCCTGCCAAGGCAGCCGGCTGCGCCGGGAAGCCCGCTCGGTCATGGTCGGCGGACGTTCGCTGCCACAAATCAGCCGTCTGCCACTGGGCGAGTGCCGGCAGTTCTTCGAGACCTTGCGTTTGTCCGGCCACCGCGCGCAAATCGCCGAGAAGATCGTCAAGGAAATCTCCGACCGGCTCAGTTTTCTGATCAATGTCGGACTGGATTATCTGTCGCTGGATCGACCCGCCGATACCTTGTCCGGCGGTGAAGCGCAGCGCATCCGGTTGGCCAGTCAGATCGGCTCCGGCCTCACCGGCGTCATGTATGTGCTGGACGAGCCTTCCATCGGATTGCACCAGCGCGACAACGACCGCCTGTTGGCCACACTGGGCCGGCTGCGCGACCTGGGCAACACCGTGATCGTGGTCGAACACGATGAAGACGCCATCCGCAGCGCCGACTACGTGGTCGATATGGGGCCGGGCGCCGGCGTGCATGGCGGTCAAGTAGTCGCCCACGGTAGCCCTGAGGACATCATCGCCGCCACCGGCTCGCTGACCGCCGATTACCTTGCCGGCCGCCGTCGCATCGCACTGCCCAAGCAGCGACACACGCCGGACGGCCGTTGGCTGACGCTTTCCGGCTGCGCCGGCAACAACCTCAAGCATCTAGACCTCGCCCTGCCGGTTGGTCTGTTCGTCTGTGTCACTGGCGTCTCCGGATCCGGCAAGTCCACGCTGATCAACGACACCCTGGTGCCGCTGGTCGCCCGGCACCTGCACGGCAGCAGCGCGGAGCCGGCCGCATACCGCGACATCAGCGGGCTGGAACATTTCGACAAGGTGATCAGCGTCGACCAGTCGCCGATCGGTCGTACTCCGCGCTCGAATCCGGCCACCTACACCGGCCTGATGACGCCAATCCGCGAGCTGTTTGCCGGCGTGCCCGAAGCGCGTGCACGCGGCTACGGGCCCGGCCGTTTTTCCTTCAACGTCAAAGGCGGTCGTTGCGAAGCCTGCCAGGGCGACGGCTTGATCAAGGTCGAAATGCACTTTTTGCCGGACATGTATGTGCCTTGCGACGTGTGCCACGGCAAGCGTTACAACCGCGAGACGCTGGAAATCCGCTACAAGGGCAAGACCATCTTTGAAGTGCTGGAGATGACCGTCGAACAGGCACTGGATT
The DNA here is from genome assembly GCF_003345255.1 of Pseudothauera hydrothermalis. Classification (GTDB taxonomy): domain Bacteria; phylum Pseudomonadota; class Gammaproteobacteria; order Burkholderiales; family Rhodocyclaceae; genus Pseudothauera; species Pseudothauera hydrothermalis. The sequence continues at coordinate 498,844 of NZ_CP029331.1, read as the reverse complement.
TTTTCCGCCCGGTGCCTGCGGTGGCCCGCAAGCTGGAAACCCTGGTCGATGTCGGACTAGGCTATATCCGGCTCGGCCAAAGCGCTACCACACTGTCCGGCGGGGAAGCACAGCGGGTCAAACTGGCCCTGGAATTATCCAAACGGGATACCGGACGCACACTGTATGTTCTCGACGAGCCGACCACCGGCCTGCATTTCCACGACATCGACTTGCTGTTGCGGGTGCTGCACCGATTGCGCGATCAAGGCAACACCATCGTGGTCATCGAGCACAACCTGGACGTCATCAAAACCGCTGACTGGATCGTCGACCTTGGCCCGGAAGGCGGCGACGGCGGCGGGCGCGTCGTTGCCACCGGCACGCCAGAAGCGGTCGCCGCGATGGGGCGCGGCTACACGGCCGCCTACCTCGCCCGCGCACTGGCCGCCTCGAAGGTCACCGGCTAGACCAGGCAAGCTTGCGCTGCCGAACGACCCGACTTGCGTTGGGCGCTTTGGCGCGCGACGATACGCCTATTGGATAAAAACCGGAGACGGCCATGGCCGACAAACCCGCCACTGATTCCCAGGCCCGCTTTCTGGACCGTATCGAACGTCGCCTGCGCTACTTGAAGAACCTGCAAGACGCCGGGCTGGGTGTTTATTTGCCCGCCGACGAAGCGCAACGCAATCGCGCCATCGATCAGGTGGTACGCAGCACCGCAAGACATGGCGAACTCCCCCTGCTCAGCGCCGACACGCTGCGTATCGCTAGCGAACGGCTGCGCACCCAACTCGAAGCCATGCAGCAGGTATTGCCGCACGATGTGCAATACCGTAACCGCATCAAACGGGCATGGTGACTGCCCACGCAGCGCCGGCCTCAGCCGTCGATGGCGTGCGCCTTGAGGATATCTAGGCTGACCACTTCGAGCGCGGCACGATGCGTGGCCGCGAGCACCACCGGCGGCGCTACACCGGCCTCATACGCCTCCAGCCAACGATGCACACACAGGCACCAGCGGTCACCCGGCTTGAGGCCCGGAAAACGCAGCTCAGGACGCGGCGTGCTCAAATCATTGCCCCGGCTGCGCGAAAACGCCAGAAACGCCGCGGTCACCTTGCTGCACACCAGATGCCTGCCAAGATCATCCCGCCCGGTTTCGCAACAGCCGGTTCTGAAAAAGCCGGTCAGCGGCGCATAACTGCAGGCCAGTAACGGCCCGCCCAAAACGTTTTTTTGGCTGCTGATGAGTTGCTCGCTCACGATCCACCCCTTGCACAAGGACGCTCCTTCGACCACGGTCGACAAACCGCGTTCAAGCTGCGCTCGCCCCATAGCCTTCGGGGTTCATTTTTTGCCAGCGCCATGCGTCCGCACACATCTGGGCGAGCCCGCGCTGCGCCCGCCACCCCAGCAGCACCTCGGCACGTCGCGGATCGGCCCAGCAGCACGCCACATCGCCAGCGCGCCGCTCGACAATTCGGTACGGAATGCGCACGCCGCTTGCCGCTTCGAACGCCGCCACCACCTCCAACACACTGTAGCCCCGGCCGGTACCGAGATTCAGTCGTGTCAATCCAGGTAAGTGCGCGCAACATTGCACAGCACGCACATGGCCTTCGGCCAGATCCATGACATGGATAAAGTCGCGCACACCCGTACCGTCAGCAGTCGGATAATCGCCGCCAAAGACCTGCAGTACCGGCAAGCGCCCCACGGCCACCTGGGCGATATAGGGCATTAGGTTGTTGGGCGTGCCGCGCGGATCTTCCCCGATCCGTCCGCTCGGATGCGCGCCGACCGGATTGAAATAACGCAGGACGACCACCTGCCAACGCGGATCGGCCGTCACCACATCTGCGAGCATCTGCTCGATCATCCACTTGGTCCGACCATATGGATTGGTCGGACCAAGTGGCGCCTCCTCGGCTATGGGCACACTTTGTGGGTCACCGTAGACCGTGGCCGACGAACTGAACACCATGCGTCGAACACCATGGCAGCGCATCGCTTCGAGCAAGGTCATCGCGCCGCCAACATTGTTCTGGTAGTAGCGCAGCGGATCGGCCACCGACTCACCGACGGCTTTCAAACCCGCAAAATGCAACACGATACCGATGGAGTATCGACTAAATACGGCGTCCAACCCGGCGCGATCCCGCACATCCAGCCGATGAAAACCCGCCAGGGGCCGTCCGGTCAATTGCTCCACACGACGCAGCGACTCACGCGAGGCATTGCTCAGATCATCGACCACCACCACTTCGGCGCCGGCCTCCAGCAGCGCAAGACAGGCATGACTGCCAATATAACCAGCTCCACCGGTCACCAGCACATGTTCTGTCACCGCATCTCTCCTCGATGCCAGTTGGTCAGGCCGAAAAAAAAACCGGACTAGGTCCGGTTTTTGTTAAGACAGGCGCCCGATCAGGCTGCTGCGGCTTCTGTCTCGGTTTGCGCGGACTCCGCAGTACTTTCCGGACGATCAAGCAACTCAACCACGGCCATTGGGGCGTTATCGCCCTCACGGAAGCCGAACTTCAGGATGCGCAGATAGCCACCCTGACGCGCAGCATAACGCGGACCGAGCTCGTCGAACAGCTTGACGACCATGTCACGATCACGCAGCCGGCTGAAGGCCAAACGTCGATTCGCCACACTGGGTTTCTTACCCAAGGTAATGAGCGGCTCGACCACACGACGCAGCTCTTTTGCCTTGGGCAACGTGGTTTTGATCACTTCGTGCTGCAGCAACGAGTTAGCCATGTTGCGGAGCATGGCCTGACGATGGCTGCTGGTACGATTCAGTTTGCGAAGACCATTACGGTGACGCATTTCATTACCTCACTTGACCGACCGGCGTTCAACCGAGCTTTTCCAGCCCGGCCGGCGGCCAGTTTTCCAGTTTCATACCGAGGGTCAGCCCACGGGAGGCCAACACTTCCTTGATCTCATTGAGCGACTTACGACCCAGATTAGGCGTCTTGAGCAGCTCGGTCTCGGTGCGCTGGATCAGATCACCGATGTAATAGATGTTTTCGGCCTTCAAGCAATTGGCCGAACGCACCGTAAGTTCCAGATCGTCCACCGGACGAAGTAGCACCGGATCGATCGTCTGCGCCTTCGGCGGTTCGACATCGGCCGGCGTACCTTCGAGATCGGCGAACACCGAGAGCTGATCCATGAGAACCCGAGCGGAATAACGGATGGCTTCCTCCGGTTCGACCGCGCCGTTGGTTTCGATATCGATCACCAGCCGATCCAAGTCGGTACGCTGTTCCACACGCGCGCTTTCGACCAGATAGCTTACGCGCCGCACCGGGCTGAACGAGGCATCGAGCACGATACGGCCGATGGTCTTCGACTCTCCCTGATGCGGCCGGACATTACCCGGCACGTAACCGCGGCCTTCTTCGACCTTGATCTGCATGTCGAGCTTGCCACCGGGCGCCAGATGGGCAATGACATGGTCGGGGTTGATGATCTCCACGTCGTGGCTGGCTTCGATATCCGCCGCCGTCACCACACCTTCGCCCGACTTGACCAAGCGCAGCGTAGCCTCTTTGCGGTTGTGTAGCTTGAGCACCACCCCCTTGAGGTTGAGCAGCAAATCCACGACGTCCTCACGGACACCATCCAGCGTGGAATACTCGTGCAACACGCCCTCGATGGATACTTCGGTCGGCGCGTAGCCCGGCAGCGATGACAGAAGGATGCGACGGAGCGCATTCCCAAGGGTATGGCCAAAACCACGTTCGAACGGTTCCATGACCACACGCGCCTGAACCGGCGAGACGTTCTGCACGTCGATGATGCGGGGTTTCAGCAGCGCATTGCTTTGCATCGGCATTTCCTCGAATTTAGGGGAACGCTAGCGTCCCGCCTCAACGGGAGTAGAGTTCCACCACCAGGCTTTCATTGATGGTCGACGGCAGCTCGGCGCGCTGCGGATAGGCTTTAAACACGCCTTTGCCGGCTTTGACGTCGACTTCCAGCCACTCGGGGAATCCGCGCGATTCGGCGGCTTCGATAGCCGCTTTGACGCGCAGCGAATTACGCGCGCGCTCGGTCAATTCGATGACATCGCCGGGCTTGACCGTATACGACGGGATATTGGTGCGCTTGCCATTGACCAACACGCCATTGTGACGCACCACTTGGCGCGCCTCCGCACGCGAGGCGCCGAACCCCATACGGTAGGCGACCGAATCGAGGCGCCCTTCGAGCAGTTGCAGAAGGTTTTCGCCGGTTTGCCCACGGCGACGATCAGCTTCCGCATACACCTTACGGAACTGCCGCTCCAAAACACCATAGAGACGGCGAATCTTCTGCTTCTCGCGCAACTGCACGCCGTAACCGGACAGCCGTTGACCAGAACGCTGTCCATGCTGACCGGGGGCATAAGCACGCCGCTCAATGGCGCACTTGTCGGTGAAGCACTTTTCGCCCTTCAGAAACAGCTTTTCGCCTTCGCGACGGCACTGACGGCACTTGGGATCGAGATTACGAGCCACGTTTCAACTCCTTGTCAGATACGGCGCTTCTTGGGCGGGCGGCAACCGTTGTGCGGGATCGGGGTAATGTCGGTGATACTGGAAATCTTCATGCCCAGCGCATTGAGCGCACGGACTGCGGATTCACGCCCGGGGCCCGGCCCTTTGATGCGCACTTCCAGATTCTTCACACCGCACTCCTGCGCTGCACGGCCGGCCGCTTCGGCCGCCACCTGGGCGGCAAAGGGGGTACTTTTGCGGGAACCCTTGAAGCCGGCCCCGCCCGACGTGGCCCAGGACAGCGCGTTACCCTGACGATCGGTAATGGTAATGATGGTGTTATTGAAGCTCGCGTGAACGTGCGCAATCCCTTCGGCGACGTTCTTTTTGACCTTCTTGCGAACCTTTGCAGCGGACTTAGCCATAGTGGTCTGTTCCTATCACTTCTTGCCGGCGATCGGCTTACGCGGCCCCTTGCGGGTACGGGCGTTGGTTCGGGTACGCTGGCCGCGCACCGGCAGCCCACGACGATGGCGCACGCCACGGTAGCAACCGAGGTCCATGAGCCGCTTGATATTCATCGTCACTTCACGACGAAGGTCGCCTTCAACAACGAACTTCGCTACTTCGTCGCGCAGCTTTTCCATGTCGGACTCAGTCAAATCCTTGATCTTGGCCGAGCGCGCAACCCCCGCAGCGTCGCAAATTTTTTGAGCGCGAGAACGGCCGATCCCATAGATGCTGGTGAGCGCGATCTCGGCATGCTTGTGGTTGGGAATGTTTACCCCAGCAATACGGGCCATCCGATTACCCCAAAAAGCGAAACATTAAATTTTAATGCCTTGAACTAAGAAGATCAACCCTGGCGCTGCTTGTGGCGCGGGTCGGTGCAAATGACCCGCACCACCCCTTTGCGACGGATGATCTTGCAATTGCGGCACAGCCGCTTGACCGAAGCCTGGACTCTCATGTTCTTGCTCCTGTATCTAAATTCACTTGGTCCGGAACACGATCCGGCCCTTGGTCAGGTCATAGGGCGTCAGTTGTACGGTAACCTTGTCGCCCGGCAAAATACGGATATAGTGCATCCGCATCTTGCCCGAGATGTGCCCGAGGACCATGTGGCCATTTTCGAGCCGAACGCGGAACGTCGCGTTGGGGAGGTTCTCGGTGACCTCGCCCTGCATTTCGATCACATCTTCCTTCGCCATCGCTTACCTGAGCGGAAGACCCGCACCCTTGAAGTTGGCCTTCTTCAGCAGGCTTTCATACTGATGAGACATCACGTAAGCCTGAACCTGAGCCATAAAGTCCATGGTCACCACCACGATGATCAGTAGCGATGTCCCCCCGAAGTAAAACGGCACATTCCACTTGAGGATCAGAAACTCAGGCAGCAGGCACACCAGGGTGATGTACACCGCGCCAGCCAGCGTAAGCCGCGACAAAATCTTGTCGATGTAACGTGCCGTCTGATCGCCAGGACGAATCCCCGGCACGAACGCCCCACTCTTCTTCAAGTTATCGGCAGTCTCGCGCGCGTTGAACACCAGCGCCGTGTAAAAGAAGCAGAAAAACACGATCGCCAGCGCATAGAGCATCACGTAGATCGGCTGCCCCGGAGAGAGGGTGGCGGCGATATCGCGCAGCCAATACATCCCTTCAGAAGAGCCAAACCACTGCCCCAACGTTGCCGGGAACAGAATGATGCTGGACGCGAAGATCGGCGGAATGACACCCGACATATTCAGCTTCAATGGCAGATGGGACGACTGCCCGCCATACACCTTGTTGCCGACCTGACGCTTGGCGTAGTTCACGAGAATCTTCCGCTGCCCGCGTTCGACAAACACCACGAACGCGGTCACCAACACCACCAGCACACAAATGAACAACGCAGTGAAGGGATGCATTGCCCCGGTGCGGACCAACTCGAACAAACCGCCAATCGCGCTCGGCAATCCCGCCGCGATCCCCGCGAAGATGATCAGCGAGATGCCGTTGCCAATACCGCGCTCGGTAATCTGCTCGCCGAGCCACATCAGGAACATCGTACCGGTGACGAGCGTTGCAACGGTCACGAAACGGAACATCAGTCCTGGATCCAGCACCAGCCCTGGCTGCCCTTCCAGGGCAAGCGCCATCCCCAAGGATTGGGCAGTAGCCAGCAACACCGTGCCATAGCGGGTGTACTGCGTGATCTTGCGCCGCCCCGCCTCGCCTTCTTTCTTGAGCTGCTCCAATGCGGGGACGGCCACCGTCATCAACTGCATGATGATGGAGGCCGAGATGTACGGCATGATCCCCAGCGCGAAAATCGTGAAACGCGACAGCGCCCCGCCGGAAAACAGGTTGAACACGCCCAGAATACCGCCAGCCTGAGACTGAAAAAGCTCAGCCAGCTTGTCTGGGTCGATACCAGGGACCGGGATGTGCGCACCAATGCGATAGACGATCAGCGCGCCCAGGAGGAACAGGATACGGCGCTTGAGATCGCCGAACTTTCCTGTGCTCCCGAGCGTGGCGGAAGGAGTGGCCACAACCGACCTCGACCGTTACTCAGCCACCGCGACGGTACCGCCGGCGGCTTCGATCGCTGCACGGGCACCCTTGGTGGCACCAACGCCACGCAGGTTGACCTTACGTTTGATCTCTCCGGACAGCACCACCTTGGCCGACAGTGCATCAGCCGGCACGACGCCAGCCTGCTTGAGCACCAGCAGATCCACGTCTTCCACCGGCAACTTATCCAACTCGGACAACCGCACCTCGGCGTTGCGCGAACCAGTCAGCGACACGAAGCCGCGCTTGGGCAGACGACGCTGCAAGGGCATCTGGCCGCCCTCGAAACCGGTCTTGTGAAAGCCGCCGGAGCGGGACTTTTGACCCTTATGGCCGCGACCGCAGGTCTTACCGAGCCCGCTACCGATGCCGCGACCCACGCGTTTAGCCGGCGATTTGGAGCCTGCACCGGGCTTGATGGTATTCAGTCGCATTTACGCCTCGCACTTCACCAGGTAGGACACTTTGTTGATCATGCCACGAACTTGCGGGGTGTCCTGCAGCTCAACCGTTTGGTTGAGTCGACGCAGGCCCAAGCCACGAACGGTGGCACGATGGGACTGTTTGGTACCGATCACGCTTTTAACCAGCGTAACCTTGAGTTTCTTGTCTGACATCGCTTACCCCAGAATCTCTTCGACAGTCTTGCCACGCTTGGCGGCAATTTCTGCCGGGGTGTTGATCGCCATCAGGCCGTTGAGCGTGGCGCGCACCACGTTGTACGGATTGGTCGAGCCGATACACTTGCAAATGATGTCGGTCACGCCCATCACCTCGAATACCGCGCGCATCGGGCCGCCGGCGATGATGCCGGTGCCGGAGGGAGCCGGCTGCATCAACACCGACGCCGCACCGTGCTTGCCGATCACCGTATGCTGCAGCGTGCCGTTCTTGAGCGGCACCTTGGTCATTTTGCGGCGCGCCTCATCCATCGCTTTTTGCACCGCCACAGGCACTTCGCGGGACTTGCCCTTGCCCATACCGATACCACCGTCACCGTCGCCGACCACGGTCAGCGCGGCGAAACCGAGAATGCGACCGCCCTTGACGACCTTGGTCACACGATTGATTGCGACCATTTTCTCCCGCAAACCGTCATCACGCTCGTCTGCGGCTTGCGGGCGCTTGCTTTGCTGCTTAGCCATTCGATTCCTCGCTTAGAACTTGAGGCCGCCTTCACGGGCAGCCTCGGCCAGCGCCTTGACGCGACCGTGATACAGGAAACCCGAGCGGTCGAACGCCACCTGCTCGATACCGGCAGCCTTGGCACGCTCGGCAATCAACTTGCCGACCACTTCTGCCGCCTGCTTGTTGCCGCCATTGGACACCTGGGCGCGTACGGCCGGCTCCACGGTCGACGCGGCAGCCAGCACACGCGAGCCGCAACCGGAGATGATTTGTGCGTAAATATGGCAATTGGAACGGAACACGGTCAGGCGAACCGCCTTCAGCTCCGCAATCTTGGCGCGAGTTTTGCGCGCACGGCGAAGACGAGCTTGTTTTTTGTCCATGACGAACCGCCTTACTTCTTCTTGGTTTCCTTGAGCACCACCACTTCATCCGCATAGCGGACGCCCTTGCCCTTGTAGGGCTCAGGAGCGCGATAGGCACGAACTTCGGCCGCAACCTGACCGACTTGCTGCTTGTCGATCCCCTTGATGACGATCTCGGTCTGCGACGGGGTTTCCACCTTCACGCCTGCAGGCATCTTGTGCACCACAGGGTGGGAGAAGCCCAGCGACAGATTCAAGGTGTCGCCTTGCGCCTGGGCACGATACCCCACGCCCACCAGCGAGAGCTTGCGCTCGAAGCCCTTGGAAACACCGATCACCATGTTGTTGATCAGCGCGCGCATCGTACCGCTCATGGCGCGCGCATTCTCCGCGCCGTCTACCGCCTTGCACACCACGACGTTACCTTCACGCGCAACCGCAACCGCAGGATGCAACGGCCGGCTAATCGTCCCCAGCGGGCCCTTGACCGAAATTTCAGCGCCACCGATGGTGACCTCGACTCCCGCGGGAATGGCCACCGGATTTTTTGCTACACGAGACATGGCACCCCCTTTAAGCGACCACGCAGAGCACTTCGCCACCAACACGACTGGCGCGCGCGGCGCGATCGGTCATCACACCTTTCGGTGTCGACACGATGGCAACCCCCAAACCGTTCATCACGCGCGGCAATTCGTTGCTGCCCTTGTAGATACGCAGCCCCGGCCGACTGACACGCTCGATGCGCTCAATCACCGGACGTCCGGCGTAATACTTCAGCTCGACATCAAGTTCGGCCTTTCCGCCGTTTTCATGCACCGCATAGCTTTCGATATAACCTTCATCCTTGAGCACACGGGCAATCGCCACCTTGAGCTTGGACGACGGCATGCTCACCCGCGCTTTTTGAGCTTGCTGAGCGTTACGGATGCGGGTCAGCATATCGGCGATCGGATCGGACATACTCATTTTTGCTCTCTCCTTACCAGCTCGCCTTGGTCATGCCCGGCACTTCGCCGCGGAACGCGATCTCGCGCAGCTTATTGCGACACAAACCGAACTTGCGGAACACCCCACGCGGACGACCAGTCAGACTGCAGCGGTTGCGCACGCGCGTCGGGTTGGCATTGCGCGGCAGTTGCTGAAGTTTCAAACGCGCCGCCATACGCTCTTCTTCGGACAAAGACGTGTCCTTGACCTGCGCGACCAACGCAGCCCGCTTGGCGGCAAACTTAGCAACCAGCTTGCGACGCTTGTCTTCGCGATTGATCAGAGCCAGTTTCGCCATATCACCCTCAATTCTTGAACGGGAATTTGAACGCCGCCAGCAGCGCACGCGCTTCCTGGTCGGTTTTCGCCGTCGTCGTGATGCTGATGTTCATTCCACGGAGCGCATCGATCTTGTCGTACTCGATTTCCGGGAAAATGATCTGCTCTTTGACGCCGAGGTTGTAATTGCCGCGGCCATCGAAACCCTTGGCAGCAATGCCGCGAAAGTCACGGATACGAGGCATGGCCACGGTGATCAGGCGATCCAAAAACTCGAACATACGCGGACCACGTAGCGTCACCATGCAACCGATCGGATAACCATCGCGAATTTTGAAACCCGCAATCGACTTACGCGCGCGGGTCGCTACCGGCTTCTGACCGGCGATCTTCGCCATGTCGGCGATCGCATTTTCCAGAATTTTCTTGTCGCCAACCGCCTCACCAACACCCATGTTGAGCGTGATCTTGGTGATACGCGGAACCTGCATCACGGACTTGTAACCGAACTGCTTGATCAGCTCGGGCACCACCGTCTCTTTGTAGTACTGCTGCAAGCGCGCCATTGCCACTCCTTACGCGTCCACCAGCTCGCCATTCGACTTGAAGAAACGCACCTTGCGACCATCCTCAAGCACTTTCACCCCAACCCGATCCGCCTTCTGGGTCGCAGCATTGAACAGCGCAACATTCGAAATGTGGATGGGCATCTCTTTTTCGACGATACCCCCCACCTCACCTTTCATCGGATTCGGACGAACGTGCTTCTTGACGCGATTGACACCTTCGACAACCACACGCTCTTCGCCCACCCGGCGCAACACCGTGCCCCGACGACCGCGATCTTTGCCGGTCAGCACAATGACTTCATCACCCTTGCGGATTTTGTTCATATCGACGACCCCTTAGAGCACTTCCGGCGCCAGCGAGACGATTTTCATGAACCGCTCCGAGCGCAACTCGCGCGTTACCGGCCCGAAAATACGCGTACCGATCGGCTCGAGCTTGTTGTTGAGCAGCACCGCAGCGTTGCCGTCGAACTTGATCAGCGACCCATCCGGGCGACGCACACCCTTGGCAGTACGCACCACCACGGCGTTATAGACATCGCCTTTTTTCACACGGCCGCGCGGCGCGGCATCTTTGACGGTCACCTTGATGATGTCACCAATGCCGGCATAGCGACGCTTGGAGCCACCCAGCACCTTGATGCACATCACCGAACGCGCGCCGGTATTGTCGGCCACATCCAGCCTGGATTGCATTTGAATCATGAATTAACTCTCCAACTTATCCCGCAGCGCGGTCAGTTTTGGAACCCGTTCGGGTAGATGCCCCGAAGGAGCCCCGGAGCAAAGACGAAAAGTATAGCAGCTTGGCAAACTATTGCCAAGCTGCGCTTACTTAAACATCAACGCTTAGATGACACGAGCTTTTTCCAAAACGCGCGTCACTTTCCAGCTCTTGGTTTTAGAGATCGGCCGGCACTCTTCAATCTCGACCAGATCACCAGCCGCCGCCCCGCCTTCTGCAACATCGGCGTGATACTTCGCCGAACGGGTAACGATCTTACCGTACAGCGGATGCTTGACCCGACGCTCCACCAACACGGTGACCGTCTTTTGCATTTTGTCGCTGACCACGCGCCCGACCAGCGCGCGCCGAACTTTTGCGGACTCTTCACTCATGACTGACCTGCCTTTTCACGCAGCACGGTGCGCACCCGTGCGATGTCGCGCCGCACCTTTCCGAGTTGGCTCGTATTGCTGAGCTGTTGAGTCGCCTTTTGCATGCGCAGGGAAAACTGCGCTTTCAGCAGATCAAGCAACTCACGATTCAATTCATCCGCGCTCTTGGCGCGAAGTTCGCTCGCCTTCATTTGCTTACCCCACTTGGCGCGTCACGAACACGGTGTCGATCGGAAGCTTCGCAGCGGCAAGCCGGAACGCTTCACGGGCGAGCGCTTCGTCCACGCCGTCCATTTCATACAACACCTTGCCAGGCTGAATCTCGGCCACCCAGTACTCGGGGTTCCCCTTTCCGTTACCCATCCGAACTTCGGCCGGTTTTTTGGAGATCGGCTTATCCGGGAAGATACGGATCCAGATTCGGCCACCACGCTTGATGTGACGCGTCATGGCGCGGCGGGCGGATTCAATCTGCCGAGCGGTCAGACGCCCGCGGCCAGTAGCCTTGAGCCCAAACTCGCCGAAGCTGACCTTTGTGCCCCGGGTCGCCAGGCCTGTGTTACGCCCTTTCTGCTCCTTGCGATACTTTCTGCGCGTAGGCTGCAGCATCATTCACTCCTGCTATCTTCTTGCCGGCCCGCATCGCGGCGAGCAGCGCGGCGGCCCGGGCGCGCCTCATCAGCTCGCGGCGCAGCGCGGCGCCCGCGACGGTTCTCGGCTTCGGGCTCCGCCGCGACCGGCTGTTCATTACGGCCGAGTTGATCGCCCTTGTAGACCCACACTTTGATACCGATGACACCATAGGTGGTGCGCGCTTCCGAGACACCGTAATCGATGTCGGCGCGCAGGGTGTGAAGCGGAACGCGACCCTCGCGATACCATTCGGTACGCGCAATCTCGGCGCCGTTCAAGCGCCCGGAACTCATGATCTTGATACCTTGCGCGCCCAGGCGCATTGCGTTTTGCATCGCGCGCTTCATTGCGCGGCGGAACATAATGCGCTTTTCGAGCTGCTGTGCAATCGAGTCAGCGATCAGCTTAGCGTCGAGTTCCGGCTTGCGAACTTCCTCGATGTTCACATGCACCGGGACACCGACGATCTTTTGCAGATCGCGCTTCAGATTCTCGATGTCTTCGCCTTTTTTGCCGATGACCACGCCGGGACGGGCACTGTAGAGCGTAATCCGGGCGTTCTTGGCGGGCCGCTCGATGACTACACGGCCCACCGATGCATGCGCCAAGCGTTTTTTGAGGAAGTCACGAACCTGCAGGTCCTCACTGAGCATGCGCGGAAAGTCACGGCTGGAGGCATACCAGCGCGACGCCCAATCACGCGTGACCGCGAGGCGGAATCCGGTCGGATGGATTTTCTGACCCATATCTACTCCTTATTCCCCGACGGTCACATAAACATGACACGTGGGTTTGAGGATGCGGTTGCCGCGCCCCTTAGCACGCGCGGTGAAGCGTTTCAGCGACATCCCTTCCTCGACGTGGATGGTCTTGATCTTGAGCGTATCGATGTCGGCACCGTCATTGTGCTCGGCATTGGCGATTGCCGATTCGACCACTTTTCGAATGATCTTGGCGCCTTTCTTCGGCGAGAAGGCAAGAATGTTGAGCGCCTGATCGACCGGTTTGCCGCGCACGAGGTCAGCCACCAGACGACCCTTTTGGGCCGAAAGGCGCACCCCGCGCAGGATGGCTTTGGTTTCCATACTCACTCCTTACCTCTTCGCCTTTTTGCTGGCAGCATGACCTTTGAACGTGCGGGTCAGCGCAAACTCGCCCAGCTTATGACCAACCATGTTCTCGGTGACATACACCGGAATGTGCTGACGACCGTTATGCACAGCAATCGTCAGACCGACAAAATCAGGAAGAATCGTCGAACGGCGAGACCAGGTTTTGATCGGACGCTTGTCGTTGCTGCTGCGCGCAGCATCTACCTTTTTCAGCAGATGGGCGTCGACGAACGGGCCTTTCTTGATTGAACGTGCCATCTTTTACCCCTTAACGCTTATGCCGACGCTGCACGATCATGGTGTCGGTGCGCTTGTTGCGACGCGTACGATACCCCTTGGTCGGCTGCCCCCACGGGCTGCGCGGCACACCGCCCTCACCGGTACGACCCTCACCACCACCGTGGGGGTGGTCGATCGGGTTCATCGCCACACCGCGCACCGTCGGGCGGATACCGCGCCAGCGATTCGCCCCGGCCTTGCCGATCTTGCGCAGACTGTGCTCTTCGTTACCGACTTCACCGATGGTGGCACGACATTCGACATGCACCCGGCGGATTTCGCCGGAACGCAGCCGCAGTTGCGCATAGACGCCTTCACGGGCGAGCAGCTGAACAGAGGTGCCAGCGGCGCGAGCCAGCTGGGCGCCTTTGCCGGGAAACATTTCGACGCAATGGATAGTCGAGCCCACCGGAATATTGCGAATGGGCAGCGCATTGCCCGGCTTGATCGGAGCCTCCGAGCCGCTCACCACCGTTTGACCGACTTCCAGCCCCTTGGGCGCGATGATGTAACGGCGCTCGCCATCGGCGTAACACAACAAGGCAATGTTGGCGGAACGGTTCGGGTCATACTCGATCCGTTCGACCTTGGCAACGATGCCATCCTTGTTGCGACGAAAGTCGATCAGACGATAGTGCTGTTTATGGCCGCCACCTTGATGCCGGACCGTGATCCGCCCGGCGTTGTTGCGCCCTGCCTTACGACTTTGTTTTTCGATCAAACCCGCATACGGGCGCCCCTTGTACAGCGAGGCATTGACCACCTTGACCATCGCACGACGGCCGGCGGACGTAGGCTTCAGTTTTACCAGTGCCATGACTTATCACTCCCCAGCCACAAAATTGATTTCCTGGCCGGGCTTGAGGCAGACGAACGCCTTTTTCCAGTCCTTGCGCCGACCGAGCATCCGACCGAAACGCTTGACCTTGCCCTTCACGTTCGCAATCTGCACCGACTCGACCTGAACCTTGAAAAGCAACTCGACCGCAGCTTTAACCTCAGGCTTGGTGGCATCGGATGCGACCTTGAACACCACTTGCTCATTCTTGTCGGCGACAAAAGTCGCCTTCTCGGAGATCTGCGGCGCGAGCAACACCTGCAACAGACGCTCCTGGCTGTAAGCACTCATTGCCACGCCTCCTCCATCTGCGCCAGCGCAGCCTTGGTGACCAGTACCTTGTCAAAGCGCACCAAGGAAACCGGATCGGTTTCATGCACCTCAAGGACCAACACGTCATGCAAATTGCGCGACGACAGGAACAAGTTCTCATCGAGCTCGTCGGTAATCACCAACACCGACCCCAGCCCCATACCTTTGAGCTTTTGTGCAAGCAATTTGGTCTTGGGCGCCTCGACACTGAAATTCTCGACCACAGCCAACCGATCTTCGCGCGCCAGCTGCGACAGAATCGAGGCCACACCGGCGCGGTACATCTTGCGATTGACTTTTTGCGAGAAATTCTCGTCGGGCGAACTCGGGAATATCTTGCCGCCACCACGCCACAGCGGGCTGGACGCCATGCCAGCGCGCGCACGGCCGGTGCCCTTTTGACGCCACGGCTTACGGGTAGACTTGGCGACGTCAGAGCGTCCCTTTTGCGCGCGATTACCCGAACGAGCATTGGCCAAATAGGCGGTCACCACCTGATGGACAAGCGCTTCATTGAATTCCCGACCGAACAGCACGTCGGACGCTTCGAGCGTAGCCGAAGGCTGACCTTGATCGTTCAGCAGTTTAAGTTCCATTACGCCCTCGCTCAGTTACCCGCCTTCACCGCGGGACGAACGATCACGTCACCGCCCCGGGCACCAGGAACCGCCCCCTTGACCAACAACAACTGGCGCTCAGCATCAACCCGCACCACTTCCAGGTTTTGCGTGGTGCGAGTGACGTTACCGTATTGCCCCGCCATGCGCTTACCCGGAAAGACACGACCGGGGTCTTGTGCCATACCAATAGAGCCCGGCGCGTTGTGCGAAATCGAGTTGCCATGCGAGGCACGGTTGGAGCTGAAGTTGTGCCGCTTGATTGAGCCGGAAAAACCTTTACCGATCGAGGTGCCGGTGACATCCACCTTCTGCCCCACCGAGAAAAGATCCACGCTCAACACATCACCCGCTTTCAACTTGGAAAGCTGGTCGACGTCGACGCGAAACTCCTTGAGAATATGACCGGCTTCGACACCGGCTTTGGCAAGATGCCCGGCAAGCGGCTTATTCACGCGACTTGCACGACGCTTGCCGAAAGTCACCTGAACAGCGGCATAGCCATCCACTTCAGGCGTCTTGATCTGGGTCACGCGATTATTGGACACATCCAGCACCGTTACCGGAATGGCGCGACCATCCTCGGCAAAAATGCGAGTCATGCCCACCTTGCGACCAACAAGGCCTAGACTCATTTTTTTCTCCTGATTCCCGGTTACGATTGACCGAGCCCTAAAACGTTCTCTTTGCGCAAAGAAGCACAAAGGCCGGATTATACCGGCCTTTTCTTGTTTTTGACAAGCCAGGTCGTGCTTATTGCAGCTTGATTTCGACATCCACGCCAGCCGGGAGATCGAGCTTCATCAGCGCGTCGACCGTTTTATCGGTGGGGTCGATGATATCCATCAGACGCAGATGGGTGCGGATTTCCATCTGATCGCGGGATGTTTTATTCACATGCGGCGAACGCAACAGGTCGAAGCGTTCGATACGCGTCGGCAGCGGAACCGGCCCGCGCACCACGGCGCCGGTACGCTTGGCTGTATCGACGATTTCCAGCGCGGACTGGTCGATCAAGCGGTAGTCGAACGCCTTGAGACGGATGCGGATTTTCTGGCTTTGCATGGCATTTCCTAAAAAGAGCGAAGGTGCGCCGTGGCGCACCCGAACAGGGATTACTCGATGATCTTGGACACGACACCGGCGCCGACGGTACGCCCGCCTTCGCGGATCGCAAAGCGCAGACCTTCTTCCATTGCGATCGGCGCAATCAGCTTCACCGTGATCGATACGTTGTCGCCCGGCATCACCATCTCGGTGCCTTCCGGCAGCGTGATCGCACCGGTCACGTCCGTGGTGCGGAAGTAGAACTGCGGACGGTAGTTGTTGAAGAACGGGGTGTGACGACCGCCTTCTTCCTTGGACAGCACATACACTTCGCCGGTGAAGTGAGTGTGCGGGGTGATCGTGCCCGGCTTGGCCAGCACTTGGCCGCGCTCGACTTCTTCTCGCTTGGTGCCGCGCAGCAGCACGCCGACGTTGTCACCGGCCTGACCTTGGTCGAGTAGCTTGCGGAACATTTCCACCCCGGTGCAGGTGGTCTTGGCGGTCGGACGGATGCCAACAATTTCGATTTCTTCGCCAACCTTGATCACCCCACGCTCGACACGACCGGTCACCACCGTGCCGCGACCGGAGATCGAGAACACGTCTTCGATCGGCAGCAGGAACGGCTTGTCGATTGCACGCTCCGGGGTCGGAATGTAGCTGTCCAGCGCTTCGGCCAGACGCATGATCGCCGCTTCGCCAATGTCGGACTGGTCGCCTTCGAGCGCCTTGAGCGCCGAGCCTTTGATGATCGGAATGTCGTCGCCCGGGAATTCGTACTTCGACAGCAGCTCGCGCACTTCCATTTCCACCAGCTCGAGCAGCTCTTCATCGTCGACCATGTCGCACTTGTTCAGGAACACGATGATGTAGGGCACGCCCACCTGACGGGCCAGCAGAATGTGCTCGCGGGTCTGCGGCATCGGGCCGTCGGCGGCCGACACCACCAGAATGGCGCCGTCCATCTGCGCGGCACCAGTGATCATGTTCTTCACATAGTCGGCGTGACCCGGGCAGTCCACGTGCGCGTAGTGCCGATTGGCGGTTTCGTATTCCACATGCGCGGTGTTGATGGTAATGCCGCGCGCTTTCTCCTCAGGCGCCGCATCGATCTGGTCATATGCCTTGGCCTCGCCACCGAACTTCTTGGCCAGAATCGTGGTGATCGCCGCCGTCAGCGTCGTCTTGCCATGGTCAACGTGGCCGATCGTGCCTACGTTTACGTGCGGCTTGGTCCGCTCGAACTTACCTTTCGCCATGAGTGCATTCCTTATTGATTCAGCAGATTACTTGCGACTATTGATGACCGCCTCGGCGACGTTCTTGGGCGCTTCGGCATAATGTTTGAATTCCATCGAATAGGTGGCCCGACCCTGAGTGAGCGAGCGCAAGGAGGTGGCGTAACCGAACATTTCGGCCAAAGGCACTTCCGCCTTGATTTCCTTGATGCCACCCGGCAGATCGTCCATGCCTTGGACGATACCGCGACGACCGGACAGATCCCCCATGACGTTGCCCATGTACTCCTCTGGCGTTTCGACCACCACCGCCATCATCGGCTCGAGCAGCACCGGATTGGCGCGCCGCATCGCCTCTTTGAAGGCCATCGAACCAGCCATCTTGAAGGCGTTTTCGTTCGAGTCGACATCGTGGTAGGAACCGAAGTGTAGCGTCACCTTGACATCGACCACCGGGAAGCCAGCCAGCACACCGTTGTTCAGCGTCTCCTGGATGCCTTTGTCCACCGCCGGGATGTACTCGCGCGGCACCACACCGCCTTTGATCGCGTCCACGAACTCGTAGCCCTTGCCTTGTTCGGCCGGTTCGAGGTTAATGACCACATGACCATACTGCCCGCGACCGCCAGACTGCTTGACGAACTTGCCTTCCACGTCATTGACCGCCTTGCGGATGGTCTCACGGTAAGCAACCTGCGGCGCACCGACATTGGCCTCGACGTTGAATTCCCGTTTCATGCGGTCGACGATGATCTCCAGATGCAGCTCACCCATGCCGGAAATGATCGTCTGACCGGACTCCTCATCGGTACGCACCCGGAAGGACGGGTCTTCGGCCGCCAGGCGAGACAGGGCGATACCCATCTTCTCCTGGTCGCCTTTGGTCTTGGGCTCGACCGCGACGTGAATCACCGGATCGGGGAACACCATGCGTTCGAGGATGATCGGCGCACTCGGATCGCACAAGGTGTCGCCAGTGGTGACCTCTTTCAGGCCCACCACCGCGGCAATGTCACCCGCCAGCACCTCTTTGATCTCATGCCGCTCATTGGCATGCATCTGCAGGATGCGGCCGATGCGCTCTTTCTTGCCCTTGACCGAATTGAGCACCGTAGAACCCGACTCCAGCACGCCGGAATACACACGGACAAAGGTCAACTGACCGACGAACGGGTCGGTCATGAGCTTGAAAGCCAGGGCGGAGAATTTTTCGCTGTCATCCGCACGGCGGCTGGCTTCTTGTTCGTGCTCGTCAACCCCTTGCACCGGCGGGATATCGACCGGCGACGGCAGAAACTCGATGACCGCATCCAACATGCGCTGCACACCCTTGTTCTTGAAGGCGGTGCCGCACAGCATGGGTTGAATCTCGCAGGCGATGGTGCGCTTACGCAGGCCGAGCTTGATCTTTTCCTCGGGCAGATCGCCGTTTTCGAGGTATTCGTTCATCAGCTCCTCGGAGGCTTCGGCAGCGGCCTCGACCATCTGCTCGCGCCACTTTTCGGCTTCAGCCTGAAGTTCGGCCGGGATTTCGCGATACTCGAACTTCATGCCCTGAGAGGCCTCGTCCCAGATGATCGCCTTCATTTTGATGAGATCGACCACGCCGGCAAAATTGTCTTCCGCCCCGATCGGAATGACGATGGGCACCGGGTTGGCCATCAGGCGTGCCTTCATCTGCTCGACGACCTTGAAGAAGTTGGCGCCGGAGCGGTCCATTTTGTTGACGAACGCCAAGCGCGGCACCTTATATTTGGTCGCCTGACGCCATACGGTTTCCGACTGCGGCTGCACGCCGCCGACCGCGCAATAAACCATGCACGCGCCATCGAGCACACGCATCGAGCGCTCCACCTCGATGGTGAAGTCCACGTGGCCCGGGGTATCGATGATGTTGAACCGATGCTCCGGATAGTTCAGGTCCATCCCTTTCCAGAAGCAAGTGGTGGCTGCGGAAGTGATGGTAATGCCGCGCTCTTGCTCCTGCACCATCCAGTCCATGGTGGCAGCGCCATCATGGACTTCGCCGATCTTATGGTTCACGCCGGTGTAGAAAAGGATGCGCTCGGTCGTAGTGGTTTTGCCGGCGTCGATGTGAGCGGAGATACCGATGTTGCGGTAACGCTCGATGGGTGTCTTACGAGCCACGGTGTATTCCTGCCTTTCTTCAATCGCGCCGGTGGCACGATGTGTTTGATGTTGCGTTACAAAACAATCGAGCCCTTCGCAGGGCTCGAATCACTACCAGTAAACGAAATCAGAACCGGTAGTGGGAGAATGCCTTGTTGGCCTCGGCCATGCGATGCACTTCTTCGCGCTTTTTCATGGCCGCACCCCGACCTTCTGCCGCTTCCAGCAACTCACCCGCAAGGCGCTGCGCCATGGATTTTTCGGCGCGCTTGCGGGCCGCTTCACGCAGCCAGCGCATCGACAGCGCCATACGGCGCGACGGACGCACCTCTACCGGCACCTGATAGTTGGCGCCACCCACCCGACGGCTCTTGACTTCAACGACCGGCTTGACATTGGCGATCGCCGCAGAGAACACCTCCAGCGGATCCTTGCCGGACTTGGCGACGATTTGATCGAACGCGCCATAGACGATGCGCTCAGCAACCGACTTTTTGCCGGACTGCATGATCACATTGATGAACTTGGACACATCTTGCGACCCATATTTGGGGTCGGCCAGAATTTCGCGCTTGGGAACTTCACGACGACGGGGCATGACAATCTCTCGCTATTCGTTGAATGCCGGCAATCAGGCCTTCTTGGGACGCTTGGCGCCGTACTTCGAGCGCGCCTGCTTGCGATCCTTGACCCCCTGGAGGTCAAGCGAGCCGCGCACGATGTGGTAGCGAACACCCGGCAAGTCTTTGACACGACCGCCGCGAATGAGGACCACCGAGTGCTCTTGCAGGTTGTGCCCTTCACCACCGATATACGAAATCACTTCAAAACCGTTGGTCAGGCGAACCTTGGCCACCTTCCGCAGCGCCGAGTTCGGCTTTTTCGGAGTGGTGGTATAGACGCGCGTGCACACACCGCGCCGCTGAGGGCACGCTTCCAGGGCCGGCACCTTGCTTTTGGCGACGGCATTTTCCCGCGGCTTGCGGACAAGCTGATTGATTGTTGGCATAGCTTAAGAATTTCCCAAAAAACCGAGGCAGCCACAACGGCCGCCTCGGGCGGATGATTCCGGCTGAGACTAACTACGATTGGTCAGTCCACAAAAAGAGGCCGGAGTGTAGTCCGAAAACCCCTTTTTCGTCAACTAGCTTCCACGTCCTGACTTTGTGCTGCAGCCGTCTCGACCGCAGGCCAGGCGTGCGCGCCTCCCAGGTCCTCTCCGCTATTCTGCGCCCGACGGTTGCGGTGATACGCCAGACCGGTACCGGCCGGAATCAGGCGACCGACGATGACGTTTTCCTTCAGGCCGCGTAGTTCGTCGCGCTTGCCCATGATCGCCGCTTCGGTCAACACACGGGTGGTTTCCTGGAACGACGCCGCGGAGATGAACGAGTCGGTCGACAGCGACGCCTTGGTAATACCCAACAACAGGTTCTCGAACTGCGCCGGCAGTTTGCCCTCGGCGATCATGCGATCGTTCTCGTCGAGCACTTCTGAGCGTTCGACCTGTTCTTCACGGATGAACTTGGTGTCGCCCGGGTCGGTAATGACCACGCGACGCAGCATCTGGCGAACGATGACCTCGATATGCTTGTCGTTGATCTTTACACCCTGTAGGCGATAGACGTCCTGCACCTCGTCGATGATGTAGTGGGCCAGCGCCTCGATGCCCTGCAGACGCAGAATATCGTGTGGGTCGGCCGGACCGTCGACGATCAGCTCGCCTTTGTTGACCACCTGGCCGTCGTGCACGATCAGGTGCTTGTCCTTCGGGATCAGGAACTCGTGCGCCTGACCGTCCGGCTCGGTGATCACCAGACGCTGTTTGCCCTTGGTGTCTTTACCGAACGACACCGTGCCGGTGTATTCGGCCAGCAAACCGGCGTCCTTGGGCGAACGCGCCTCGAACAACTCGGCCACACGCGGCAGACCACCGGTAATGTCGCGGGTTTTGGCAGATTCCTGCGGAATACGGGCGAGCACGTCGCCCACATTCACCTGCTGTCCATCTTTGACCGTGATCAGCGAGCCGACCTGGAAGGTAATCGCCACCGCATGCTCGGTGCCGGCGATCTTGATTTCCTCGCCGTTCTCGTCGAGCAGTTTGACTTGCGGGCGCACGCCTTTGGCGGTAGCCGAGGTCGAACGCCGCTTGGCGTCGATCACCACCAGGGTGGACAACCCGGTGACTTCGTCGATCTGCTTGGCGACGGTGACGCCTTCTTCGACATTTTCGAACTTCACCGTCCCGGCGTACTCAGTAATGATCGGGCGGGTGTGCGGATCCCAGCTCGCCAACTGCGTGCCGGCCTTGATCGCCGTGCCATCGTCGACCAGCAACGTGGCGCCGTAAGGTAGTTTGTGGCGTTCGCGCTCACGGCCCATTTCGTCGGCCACCACCAACTCGGCCGAACGCGCGATGACGATTTTCTCGCCCTTGGCATTGGCCACATAGCGCATGTTGCCGGCAAAGCGGATCGTACCGGTGGACTTGGCTTCCACTCCACTGGCCGCCGCAGCCCGGGAGGCCGCGCCGCCGACGTGGAAGGTCCGCATGGTGAGCTGGGTACCCGGCTCGCCGATCGACTGCGCGGCAATCACACCCACCGCTTCGCCAACGTTGACCATTTGTCCGCGGCCCAAGTCGCGGCCGTAGCACTTGGCGCACAGTCCGTAGCGGGTCTCGCAGGTCAGCGGAGTGCGCACCTTCACCTCATCGATGCCCAGCCGCTCGACCAGGTCGACCAGATCTTCGTCGAGCAGCGTGCCGGCTTCGATGACCGTCTCTTGCGTATCCGGGTTGACCACGTCTTCGGCACATACCCGGCCAAGAATACGCTCGCGCAGCGGTTCGACCACTTCGCCGCCTTCGATCAGGGCCTTCATGTAGAACCCATCGCGGGTGCCGCAATCTTCTTCGGTCACCACCAGATCTTGGGTCACATCGACCAAACGACGGGTCAGATAACCGGAGTTGGCGGTCTTCAGCGCGGTATCGGCCAGACCTTTGCGGGCGCCGTGCGTCGAGATGAAGTACTGCAGAACGTTCAACCCTTCGCGGAAGTTGGTGGTGATCGGGGTCTCGATGATCGAGCCGTCCGGCTTGGCCATCAGACCGCGCATACCGGCCAACTGCCGGATCTGGGCGGCAGAGCCGCGCGCGCCGGAGTCGGCCATCATATAGATCGAGTTGAACGACTCCTGCTTGGTTTCCTTGCCATTGCGATCGATCACCGGCTCGTGGCCAAGCTGTTCCATCATCGCTTTGGCCACCTGGTCACCGCAACGCCCCCAGATGTCGACCACTTTGTTGTAGCGCTCGCCGTCGGTCACCAAGCCAGACGTGTATTGCTGGGCGATCTCCTTCACTTCGGCTTCCGCCGCACGGATCAGCTCGTCCTTGAGCTTGGGCACGAGCATGTCCTTGATGGCGATGGAAATCCCCGCGCGGGTGGCCAGCGCGTAGCCGAACTGCATCAGTTTGTCGGCAAAAATCACCGTCGCGCGCAGACCGCAACGGCGGAACGAGGCGTTGATCAGGCGGGAGATTTCTTTTTTCTTCAGCGGCTTGTCGATGACGCTGAAAGGCAGTCCCGACGGCAGAATCTCGGACAGAATGGCGCGCCCGGCAGTGGTCTCATAGCGGGTGACCTTTTCACGCTGCTCGCCGTCCGGGGTCACTTCGACTTCCTTCAGACGCACCGAGATGCGGGCATGCAGCGAAAGCTGACCCGATTCGTAGGCGCGTTTGACTTCCGCGACATCGGCCAACAACATGCCTTCGCCCTTGGCATTGACCGCCTCGCGGGTAGCGTAATACAGCCCCAGCACGATGTCTTGCGACGGCACGATGATCGGCTCGCCGTTGGCCGGCGAGAGCACGTTGTTGGAGGCCAGCATCAAGGTGCGGGCCTCCATTTGCGCTTCCAGCGACAGGGGCACGTGCACCGCCATCTGGTCGCCGTCGAAGTCGGCGTTGAAGGCCACGCAAACCAGCGGGTGGAGTTGGATCGCCTTGCCTTCGATCAACACCGGTTCGAACGCCTGAATACCCAGGCGGTGCAGGGTCGGCGCACGGTTGAGCAACACCGGGTGCTCGCGGATCACCTCTTCGAGGATGTCCCACACCACCGGCTCCTGGTTTTCCACCATTTTCTTGGCTTGCTTGATGGTGGTCGCCAGCCCCATCAGTTCGAGCTTATTGAAGATAAAGGGCTTGAACAGCTCCAGCGCCATCAGCTTGGGCAGACCGCATTGGTGCAGCTTGAGTTGCGGCCCGACCACGATCACGGAACGGCCGGAGTAGTCGACGCGCTTACCCAACAGGTTTTGACGGAAGCGGCCACCTTTGCCCTTGATCATGTCGGCCAGCGACTTCAGCGGACGCTTGTTGGCGCCGGTCATGGCCTTGCCGCGGCGGCCGTTGTCGAGCAGCGAATCGACCGCTTCTTGCAGCATGCGCTTTTCGTTACGCACGATGATCTCGGGCGCCTTGAGCTCCAGCAGACGCTTGAGGCGGTTGTTGCGGTTGATGACCCGACGATAGAGGTCGTTCAGATCCGAGGTGGCGAAACGGCCGCCATCCAGCGGCACCAGCGGACGCAGGTCCGGCGGCAACACCGGCAGCACTTCCAGGATCATCCATTCGGGCTTGATCCCGGATTGCTGGAAGGCTTCGAGTACTTTCAGGCGTTTGGAGAACTTCTTGATTTTGGCTTCGGAGCCGGTGCTTTCCAGTTCGCCGCGCAGCTTCTCGATCTCGAGATTGATGTCCAGCGTGCGCAGCAGCTCACGGATGCCTTCGGCCCCCATCACCGCATCGAAGTCATCACCGTATTCTTCGACCTTGGCCAGATAATCGTCTTCGGTGAGCAGTTGGCCCCGACTCAGTGGCGTCATGCCCGGCTCAATCACCACGAAGGCTTCGAAATAGAGCACGCGTTCGATGTCGCGCAGCGTCATATCGAGCACCATGCCGAGACGGCTCGGCAGGCTCTTCAGGAACCAAATGTGCGCCACCGGCGAGGCCAGCTCGATGTGGCCCATCCGTTCGCGGCGCACTTTGGACAAGGTCACTTCGACACCGCATTTTTCACAAATCACGCCGCGGTGCTTGAGACGCTTGTATTTGCCGCACAGGCACTCGTAATCCTTCACCGGGCCGAAGATCTTGGCGCAGAACAGGCCGTCGCGCTCCGGTTTGAAGGTACGGTAGTTGATGGTCTCGGGTTTTTTGACTTCCCCGTAAGACCACGAGCGGATCTTGTCCGGAGAGGCCAGACCGATCGTGATCGCGTCGAACTCTTCCTCGTTCGGCAGGGTTTGCTTGAACAGGTCAGCGAGCAAGCTCTTCATCAATGTCTCCAGCGAGGAGTAGGGCCGGGCCGGTCGGGCGCGGGGGAGATGGTCCGCCCCACAGCGCGCCGCCGGCCCGCGGCCGGTTTCTTAGTAGCGGTCCAGGTCGATGTCGATCGCCAGCGAGCGGATTTCCTTCACCAGCACGTTGAACGACTCGGGCATGCCGGCGTCGATCTTGTGGTCGCCCTTGACGATGTTCTCATACACCTTGGTCCGCCCGGTCACGTCGTCCGACTTGACGGTGAGCATTTCCTGCAGCGTATAGGCTGCACCGTAGGCTTCCAGCGCCCAGACTTCCATCTCACCGAAGCGCTGGCCGCCGAACTGTGCCTTGCCACCCAGCGGCTGCTGGGTCACCAAGGAGTACGGCCCGGTGGAGCGCGCATGCATCTTGTCATCGACCAGGTGGTGCAGCTTCAGCACATGCTTGTAGCCCACGGTGACCTTGCGCTCGAACGGTTCGCCAGTGCGCCCGTCATAGAGCGTCACCTGCCCGCTCTCCGGCAGCCCCGCCAGCGCCAGCATCTTGCTGATCTCTTCTTCCTTGGCACCATCGAACACCGGCGAGGCAAAAGGCACGCCTTGGGTCAGGTTGCTGGCCAGCTCAAACACTTCGTCGTCGGCCAGCGCCGCGATGTTTTCCGGGGTACCGCTCTCGTTGTAGATCTGCTCCAACAGGCTGCGCACCTCCTGCACCGCGGCGTTGGCGCGCAGCATGCGGTCGATTTTCTGTCCCAGGCCCTTGGCCGCCCAACCCAGATGGGTCTCCAGAATCTGGCCGATGTTCATCCGTGAGGGCACACCAAGCGGGTTGAGCACGATATCGACCGGGGTGCCGTCTTCCATGTACGGCATATCTTCGACCGGTACGATCCGCGACACCACCCCTTTGTTGCCATGGCGGCCGGCCATTTTGTCGCCGGGCTGCAGGCGACGTTTGACCGCGAGGTAGACCTTGACCATCTTCTGCACACCCGGGGGCAACTCGTCGCCTTGGGTGAGCTTTTTCTTCTTGATCTCGAAGGCGTGATCGAAGTCCTTATGAGTCTTTTCCAGACCTTCGCGCACCGCCTCGAGCTGCGCGGCCAGCTCTTCATCGGCCACGCGAATGTCGAACCAGTGATAGGGTTCGAGCTGGTCGAGATAAGCGTCGGTAATCTCGCTGCCTTTGGCGAGTTTCTTCGGACCGCCGTTGGCCTTTTGCCCGACCAGTTGACGGCGCAGACGGGCAAAGGCGTCGCGTTCGACGATGCGCATCTGGTCGGCCAGATCGGTCTTGAAGCTGCGCAGCATGTCATCGATGATCGACTGGGCACGCTTGTCGCGCTCGATACCTTCGCGGGTAAATACCTGCACGTCGATCACGGTACCGACCATGCCGGCGGGTACCCGCAGCGAGGTGTCCTTCACGTCGGACGCCTTTTCGCCGAAGATCGCGCGCAACAGCTTTTCCTCCGGGGTCAGCTGGGTTTCGCCCTTGGGCGTAACCTTGCCCACCAGCACGTCACCGGCTTCGACTTCGGCGCCGATATACACAATGCCGGATTCATCCAGGCGGGAAAGCTGGGCTTCGCCGAGCGAAGCGATGTCGCGGGTGATTTCCTCGGGTCCGAGCTTGGTGTCGCGGGCGACCACGGTCAGCTCTTCGATATGGATCGAGGTGAACCGGTCTTCAGCCACCACCCGCTCGGAAATCAGGATGGAGTCCTCGAAGTTGTAGCCGTTCCAGGGCATGAACGCCACCAGCATGTTCTGGCCGAGCGCCAACTCACCCAGATCGGTCGAGGCCCCATCGGCAATCACGTCGCCCTTGCTGATCACATCGCCAACTTTGACGATCGGACGCTGGTTGATATTGGTGTTTTGGTTGGAACGGGAGTATTTGATCAGGTTGTAGATATCCACGCCGACCTGGCCGGCGACGTTTTCATCGTCGTTGACCCGCACCACGATACGGTTGGCGTCTACATAGTCCACCACGCCGCCGCGTAGCGCCTGCACCGCGGTGCCGGAGTCGACCGCCACGGTGCGCTCGATGCCGGTGCCGACCAGTGGCTTTTCCGGACGCAAGCAAGGCACCGCCTGGCGCTGCATGTTGGCGCCCATCAATGCGCGGTTGGCGTCGTCGTGTTCCAGGAAGGGAATCAGCGAGGCCGCCACCGAAACGATCTGCCCCGGCGCCACGTCCATGTACTGAACCTGATCGGCCGTGGCCAAGGTGAATTCACCCTTGTGGCGGCAGGACACCAGTTCGCCGGCCAGCGTGCCGTCTTCGGCCACCTCGGCATTGGCCTGAGCGATCACGTACTGCCCTTCTTCGATGGCCGACAGAAAATCGATCTGGTCGGTGACCTTGCCATCGATCACTTTCCGATACGGCGTTTCCAAAAAGCCATAGCGGTTGGTGCGGGCATAGACCGCCAACGAGTTGATCAGGCCAATGTTCGGGCCTTCCGGCGTCTCGATCGGACACACACGCCCATAGTGGGTCGGATGCACGTCGCGCACCTCGAAGCCGGCGCGCTCGCGGGTCAGACCGCCAGGGCCGAGCGCCGACACCCGACGCTTGTGGGTGATCTCGGACAGCGGGTTGGTCTGATCCATGAACTGGGAGAGCTGGCTAGAGCCAAAGAACTCCTTGATCGCGGCCGAAATCGGTTTGGCGTTGATCAGATCATGCGGCATCAGATTTTCCGATTCGGCCTGGGACAAGCGCTCCTTGACCGCGCGCTCCACCCGCACCAGACCGGCGCGGAATTGATTTTCGGCCAGCTCGCCCACCGAACGCACCCGGCGGTTGCCCAGGTGATCGATATCATCGATGTCGCCGCGGCCATTGCGCAGCTCGACCAGCACCCCGATGACCGCCAGGATGTCATCGTTCGACAGCGTGCCTGCGCCCTCTTCGCCTTGCGGGCCCACCCGCTGGTAGAAGCGCTTGAGCCAATCGGGAGCCTTGTCGTCGATTTTTTCCGGGTAGGCGCGGCGATTGAATTTCATCCGACCCACGGCAGACAGGTCGTAGCGCTCCTCGGAGTAGAACAACCCGTGGAACAACGCCTCGACCGCTTCTTCGGTCGGCGGCTCACCTGGACGCATCATGCGGTAAATGGCGACCTTCGCCGCCCACTGGTCGGAGGTCTCATCGATCCGCAACGTCTGCGAGATATAAGCCCCGCGATCGAGGTCGTTCACATACAAAGTCTGGATGTCGCGCACCCCGGCGTCACGCAGCTTGGCGAGGAGCTCTTCGGTGATTTCATCGTTGGCCCGCGCAACCAGCTCACCGGTCTCGGGATCGACGACATTGCGCGCCAGGATGCGCCCAAGAAGAAACTCCTCGGGCACCGCCAGACGGCTGATCCCGGCTTGATCCAGCTCACGGATGTGCTTGGCGGTGATGCGCTTGTCGCGCGCCACGATCAGACGACCATCCGGCGCGATGATGTCGAAACGCGCTACTTCACCGCGCAGCCGCTCGGGCACCACCGAGAACAACACCGACTCACCCGACAAATGGAAATCGTCGAAGTCGTGGAAGGTTTCGAGGATCTCCTCCGGCGTCATGCCGATTGCGCGCAGCAGGATGGTGACCGGCATCTTGCGCCGACGGTCCACCCGGAAGTACAGATAATCCTTGGGATCGAACTCGAAATCGAGCCAGGAGCCACGGTAAGGGATGATGCGCGCGGAAAACAGCAGCTTGCCCGACGAATGCGTCTTGCCGCGGTCATGCTCAAAGAACACCCCGGGCGAGCGATGCAATTGGGAGACGATGACACGCTCGGTGCCATTGATAACAAAGGAGCCGGTGTTGGTCATGAGCGGGATTTCGCCCATGTACACCTCCTGCTCTTTGACCTCCTTGATGGTCTCCTTGGGCGCATCGCGGTCCATGATGACCAGGCGCACACGCGCGCGCAGCGGCGAGGCAAAGGTCAAGCCGCGTTGCTGACACTCCTTCACGTCGAACGGCGGTTCGCCGAGCATGTACTGGACGAACTCGAGCCGGGCGTTGCCGCTGTGACTGGAGATCGGGAAAATCGACGTGAACGCGGCCTGCAGACCCTGATTCACGCGCAACTCCGGTGGCGTGTCAGCCTGCAAGAAGGCCGCGAACGACTCGATCTGGGTAGCGAGCAGGAAAGGCACATCCAGCACGGCCTTGCGCTTGGCGAAGCTCTTGCGGATACGCTTCTTTTCGGTGTAGGAATACGCCATGGATGCTCCGGGTAGAGGTCAGACGTCGGACAAACAACGTGCATAAAACAACTACAGAAGACAGCGCCCCGTAAAGGCTGGAACGAACCCCGACAACCGCCGGGACGCTGTATTCTGGCTTCCTGCGAACAGAAAGCACGAAAGGGCCGACGCTCAGCAGAGCGCCAGCCCCCTGGGGCGAAGGCAAGATTACTTGATCTCGACCTTCGCGCCGGCGTCTTCCAACTGCTTCTTCAGCGCTTCGGCGTCGGCCTTGGCAATGCCTTCCTTCACAGCCTTCGGCGCACCGTCGACCAAATCCTTGGCTTCCTTCAGACCCAGACCGGTAGCGGCACGGACCACCTTGATGACCTCGACCTTCTTGTCGCCGGCCGCAGCCAGGATCACGTCAAACTCGGTCTTCTCTTCGGCAGCCGGCGCGGCAGCGGCGGCGCCCGGGGCGGCCACGGCCATGGCGGCGGCAGACACGCCGAACTTCTCTTCGAAAGCCTTGACCAGCTCATTGAGCTCCATCACGGTCATCGCGCCAACGGCTTCGAGGATGTCTTCTTTGCTGATTGCCATTTCAAATCACTCCAAAATCGAAACTTATCTGAAAACAGTCGTACACAGCGCTCAGGCTGCCGCGCCTTGTTCCTCGCGCTGCTTGGCGAGTGCGGCCAGCGCACGGGCAAAGCCCGACACCGGGGCCTGCATGACGCCCAGCAAGCGGGCGAGCAGTTCTTCGCGGCTCGGGATCGAAGCCAGCGCCTGCACGCCAGCCTTATCGAGCACCTGGCCCGCATAAGCACCCGCTTTGAGCACCAGCTTGTCGTTGCCCTTGGCGAAATCGTTGAGCACCTTGGCCGCGGCCACCGGATCTTCCGAGATACCGTAGATCAGCGGTCCGACCAACTGATCTGACAGCCCGGCGAACGGGGTGTCGGCAATGGCGCGGCGCACCAGGGTGTTTTTCAGCACACGCAAATAGACACCAGATTCGCGGGCCTTGGCGCGCAATGCGGTCAGATCGCCTACCGCAATGCCGCGATACTCGGCCACCGCGATGGTCTGGGCTTTGGCCACTTGTGCCGACACCTCAGCCACGACGGCTTTCTTGTCATCGAGATTGAGACCCACCGGTCTTTCCTCCTTTCAAGTCCACACACGAACCGTAAAAACGTAACGGTTCGCACCCACGGCGACCTGGATCAGGAGATGGGCCGTTGCCACGACCTGTATCCTGTTCTGGGCTCACCGTCTGCGCAGGCCAACTGAGTTGCTTAAGCGGGAACGACTTACCCGCACCTGCGGTCTTTGACGATCCGCCCCGAACGCGTTGCAGCAGGGCGGCCCAAAGTTCTGTTCTCCGCCCCGATCAAGCGGTCGTGATGCTGCTCGGTTCGACACGCACGCCAGCGCCCATGGTGCTGGAAATAGCGATCTTGCGCAGATACACCCCCTTGGAGGCGGCCGGTTTGGCCTTGATCAAGGCCTCGATCAAGGCGTTGAAATTCTGCTGCAGCGCTTCGTCGGCAAACGAGGCGCGACCGATGGTGGCGTGCACAATGCCAGCTTTGTCGGTGCGGTATTGCACCTGACCTGCTTTGGCGTTTTTCACCGCGGTGGTTACATCCATGGTGACGGTGCCGACCTTCGGGTTGGGCATCAGGCCGCGCGGACCGAGAATCTGCCCCAGTTGCCCGACCACCCGCATGGCATCAGGCGTGGCAATGCACAGATCGAAATCGATATTGCCGGCCTTGACCTGTTCGGCCAGATCGTCGAAGCCCACCACGTCGGCTCCGGCCGCACGGGCGGCCTCGGCTTTTTCGCCCTGGGCAAAGACCGCGACACGCACGGTCTTGCCGGTACCTGCCGGCAGCACCACCGAACCGCGCACCACTTGGTCGGATTTACGCGCATCGACGCCCAGATTCACCGCCACGTCGATCGATTCGTCAAATTTGGCCGTGGCGCACTGTTTGACCAGGGCCAAGGCTTCGCTCACGGTGTAGGTGCGGTTACGGTCAACCTTGGCCCGCAAGGCTTGAACGCGTTTGGAAAGCTTGGCCATGTTCAGAGACCCTCCACGGTGATACCCATGCTGCGCGCAGAGCCGGCAATGGTGCGCACGGCAGCTTCGAGGTCAGCAGCGGTCAGATCTTTCATCTTGGTCTTGGCAATTTCTTCGACCTGCGCACGGGTGATCGAGCCCACCTTGTCGGTATGCGGCTTCGACGAGCCTTTCTGGACCTTGGCCGCTTTCTTGATCAGCACCGATGCCGGCGGCGTCTTCATGACGAAGGTGAAGCTCTTGTCGGCATAGGCGGTGATGACCACCGGAATCGGCAAACCGGGTTCAAGGCCCTGCGTCTGGGCGTTGAAGGCCTTGCAGAACTCCATGATGTTCAGGCCGCGCTGACCGAGCGCGGGGCCGATTGGGGGGCTGGGGTTGGCCTTGCCGGCCGGCACCTGCAGCTTGATGTAGCCGATGATTTTCTTAGCCATTTAGGCATGCTCCTGTTATGAGTGCAAACGCGCCGATTCAGGCGGCGCTCCTCGAACGACCCGCTGTCCGCGGACCCCTGGGACGGACGTCCGCTGACGTCCGCCTGCCGTGCTCAGGTTTTTTCCACCTGGGCAAAATCTAGTTCCACCGGTGTGGCACGCCCGAAAATGGTCACCGACACACGCAGCTTGCTCTTTTCGTAATTGACATCTTCGACCGTGCCATTGAAATCGGTAAACGGGCCTTCTTTGACGCGCACCACCTCACCGATTTCAAACAACACCTTGGGCCGGGGCTTCTCGACCCCTTCCTGCATTTGATGCAGGATTTTCTCGACCTCCTTCTCGGAGATCGGGGTCGGCTTGGTCGCGGTACCACCGACAAAGCCGGTGACCTTGGGCGTTGATTTCACCAAGTGCCAAGTGTCGTCATTCATTTCCATCTCGACGAGCACATAGCCGGGAAAGAACTTGCGCTCGGAGATGCTTTTCTGGCCGCCTTTCATTTCGACGACCTCTTCGACCGGCACCAGGATCTGCCCAAACATCTCCTGCATGCCGGCACGATTGATCCGGTCGATGAGCGCCCGCTGGACGGACTTCTCGAACCCGGAATAAGCGTGCACTACATACCAGCGCTTCGTCATGATCACTTCCAGCCCAGGATCAGGTCGTACAGCACCCACTCCAGGCTCTTATCGGTCAACCAGAGAAAGATCGCGAGAACGACCACGAAGGCGAAGACGATGCCGGTTGTCTGCACCGTTTCTTTGCGCGAAGGCCAGACCACTTTTTTGGTCTCGACCACAGCTTCGCGGGCAAAATCGATGAAGCGACGACCGGGCGCGGACAAAGCGGCCACACCCACGCCAGCCCCGACGCCCGCGAACACTGCGAGCACACGCAGCACCAACGGCTGTTCGCCAAGCAAATAAAAGCCGACCACGCCGGCTGCAACCAGGGCGAGAGCCAGCGCGAATTTCAACTTATCGGCCATCGACGTTATCTGTATCCGGAAAGAGTGGCAGGGGCAGAGGGAATCGAACCCCCAACCTTCGGTTTTGGAGACCGACGCTCTGCCAATTGAGCTATACCCCTGCAGCAGAGACTACGAAGCGCCCCTTTTCAGGGGCGCTTATGATCGGGCAATCCGGCTAGGGATTACTCGATGATCTTGGACACGACACCGGCGCCGACGGTACGCCCGCCTTCGCGGATCGCAAAGCGCAGACCTTCTTCCATCGCGATCGGCGCAATCAGTTTCACCGTGATCGACACATTGTCGCCCGGCATCACCATCTCGGTGCCTTCGGGCAGCGTGATCGCACCGGTCACGTCCGTGGTACGGAAGTAGAACTGCGGACGGTAGTTGTTGAAGAACGGAGTGTGACGGCCGCCCTCTTCCTTGGACAGCACATACACTTCGCCGGTGAAGTGGGTGTGCGGGGTGATCGTGCCCGGCTTGGCCAGCACTTGGCCGCGCTCGACTTCTTCGCGCTTGGTGCCGCGCAGCAGCACGCCGACGTTGTCACCGGCCTGACCTTGGTCGAGCAGCTTGCGGAACATTTCCACCCCGGTGCAGGTGGTCTTGGCGGTCGGACGGATGCCGACGATTTCGATTTCTTCGCCAACCTTGATCACGCCACGCTCGACACGGCCGGTCACCACCGTGCCGCGACCGGAGATCGAGAACACGTCTTCGATCGGCAGCAGGAACGGCTTGTCGATTGCACGTTCCGGGGTCGGAATGTAGCTGTCCAGCGCTTCGGCCAGGCGCATGATCGCCGCCTCGCCAATGTCGGATTGATCACCCTCGAGCGCCTTGAGCGCCGAGCCTTTGATGATCGGAATGTCGTCGCCCGGGAATTCGTACTTCGACAGCAGCTCGCGCACTTCCATTTCCACCAGCTCGAGCAGCTCTTCATCATCGACCATGTCGCACTTGTTCAGGAACACGATGATGTAGGGCACACCCACCTGACGGGCCAACAGAATGTGCTCGCGGGTCTGCGGCATCGGGCCGTCGGCGGCCGACACCACCAGAATGGCGCCGTCCATCTGAGCGGCACCGGTGATCATGTTCTTCACATAGTCGGCGTGACCCGGGCAGTCCACGTGCGCGTAGTGCCGATTGGCGGTTTCGTATTCCACGTGCGCGGTGTTGATGGTAATGCCGCGCGCTTTCTCCTCAGGCGCCGCATCGATCTGGTCGTAAGCCTTGGCTTCGCCGCCAAACTTCTTGGCCAGAATCGTGGTGATCGCCGCCGTCAGCGTCGTCTTGCCATGGTCAACGTGGCCGATCGTGCCTACGTTTACGTGCGGCTTGGTCCGCTCGAACTTACCCTTCGCCATGTCGAAACCTCTTGAATGTCAGTACCAGGAATAAGAAAACCTTCAACTTCCAGGACGGAGAGGAGGGAATGGTGCCCATGACGTGGATTGAACACGTGACCTCTCCCTTACCAAGGGAGTGCTCTGCCACTGAGCTACATGGGCACAACCAAACCGCCTGCTACTCAAACAACCTGGAGCGGGTGAAGGGAATCGAACCCTCGTCGTAAGCTTGGAAGGCTTCTGCTCTACCATTGAGCTACACCCGCGCACAACCCAGACGACCCGCACTCACAGCATGCGCCAGACTCTTGCATCAGCAAACTCCAGCACATTGACGCTATTTGGTGGAGGGGGAAGGATTCGAACCTTCGAAGGCAGAGCCGGCAGATTTACAGTCTGCTCCCGTTGACCGCTTGGGTACCCCTCCAAGCGAGAAGCGCCGCACTATAGTGGCTAATGAAGCCGCTGTCAAACGTTTTGTTTATTCTGTGCGAACAGGTCAGTCAGGTCTATCCCCGACAGGTTGCGCGAGTGTAGCACTCCAGGTAGTGGCGGCTCATAATGCATCCGTTTGAAACCACGCCCGCCGCCTCGGCGCATCGCCATGCATACCGCCGTCGATGCTGATCGTCGTCCCCTGCCCGAAGCGCTCGTCGATACGCTGTCGGGTACGTTTGGTGCGCGCTTTTCGATGGCGCCGGGCGTGCGTGCCCATCACGGTCATGATGAATCGCACTTTCCGGACGCGCTGCCGGATGCGGTGGTCTTTCCCTGCTGCACCGATGAGGTGGCCGCCATCGTCCGCGCCTGTGCTGCGCACCGGGTGCCGGTCATTCCCTACGGCGTGGGCAGTTCCCTCGAAGGTCATATTCTTGCCATCCGCGGAGGCGTCTGTGTCGATTTCTCCCAGATGAACCGGGTGCTGGCGGTGCATGCGGAGGATATGGACGCCGTGGTGCAGCCCGGTGTCACCCGTAAGCAGCTCAATGCTGCACTACACGGCAGCGGACTGTTCTTCCCGATCGACCCCGGCGCGGACGCTTCGCTGGGCGGCATGGCCGCCACCCGCGCCTCCGGCACCAACGCGGTACGCTATGGCACCATGCGTGAGAATGTGCTCGGTCTGATCGCGGTGCTGGCCGACGGCCGGGTGATCCGCACCGGCGGGCGGGCGCGCAAGTCGTCCAGCGGCTACGATCTGACCCGTTTGCTGGTGGGCTCGGAAGGCACGCTGGGTCTGATCACCGAACTGACCGTGCGCCTGCACCCGTTGCCGGAAGCGGTCTCTGCGGCGATCTGCACCTTCCCCGATGTGGACGCCGCGGTACGCACCGTGATCCAGACCATCCAACTCGGTGTGCCGGTGGCGCGTATCGAGCTACTCGACAGCCTCACCGTGAGCGCAATCAACCGCTACAGCAAGACCACGCTGCGCGAGGCGCCGATGCTGTTCTTCGAGTTTCACGGCTCTCCCGCCGGCGTCGAGGAGCAGGCCGCTACCGTGCAGGAACTGGCACGCGACAACGGCGGCGAAGATTTCGAATGGGCCACCCGGCCGGAGGACCGCAGCCGCCTGTGGCAGGCGCGCCACGACGCTTATTTCGCCTGCCTCAACCTCCAGCCCGGCTGCCGCGGCATCACCACCGATGTGTGCGTGCCGATCTCGCGCCTGGCCGAAGCGATCGCCGGCACGCGCGCTGACATCGCCGCCAGCGGACTCACCGCGCCCATCGTCGGCCATGTGGGCGACGGCAACTTCCACACCCTGATCCTGGTGGATCCGGCGGACTCGGTACAAATCGAACGCGCCGAGGCCCTCAACCGGCGGATCGTCGAGCGTGCGCTGGCGCTGGACGGCACCTGCACCGGCGAACACGGCATCGGCTTCGGCAAGCAAGCATTCCTGCTCGCCGAACATGGGGAAGCGGCGGTGGACGCAATGCGCCTGGTCAAGCAGGCGCTCGACCCGTACAACCTGCTCAACCCCGGCAAGGTGGTGCCGGGACTCTGAACGCGCGCCGCATTCGGGTATCCAAGGATTGAAGCCGGCCGACCACGCGGTCTAGGCTGGTCGTGCTCATCGGGCGCCCGCGCCCCCAAACCGGCGCACGGGCCGAACACAAAAAACACCGCTTTTGTGGAAGGAGACCCTCATGGCCGAAGCCGATCCGCGTCCACGCGGCCACACCGCCGTGCCCAGCCTGGACGACAAATACACTACCGTTCGCGGCCGCGTCTATCTCACCGGCTATCAAGCGCTGGTGCGCCTGCTGATGATCCAAAAAACACGCGACGCCGCGGCCGGGCTCAATACTGCCGGCTTTGTTTCCGGCTATCGTGGCTCGCCGCTGGGCGGCCTCGACCAGACGCTGTGGAAGGCAAAAAAACACCTCGCCAGCCACGACATCGTCTTTCAACCGGGCATCAACGAGGATCTGGCCGCCACCGCGGTGTGGGGTACCCAGCAAGTGAATTTGTCGCCGCAGGCCAAGTATGACGGGGTGTTTGCCATGTGGTATGGCAAGGGTCCCGGCGTCGACCGCTGTGGTGACGTGTTCCGTCATGCCAATGCCGCAGGCAGCTCGAAGCACGGGGGTGTGTTGGTGGTTGCCGGGGACGACCATGCGGCCAAGTCCTCCACCCTGCCCCACCAGACCGACCACTTCTTCAAGGCGGTGATGATGCCGGTACTGGCCCCGGCCGGTGTACAGGAATACATCGACTACGGCGTGCATGGCTATGCGCTGTCGCGCTACTCCGGCTGTTGGGTGGCGTTCAAGGCGCTGGCCGACACGGTGGAAACTTCGGCTTCGGTGGATGTGGATCCTTTCCGGGTGCAGGTCGCCATTCCCACCGACTTTGCCTTGCCGCCCGACGGCCTCAACCTCCGCTGGCCCGATCCACCGCTGGTACAAGAAAAACGTCTGCTGCACTACAAGCTCTATGCCGCGCTGGCCTACGCGCGGGCCAATGCGCTAAACCGCATCGTCATCGACTCGCCCGCCCCGCGGCTGGGCATCATCACCTGCGGCAAAAGTTATCTGGATGTGCGCCAAGCCTTTGACGACCTTGGCATCGACGAGCAACTGGCCGCCGAGATCGGCATCCGTCTTTATAAAGTGGGCATGGTATGGCCGCTGGAATCGGATGGCGTGCGCCACTTTGCCGAAGGATTGGACGAAATCCTGGTAGTCGAGGAAAAGCGCCAGCAGCTCGAATATCAGCTCAAGGAAGAGCTCTACAACTGGCGAGAGGATGTACGCCCGCGGGTGATCGGCAAGTTTGACGAGAAAGGCGAATGGGCGCGCATCGCGCGAGCGGATGGAACCATCGACCATGGCGACTGGCTGTTGCCAGCGGCCGGCGAACTTACCCCGGCGTTGATCGCGCGGGTGATCGCGGCGCGCATCGGGCGCTTTTTCACCTCGGAACGCATCCAGGCGCGACTGGCCTTCCTGGAGGCCAAGGAAAAAGCCTTGGCCGAACGGGTGTTCAAGATCGACCGCATCCCCACCTTCTGTCCGGGCTGCCCGCACAACACCTCCACCCATGTGCCCGAAGGCAGCCGTGCGCTGGCCGGTATCGGTTGCCACTACATGGTCACCTGGATGCCCGAACGGCGCACCGGCACCTTTACGCAGATGGGTGGCGAAGGCGTGCCCTGGGTCGGCCAGGCGCCTTTTACCAACGAGAAACACGTGTTCGCCAACCTGGGCGACGGCACCTACTTTCACTCCGGCCTGCTCGCCATCCGCCAAGCGGTGGCGGCCAAAGTCAACATCACCTACAAAATCCTCTACAACGACGCGGTGGCGATGACCGGCGGCCAGCCACACGACGGCCCGCTGGACGTACCGCGGATCGTCGCCCAATTGCAAGCCGAAGGCGTACACAACATCGTGGTGGTCACCGATGGGAGCCCGCGGGCCTACGGCCCGGCCGACCTGCCGCACGGGGTGCCGATCCGTCACCGTGATGAACTGGATCGCATCCAGCGTGAGTTGCGCGACACCGCCGGGGTGTCCGCACTGATCTACGACCAGACCTGTGCCGCCGAAAAGCGGCGTCGGCGCAAACGTGGCACCTTCCCCGACCCGGCGCGCCGGGTGTTCATCAACGAAGCGGTATGCGAAGGCTGCGGCGACTGCGGGGTGGCCAGCAATTGCATGTCGATTTTGCCTGTGGAAACCGAATTCGGTCGCAAGCGCCAAATCGATCAGTCTTCATGCAACAAGGATTATTCCTGCCTCAAGGGCTTCTGTCCGAGCTTCATCACCATCGAAGGCGGCCAACTGCGCAAGGGTAAAGCCCTGAGCGAGGACGAATCCGGCTTTTCCGCCCTGCCGGAACCCACGCTGCCGACCACCGCGCAGCCCTTTGGCATCCTGGTCACCGGCGTCGGGGGCACCGGGGTGATCACCATCGGGGCGCTGATCGGCATGGGGGCGCATCTGGACGGTAAGGGCGTCACCGTACTGGATATGACCGGATTGGCGCAGAAAGGCGGATCGGTGTTCAGCCACATCCGCATCGCCGACCGGCCTGAAGATCTGCATGCGGTACGCATCGCCGCGGGCGAAGCCGATGCGGTGATCGGCGGCGACCTGGTGGTGACCGCCAGCGTCGAGGCACTGGCCAAGATGGCTACTGGCCGCACCCGGGCGGTGGTCAACTGCGCCGAGATGCCAACCTCCGACTTCACCCTAAACCCCGACTGGCAGTTCCCGCTCGAGCGCATGCAGGCAGCGGTGCGCGATGCCACTGGCGCGGCACAGGTCGATTTTCTCGACGCCCAGCAACTGGCCACCACACTGATGGGCGACGCAATCGCCACCAATCTGTTTTTGCTCGGCTTTGCCTGGCAAAAGGGTATGGTGCCGGTCTCACACGCCGCGCTGATGCAGGCCATCGAACTCAACGGTGTAGCCTTGGAGATGAATCGCAGGGCCTTCCTGTGGGGACGGCGCGCGGCCCATGACCTGGCCGCGGTGCAGCGTCATGCCCAGCCGGCGCAGGCATTGCCGGTGCGGGCACCAAATCTGGAAGACATCGTCGGGGTGCGCGAAACCGCGCTCACCGCCTACCAGGATGCCGCATACGCCGCGCGCTACCGCGCCTTGGTCGACAAAGTGCGCGCAGCCGAATGCCGCGTGGCCGGAAACGGCGCCACCCGGCTCAGCGAAGTGGTCGCCCGCAATTACTACAAACTGCTGGCTTACAAGGATGAATACGAAGTCGCGCGGCTTTACACCGACCCGACGTTCTGGGAGCGGGTGCGCGCCACCTTCGAAGGGGATTACACCGTGCGTTTTCATCTGGCGCCACCGCTGACCTCGCGGCCCGACCCCAACACCGGGCGAATTGCCAAAAAGGCCTACGGCCCCGGCATGTTGCGGATCTTCCGCCTGCTGGCCCGTCTCAAGGGCCTGCGCGGCACACGCTGGGACGTGTTCGGCTACAGCGCCGAGCGTCGAGCCGAGCGCGCACTGATCGTGCAGTACGAGCAAGACATCAGCGAGTTGCTGAAATCGCTGAGCTT
Source organism: Pseudothauera hydrothermalis (assembly GCF_003345255.1). Classification (GTDB taxonomy): domain Bacteria; phylum Pseudomonadota; class Gammaproteobacteria; order Burkholderiales; family Rhodocyclaceae; genus Pseudothauera; species Pseudothauera hydrothermalis. The sequence goes on along the minus strand of NZ_CP029331.1, from coordinate 459,206 downwards.
CCAGCGCCTGCCGCTGGCGATCGAAATTGCCTCGCTGCCCGATGGCATCCGCGGCTTCGGCCATGTCAAAGCGCAAAACATGAAGCTTGCAGCCGCCCGGCGCGAAGCATTGCTGGCGCGCTGGCGCAGTGCGCAGACCGCGGAGGCCGACACCCCGGTTCGCGCGCTGGCTTGATCCGGCTATGATCGTGCCCTGCCGACCCTGAAGTGCCGCCAATGCCTCCTTCCCTCAAAGCCCTGGCCGCCCAATGCGGCGGCTGGGCGCTGGCTTGGTTGCTCGCCCGCAGCGGCCTGCTGCCTGCCGGCCTTTGGCCGCTGGTTGCCGCACAAGCTGCGGGCGCGACCCTTTGCGCCGTTACGCTGCACAGCGCCCGCTGGTGGCTGCCAATTCACCTCGCCTTTATCCCGCTGGCTGTATTCGCCCACGGTTTGGGCCTCGATCCGGCATGGTATCTGGGGCTGTTCCTGGCGTTGCTGGCCATCTACTGGACCAGTTTTCGCACCCAGGTGCCGCTCTATCTCAGTAACCGGACGACCGCCGAAACGGTCGCACGCCTGCTGCCTGCGCAACGGCCGGTCAGCCTGCTCGACATCGGCAGCGGCACCGGGGCGCTGTTGCGCCCGCTCGCCCGTCTGCGCCCGGAAAGCCGCTTTGCCGGAATCGAAGCCGCACCGGCGCCCTACTGGCTTGCCCGCCTGCTGGCCCGCGCGGCCCCCAACCTGAGCTTCACACGCGGAGACTTTTTCACCGCGTCATGGTCGAATTATGACGTGGTGTACGCTTTTCTGTCCCCGGTGCCGATGGCTAAAGTCTGGCAAAAAGCGCGCAAGGAAATGCGTCCGGGCAGCCTGCTCATCAGTAACAGCTTCCCGGTGCCGGGCATCGAGCCGGCTTTCGTGATCGAGGTAGCCGACCGACGTCGCACCCGGCTCTATGCCTATCGCCCGGCGGACACATTGCGCAATCAGATGAAATAGGCCCCCTTACGGCAGCTTTTCCGCCTCTAGTGCGGCGCGCCCAGTGCCGATAATGGCATCGTGCGGCCGCTGGGCCGCGAGTCAGGAAATCGAGTCATGGCTGAGATCATCTGCATCATTGGCAACAAGGGCGGCACCGGCAAAACCACCCTGTCGCACATGCTCTGCCAAGGGCTGGGGTTGCTGGGACACCGGTCGGCCTGCGTGCTGACCGACACCTCGCGCGAGCCTCTCGCCCCTGAAGGGCGGCGCTACATCACCGCCGACGCACGCACCCGCGAAGCGCTAACCAAGGTGGTCGACAAACTGCGCTCGCTGGACAACTGGATCGGCGTCATCGACGGCGGCGGCAACCGCACCGAAATGGACCGCAAACTCTACGCCCTGTCGGACATCGTGCTACTGCCTTTTCGCGAGTCGCACGAAGACATCCGCACCGTGTTACGCGACCTGGAAATGTTTCCGCGCGCCTACGCAGTACCGTCGCAGTGGCCGGTCAACGCCTGGCAGCGCGAAGCGGCCGACCGCAACGTTGCGCAGCTGATGGGCGCCTACCGGCACCGCATCCTCAAACCGGTCGGCGCGCTATCCGCCTCCAAGCTGTTGTTGCAAAAACAGGTACCCGATCAACTGCCTACCCCGCTGGCCAACGCCTGCCGTGCCTTTGCCCGTCAGGTGCTGCATGTGCTGGAGATCGACGTGGCCGATGGCGGTGAGACGGTCGAAGACAATGAGGACGAATCGCTGCGTATTCCGCCGGCCGAAATGCCACTGCGGCTCACCCAAGCAACACGGCGCTCGCACTGAGCGCAGGCCCGCGCAACAGGCTACAGGCGCGCGCCATGACGCGCGATCACCACCAATGCCTGGGCGCGGTTGCTGACTTTGAGAGCACGGAAAATGGCCGACATGTGCACCTTGACCGTGCCTTCCGAAAGCCCCAACAGATCGGCGATCTCGCGGTTGGTCTTGCCCTGAGCGAGCAGCTCCATGACTCGCGTCTGAGCCGGCGTCAGACCAAAGCGCTCATGCACCGGCGCCGCGGCGCGCTTGCCCGCAGCATGATCCAAATCCGGCAGATACACGCCGCCGTCCAGCACGGTGCGCACGGCTTCGCAGAGCACTTGGCCAGAGCTGGCCTTGGACACGAAGCCTGAGGCCCCGCCCTTGATTGCCCGACGTACCGAAGCCGGATCGTCCATGGCCGACACCACCACCGCGGGCACATCCGGAAAACGCTTGGCCAGCACCCCGAGCAGAGAAAAGCCGTTCATGTCGGGCAACATCAGATCGACCACCACCAGGTCCCAGTCGTCATGCGCATCGAGTCGGGCCAACGCTTCATCGACGCTGCTGGCTTGCTCACACCACACTTCCGGTGCCAGACCCGACAAGGTCTGGGCAAGCGCCTCGCGCACCAAGGCGTGATCTTCCACGATGAGAATCTTGGTCACCATTTGCTCCAGAGTCCCGGCCGAGCCGGCCGGCCGATGCGCCAAGCATAGCATGCCCCATTGGCATGCTGACCACACCCTCTATCCCATTTGCCTGAAGTTGAGCACAATCGGCCATCCGAGCCGTGCGATACGCCAACCATTGCCCCTGACTCGACCCTCCGGAACGCCCTGCCGACGCTCATGCCGTATCTTGCACTCATCCGTCTGTTCGTGCTGGCACTCGCCGTGTGCGCGGGCGGCCAGGCGCATGCGGGCGCGGCGGTACTGCTGGTGCTGGGCGATGAGACCGATGCTCATCAGGCCACCGCAACCGCTTTTCGTCTGGGGCTACCGCCCGGCACGACGGTAGAGCAGATCGATTGGCCGGCACTGACCGCCGAACGGCTGCGCAATCGGCAGCTCATCGTTTCGGTTGGCGGGCAGGCAGCCCGTGCCATCGCCGAAGCGGCGCCAAGCGCCGCCGTCGTGCATACCCTGCTCACCCGCGCAGCCTTCGCCCGCCTGCCACCCGCGCCCGACCCTAGCATGGTGACTGCGATCTTCCTCGACCAGCCGGCCGCGCGGCAGATCGCGCTAATCCGTCTGGCGCTGCCGGAAGCCCGCCGGCTCGCCCTGTTGGCGGGCCCGAGCAGCGGGGAGCTGGTCGATGAGCTGGCCGCAGCCGCCCGTCAGCAGGGAATGGAACCGGTCCGTGCCAAAGTCTCCTCCGACCGAGATTTGTTCGCTGCATTGCAGCAGGTGTTCTCCGAACCGGCGGTGCTGCTGGCCACACCGGACCCGGCCGTGTTCAACAGCTACACGGTACAAAATGTTTTGCTGACCGCCTACCGGCATCGCTCGCCGGTGGTCGGCTTTTCCCCGGCCTATGCCCGCGCGGGCGCTGCACTGGCCCTGTATGCAACCCCTGAACAGATTGGCGCACAGGCGGCTGCCGCGGCCCGCGCGGTTCTTGCCGGCGGACGCCTGCCCCCTCCTGCGCCCGCGCGGGAATTCGAAGTGAGCGTCAACAAAAATGTGGCGCGCTCGCTCGGCATTGCGCTGGGCGACGGCCAGACTTTGGCCCGCGCGCTGCGACGCGAGGAGCACAGTCGATGAAACCCAAACTCGAATGGGGCATCCGCGCGCGCGTCATCCTTGCCGCTTTGCTGCCCATGCTCGCGCTGGCCGTCGTGCTGACGGTGTTTTACACCCGCGCCCGCTTGTCCGATCTTGAAGAAGCGCACGCCGCGCGGGCGCTGGCGCTGGCCCGGCAACTGGCCGCGGCGAGCGAATACGCGGTGTTTGCCGGCAACCGCGAAACCCTGCAGCAACTGGCTAATGCGGTACTGGCCGAAAGCGATGTGGTGACGGTCGATATCACCGACCCAGGCGGACAGCGCCTGGCGCATAGTGGCCGCAGTGACCGTGCGGTGCCGCCGGCGCGGGATCTGCTGCGTATCGTGGAGCCGATCGAACCCAGCAATGTCCGGCTCGACGACGCCTTCGAGCTCGGCGACGCGCCGGTACTGGCCGCCAGCGGCGGCACGCTGCCCGCGCTGGGCACGGTCGTGCTCGAGGTGTCGCGCGAACGGCTGACGCTGCAACGTAACGCGCTCTGGCTGGCAGCAGGTGCGTCGGTGCTGCCGGTGCTCATCGGCAGTTTGCTGCTGGCCACTTGGCTGAGCCGCGGGGTGAGCGGGCCAATCCGCAACATGGCGCGCTCGGTGGCGCGTATCGGCCAAGGGCAGCTCAGCGAGCGCGTACCGGATATGGGCGGCGGCAGCCTGCGGCTGCTCTCCACCGGTATCAATGAAATGGCTGCACGGCTCGAAGCGATGCATGAGGATATGGCCCGACGAATCCACGAGGCCACCGCCGAACTGCGCGCCCGCAAAGAGGAGGCCGAACAGGCCAATCTGGCCAAGTCGCGTTTTCTGGCTGCCGCCAGTCACGATTTGCGTCAGCCGATGCATGCGCTGGGGCTGTTCATTGCTGAACTGGCTCAGCTCTCACATGCGCCGCGGGCGCGCCACCTGGTGCAAAAAATCGCCGATGCGGCCGAGGCCATGGAGAATTTGCTCGACAGCCTGCTGGACATTTCCAAACTCGACGCCGGAGTCTTGCATCCGAATGTGCGTCCTTTCCCGCTGCAACCGGTGTTCGACCGCATTGCCGCCGAGTTGCGCGAGAGCGCCGCGGCCAAGAAACTGCGCCTGCGGGTGCGGCCCTCCCGCGCCTGGGCGCTGAGCGATGCGGTGCTGTTCGAGCGCATCCTGACCAATCTTGCGAGCAATGCGATCCGCTACACCCACAGCGGCGCAGTCATGGTGGCCTGCCGGGTACGCGGCGCAACACTGCGCGTGGAGGTGCGCGACTCCGGCATCGGCATTGCGGCAGAAGCGCAGGAGATCATCTTTCAGGAGTTCGTCCAGCTCGACAATCCGGCGCGGGTACGGGACAAAGGGCTGGGTTTGGGCTTGGCCATCGTTCGACGCCTGACCGACCTGCTGGGCCATCGCCTGTCGCTGTGCTCGGCCCCTGGTAAGGGTTCGGTGTTCAGCATCGAACTGCCGGCAGCACAGCCCGATTCCCCTACCCAGAAGGCGATTGCCGAACGCACGCCAGGCGATCTGGCGGGCTGGCGGATCGCCCTGCTGGAAGACGATCCGCTGGCCCGCGCCGGCATGCAGGGGCTGCTGACCACTTGGGGCTGCCAGGTTCAGGCAGCCGCCTCGGCAGACGAACTGCTTGCCGCCTATCCTCCCGAAGCGCCACGGCCTGAATTACTGATCAGCGACTTTCATTTGCACGGCACCGCCGATGGCATCGAGACGATCACCGCCTTGCGCGCGCACTGGGGTGCGGCGCTGCCCGCGGTGCTGATCAGCGGCGATACGGCTGCGGAAACGCTCAAGCGGGCACAAGCGGTTGCGATACCGCTACTATACAAACCGGTTCGCCCCGCCCGCCTGCGCGCGCTGTTGCATCGGCTGCACAGCGGCCACTGAACGCCACCAGCGCCGACCCGATTGACGCCGCAGTCATACGCATCTGGGCGCGCTTCGGTTAAGATCGATTCGAGCGGCGCAGGCCCAGCGCGCCATCCTACCGCACGGCCCGCAGCCGGCCGGATCATTCACAGGGGGAGCACTTGCCATGTCACAGGAACGAACTGCCCAGGACCCGCTCGAATTCATCCGCGGCATGTGGAACAGCATGGGATTTTCACTACCGGGCATGGTCACGCCCACGCTGGACATCGATGAGCTCGACAAACGCATTGCCGATCTCAAGGCCGTCGAAGGCTGGCTGAAGATGAACCTCAACATGCTGCAAATGAGCACCCAGGGGCTGGAAATGCAACGCGCCGCACTGGCCGCGGTCAAGGCGATGAGCGAGCATGCGCAGCAACCGGCCGACGCACAAGGCGCACCCAGCGAGCCAGTCAACCCCTTTGCCAGCGCCGCCGGGATGTGGCCGTGGACCATGATGGGCGCGGCCCCCCAGCCCGAGCCGCCGGCTACGGCAGAAAAACCCACGCGCACCACACGCAAGAAAGCCAGCAGTCCGCGCAAACCGCCCGCCGACAAGGCGTGAGCGGCATCGGTCAGATCACCTGCGCTGCGCGCAGACGGGCCAGTTCATCCGCGTCCACGCCCAGTTCAGCCAGCACTTGCTCGGTATGTGCGCCCGCAGCAGGTGCCGGACTGAACGATGCCGGGGCATAGTCCGACAAGCGTACCGGGGGGCCGAATTGCGTGACCCCGTCTACCTCTACGATCATGCCACGTGCGACAAGCTGCGGATCAGAAAGACTTTCCTGCATTGGCAGCACCGGGGTGACGCAGCAATCGATCGGATCGAACACCGCGGTCCATTCTGCCTGCGTGCGCGAGCGGAAGATGGCCGCAAGCTCGGCGCGCGCCCGTGCGCCCAGCTCACCGCTGGCCAGATGCGCGGGCTTGAGATCCGCGCGCCCCAGCGCCTCACAGACCCGGTGCCAGAACTTTTCTTCGAGCGCCCCGACTGCCATGTAGCGGCCATCGGCGGTTTCATAAACGCCATAACACGGCACGCCCCCGGTGAGTAAGTCTTCGCCGCGCGGCTTGACCGCGCCGTGGGCGAGCACTTCGGCAAGTGGGAATATGGCGTGGGCCAGGACAGCATCGGTCATCGATACATCGACATGACGTCCCCGCCCGCTGGTGCGCGCATCGATGACCGCTACCAGCATACCGACCAGGCTGCTGAGCGTGCCGCCGAGCAGGTCGCCGATCTGCAGATTGGCCAGTGCAGGCGCTGCGCCGGCTGCGCCGATCTGATCGAGCACGCCGGCGTAGCCGATGTAGTTGATATCGTGGCCGGCCCGCTGGGCATAGGGGCCGTCTTGGCCATAGCCGGAAATACTGCAATACACCAGGCGCGGGTTACGCTCGGCCAGCACCGCATACCCCAAACCCAGCTTGTCCATGACACCGGGCCGAAACCCCTCCACCAGCACGTCGGCGTCATCGGCCAGGCGCAGCAGCAGTTCGCGCCCAGCCGGCTGCTTGAGGTCCAGTCGGATACTGCGCTTGCCCCGGTTGACCAGTCGGTAAAGATAGCTGGTGTCGCCACACATCGGGCCCAGGCAGCGGGCGTAATCGCCGGCACCGGTGTCTTCAACCTTGATCACATCCGCGCCGTAGTCGGCCAGATGCTGGGTAGCGAGCGGGCCGGGCAACAAACGGGTGAGATCCAGCACCCGCAGGCCGGCAAGCGGAGCGGCGCGCATTGGATTACTCGTAGGTGCGCAAGTCGTCGATGACCTTGCCATCGTTGGCCAAACTGTCGGGCGCACAGAGCACCACTTCCCCGCGCAATTTGGTCACTTCGCGAATCGTGGCGACCAGCCTTTCGACCAATGCGGTGTCGGCCGCACGGGTTTCGCAGTGCAGGGTCATGCGATCGCTCTGCCCAGGATTGTCCACCACCAGTCGAGCGCGCAGCACTTCGGGATGACGGCGCACGATGTCGGCCACCTGACTGGGATGCACGAACATGCCCTTGATCTTGGTGGTCTGATCGGCCCGCCCCATCCAGCCTTTGATGCGCATATTGGTCCGCCCGCAGGGCGAGCAGCCGGGCAGCAGCGCGGAAAGATCGCCGGTGCCGAAACGGATCAGGGGGTAGTCCGGATTGAACGTGGTGACCACGACTTCGCCGACCTCGCCCGGGGCCACCGGGTCGCCGGTGCCGGGGCGGACGATTTCGACAATGATGTCTTCATCCACCACCAACCCGTCACGCGCGCTCGTCTCGTAGGCAATCAGCCCGATGTCGGCGGTGGCATATGCCTGAAACGCCTGAATGCCGCGTGCGGCGAGCGCCTCGCGCTGACTGGGCGGAAACGCCTCGCCGGAAACGAAGGCTTTGGTAAAAGACGGCACCACCCCGAGTTCCTGGGCTTTATCGAGGATGATGCGCAGAAACGATGGCGTGCCGGTATAGGCTGTAGGCCGCAAATCGGCCATGGCCGCAACCTGTTGTTCGGTCTGCCCGACGCCGGCCGGAAACACCGTACAACCGAGCGCATGTGCCGCGGTTTCCATCATCGAGCCGGCCGGCGTGAAGTGATAGGAGAAGGTGTTATGCACCAGATCGCCTTCCCGGAAGCCCGCCGCGAACAGCGCACGCGCTAACCGATAGTAGTCGGGCCGTGCGCCCTCGGGCTCATACAACGGACCCGGTGAGGCGAACACCCGGCGGCAGTCGCGTCCCCAGCGGGCCGCGGCAAAGCCGCCAAAGGGACGCGCAGCTTTTTGCTGCGCCAGCAGTTCCGACTTGCGAATCACCGGCAGGCGGGCGAGCGCCTCGCGCGTGGTCACGGAGGCGGGATCGACCTCGGCAAGCAAGCGCGCAAAGGCCGGCGCGTTTGCCTTGGCGTGGGCGATCTGCCCAGGCAGACGGGCAAACAGATCGGATTCGCGTTCGGCCTGCGAGCGGATTTCGCGCTGATCGTAGTATTCCATGGAACTTTCCCGAGCGAGCCGCCCCCCCGGCGGCGGTACAACGAAGGTGGGCAGCACGAGCGGGGGGCTGTAAGCGTGCATGACTTGCCGTGGGCTGCGAAAGGCGGTATCAGGACAACCAGCGCTTGCGCCGGCGGTAGTGTTTGACATCGCGGAAGCTCTTGCGGCCTTCGCCGGACAGGCCAAGGTAGAACTCCTTGACATCCTCGTTATTGGCCAGATCTTTGGCCGCACCCTCCATCACCACACGGCCGTTTTCCAGAATGTAGCCAAAGTCGGCATAGCGCAGCGCGACCATGGTGTTTTGTTCGGCCAGCAAGAAACTCACCCGTTCCTTGCTGTTGAGATCTTTGACGATCTCGAAGATTTCCTCGACGATCTGCGGCGCCAAGCCCATCGACGGCTCATCCAACAAAATCATCTCCGGCTTGGCCATCAGTGCGCGGCCGATGGCACACATTTGCTGCTCACCGCCCGAGGTGTAGCCGGCTTGCGAACTGCGCCGGGTTTTCAGGCGCGGGAAGTAGTGATACACCCTTTCCAGATCGTCTTTGAGCTGGCTGCGTGAAACATGACGCGTGTAGGCACCGGTAAGCAGATTTTCCTCGATGGTCAGGTGGCCAAAGCAATGGCGGCCTTCCATGACCTGGATGACACCGCGCTTGACCAGCTCGTTGGGGGTCATCTGATCCACCCGCGCGCCCTTGAATTCGATGCTGCCCTTGGTGACATCGCCGCGTTCGGCGCGCAGCAGGTTGGAGATGGATTTAAGTGTCGTGGATTTGCCCGCGCCGTTGGCGCCGAGCAGCGCAACGATGCCGCCTTGCGGCACCTCGAAGGACACCCCTTTGAGCACCAAGATGACATGGTCGTAGATGACCTCGATGTTGTTGACGCTAAGGTAGGGCGCCGCGCGCCCCGCGGCAGTGGTGTTGGCTGTGTTCATCTGTCGTGTCGCCTCATGTCTTGCGTCCCACCTCCCCGGCTGATTCCGGAGCGGGTCTGCAGGCGGTACCGCGTCAGATAGCGGTGCGCAATACCGCCTGCAGACCCCCCGCAACAGGGGAGTCTTGCACCCGCGCGCCACCGCAGACGGCGCACGGGCGCGTCACGCGATTACGACTCCTTGGAGCAGTCGCGCGGAGTAATGCCTTTCTCCTTGGCGTAAGCCGCAGCGGATTCTTCGATCATGCTGCGCACCAGTTCGCGGTCGCCCGCCACCCAGTCGGACACCACGTTCCACTTGGCGCCGTCCCACTGCTGGAACTTCACCACGCCAGCGCCTTCATGATCCTCGCAGCTCACCTTCAGCTCCGGCATGAAGCCCTCGGCACCGAGCGCCTTCAGGCGAGCATTGTCGATCTTGAGGTTTTCGAAACCCCAACGCACTTGCTCACCGGTCAGCGGCTTGCCCTTGCCGAATTTTTCTTGCGCGGTACGGATGGCTTCCACGGTGATGATGCCGTGCACCACGCCGCGGTTGTAATAGACGCTGCCTACCCGGCTCTTGTCCTGCATGTTGCCCAGGTTTTTGCCGTACACATGCTGCTGGATGTCCTTGATCACCGGGTAATTGGTTCCCGCCACGTTGAAGCCGGCTGCGGTAAAGCCCTTGGCGGCGTCGCCGGCCGGTACGGTGTCTTCTTCGGCGCCGGACCACCACACACCGATCATTTTTTCACGCGGGAAGCCGGTCCGTGCGGCGGTGCGCAGCGCAGTCGGGTTCATCACCCCCCAGCCCCACAGCACCACATAGTCCGGACGAGACTGGCGGATCTGCAGCCACTGCGACTGCTGCTCGTTGCCCGGGTGGGCCACGGCGATCTTCTCGACGGTGAAGCCGTGCTTGGCGGCCAGCTTGTCCATGATCGCGTGCGATTCCTTGCCGTAGGCGGAATCGTGGTACAGCAGGCCGATCTTCTTGCCCTTGAGCTTGTCGGCACCGCCTTCCTTGCTGGCGATGTAGTTGACGATGGCCGAAGCCTGCGACCAGTAGGTGGTGATCAGCGGGAAGACCCACGGGAACACACGGCCGTCGGCCGCATCGGTACGGCCGTAGCCCATGGTCACCAGCGGGATCTTGTCCTCGGCGACCTTCTCCAGCACCGAGTAGGTGATGCCGGTGGACAGCGGCTGGAACACGGAATTGCCGGTGGCGCCCTTGTTCTTCAGACGCTCGTAGCACTCCACGCCACGGGCGTTGTTGTACTCGGTCTCGCACTCTTCCCAGGTCAGCTTGACGCCGTTGATGCCACCGTCGCGCTGGTTGATCAGCTGCATGTAATCGATCCAGCCACCGTAGATGCCGGAGCCGCCGGCGGCGTAGGGGCCGACGCGGTAGCTGGGCAGGCCGATGAACTGCTCCTGGGCAGCGGCATAGCCGGTGGTCAGCAGACCGGCGGCGACGGCGCCGGCGACCAGGGTCTTGCGGAAACTGAACTTCATAACGTGCCTCCTCTCTTTTGATTGGTACCCTGCTGTAACGCTTTCAACCGACCGGGAGCAGGGCCCGGCCCGGCATGCGGATAATGCCTCGAATCAGTGCGGGAACGGCCACAAACGCAGCTTCTCCTTGGCGATCTGCCACAAACGCGCCATGCCGTGCGGCTCCACGATCAGGAAGAAGATGATCAATGCGCCGAAGATCATCAGCTCCAAGCTGGAACCGAAGCCCGGCGGCAACGCTTCGCCAACCGCCGAATGCAGGATCACATTCAGGAAGATCGGCAGCAGCACGATGAAAGCCGCCCCCAGGAACGAGCCCAGAATGGAACCCACTCCGCCGATGATGATCATGAACAGGATTTTGAACGACAGATCGAGGTTGAACCCCTCGGGCTCCACCGTGCCAAGGTAGGTGTAGGCGTACAGCGCACCGGCCACCCCGCAGTAAAACGATGACACCGCAAAGGCTTGCAGCTTGGTGCGCATCAGCCGGATGCCGATGACTTCGGCCGCCACGTCCATGTCGCGCACCGCCATCCACTTACGGCCGGTGGTGGAACGCACCATGTTCTTGGCGGCCAATGCCAGCACGGTGACGATGGCTAAAGTAAGCAGGTACTTTGATTCTGGCGTGGTGAAGGCATAGCCCAGGATATTGACCTCCTGCGCGGTGATCACGCCCGAGCTGGAGTAGTTGGAAAACCAGGGGAACTTCACCAAGGCCCAGACAATGAAAAACTGCGCCGCCAACGTCGCGACCGCCAGGTAGAAACCTTTGATGCGCAGGCTGGGCAGGCCGAACAGAATGCCGACCGCGGCCGCGCACAGGCCGCCGAGCACCACGGCGAGCAAAAAGGGCATGCCGTCGATGCGCAACATGAAGTTATAGGTGGCAAACGCGCCCACCGCCATGAAGGCTGCCGAACCGAGCGATAGCTGCCCGGCGTAGCCGGTGAGGATGTTCAAGCCCAGCGCGGCGAGCGAGAAGATCAGGGTGGGAATCAGGATGGCCTGCAGCCAATACTGGTCGGCCACGACCGGCACCACCAGGAAGAAAAAGGCCAACAGCGCAAAAAACCCGATGCGGTCCTGGCGGATCGGGAAGATCTGCGCGTCCTCCTGGTAAGTAGTCTTGAATTGACCGGCTTCACGGTAAAGCATGCGTTGTCTCCGTACTTGGATTTGTTATTCGGTGCGTGCCGCGCCTGGGCGCACCCGGACAGGGTGCGCCCAGGCATGAGGATCACACTCTGTCGATATGTTTCTCGCCAAAGAGCCCTTCAGGACGGATCAGCAGGAAAAACATCGCCAGGATGTACGGGAACCACGATTCGATCCCACCGCCGACATACGGGCCCACAAACACCTCGGCTAGCTTTTCCGACGCGCCGATGATCAGCCCCCCCAGGATGGCGCCCGGCACCGAGGTGAAGCCGCCCAGGATCAGCACCGGCAACGCCTTCAGCGCGGTAAAGGTGAGCGCGAACTGCACCCCGCTGCGCGCGCCCCAGATCAGGCCGGCGATCAGCGCCACGAAGCCGGCCACCCCCCAGACGATCGCCCAGATGTGCTTGAGCGGAATGCCCACCGACAGCGCGGCCTGGTGATCGTCGGCCACCGCACGCAATGCGCGTCCTACCTTGGTGTACTGAAACATCAGCGCCAGCACCACAAACATCACCAAGGCGATACCTGCCGCGGTGAGGTCGAACTTGGAGATGATCAGGTTGTACTCGTCGAGCACCCACAGGATCGGCTCGTCGGCAATGCCCAGATCCAGGCCGCGCACATTCGCACCCCAGATGGCTTGAGCGAAACCTTCAATGAAAAAGGTCAGACCGATGGTAGCCATGAACAGGGTGATCGGCGGCTGGTTCACCAATTTGCGCAGCACCACCTTCTCGGTGGCGACACCCAGCAGGATCATCGAGGCCAGCGCCAGCGCAAAAGCCAGCCAGAACACCGCACGGCTGCCCGGCTCCAGCCCGAACCATCCCGGCAACACTTCGGTGAAGCCGACGAAGGTGAGCGCGGCAAAGAACACCATCGCCCCCTGGGCAAAGTTGAACACCCCGGATGCTTTGAAAATCAGCACGAAACCGAGCGCGACCAGCGCATACAGCACGCCCGAGAGCAAGCCGCCGATCAGCACTTCGAAAAAGAACGTCATCGTTGTCTCCTTATCCTTCTGCCGTCGGCGTGTTCAGTGCGAGGTGCCCAGGTAGGCGGCGATCACTTCCGGATTGTTCTTGACCTCATCGGGTGTGCCGTCGCCGATTTTCTTGCCGTAGTCGAGCACCACCACGCGGTCGGAGATGTCCATGACCACGCCCATGTCGTGCTCGATCAGCACGATGGTGGTGCCGAACTGGTCATTCACGTCGAGGATGAAGCGGCACATGTCCTGCTTCTCTTCCACGTTCATGCCGGCCATCGGCTCGTCGAGCAGCAGCAGTTCAGGTTCGGCGGCCAGCGCGCGGGCCAGCTCCACCCGCTTCTGCAGCCCGTAAGGCAGACGGCCGACCGGGGTTTTGCGGATGTTTTGGATTTCGAGAAAGTCGATCACCTCCTCCACCTTCTTGCGGTGCTCGATTTCCTCTTTTTGACCCCGCCCCCAGTAGAGCATGTGAGACAGCATGCCGCATTTCATTTTCATATGGCGGCCGGTCATGATGTTGTCGAGCACGCTCATGCCCTTGAACAACGCAATGTTCTGGAAGGTGCGGGCGATGCCCTGGGAAGCCGCCATGTAAGGCTCCATCTCCCGGCGCTGCTCGCCACGGAAAATGATCTGGCCCTCCTGCGGGTGGTACACCCCGTTGATCACATTGAGCATGGAGCTTTTACCGGCACCGTTGGGGCCGATGATGGCGCGGATCTCGTGCTCGCGGATGTCGAAACTAATATTGGTCAGCGCCTTGACGCCGCCAAAAGACAGCGAAATGTTCTTCAGGTCGAGAATCACGTCGCCGATGCGGCGGCCGGCGCTCGCCCCGGTGCCGGTTTGTGCCATGTCGTTCATCATCATTCCTGCCTCCCTCAGGCGGCCTGGCGCGCGGCGCGCGCAGGAAAAGTCTTGGCCTCTTCGATGCGCAGCGTGGCGGCGATCTTGCCTTCGCGGCCGTCCTCGTACTTGACCGGTGTTTCGATGTACTGCGACTTACGCCCTGCATAGAGCGCTTCGATCAGTACCGCATAGCGTTCCGAAATGAAGTTGCGGCGCACTTTGCGGGTACGGGTCAGCTCGCCATCATCGGCATCCAGTTCCTTGTGCAGGATCAGGAAGCGCTTGATCTGGCTGGCGCTCATCATCGGATCGGAGGCCAGTTCGGCGTTTACTTTTTCCACGTCCTCGCGGATCAACTGATACACCGCATCCTGCTGCGCCAAATCGGTGTAGCCGGAATATGCCAAGCCTTTGCGCTCGGCCCAGTTGCCGACCGCTTCCAGGTCGATGTTGATGAACGCGGTGACGAAATCCCGTCCATTGCCGAAAGCCACCGCCTCCTTGATGTGCTGGAAGAACTTGAGCTTGTTTTCGATGTAGTTGGGCGCAAACATCGAACCATCGTTGAGCTTGCCGACATCTTTGGCACGGTCGATGATCTTCAGATGGCCGTCTTCATCGAAAAAGCCTGCGTCGCCGGTCATGAAATAGCCTTCCGCATTGATCGACTCGGCGGTGGCGTCCGGGCGCTTGTAATAGGCTTTGAGCAGCATCGGGCCGCGGACCAGAATCTCGCCATTGTCGGCGAGCTTGACTTCGACGTTGGGCGCGGGTTTACCCACCGAATCGAGCTTGATCTGCCCATCCGGCTGCAAACACACATAGGCGCAGGTTTCGGTCTGGCCGTAGAGCTGCTTGAGATTGATGCCGATGGAGCGGAAAAAACGGAACAGATCCGGCCCGATGGCCGCGCCGGCAGTATAGGCCACGCGGATACGGCTCATGCCCAGCACGTTTTTCAGCGGACCATAAATCAGTAGGTTGCCGAGCGCGTACTGCAAACGGTCCATGGTCGGAACCGGTTTGCCATCGAGAATTTCGGCACCGCAGCGACGGGCGACTTCCATGAAGTGGTGGAAGAGCTTGCGCTTGAGCCAGCCGGCGTCTTCCATGCGGATCATCACCTGGGTCAGCAGGTTTTCGAATACCCGCGGCGGCGCAAAGTAGTAGGTCGGACCGATTTCGCGCATATCGGTCATCACCGTTTCGCTCGACTCCGGGCAGTTGATCGCAAAGCCGGCCACCATGGCCTGGGCAAAGGAAAACAGATGGTCGCCCACCCAGGCCATCGGCAGGTAGGAGAGAATGTCTTCCTGATCGGTCAGCCGGTCGAATGCCACCCCGCCCTGCGCGGCTGCGATGAAGGCTCCATGAGTTTGGCAGACGCCTTTGGGTTTGCCGGTGGTGCCGGAGGTGTAGAGCATCACCGAAATGTCGTCCGGCGCGCCTTTGGCGATCTCGCCGTCGAGGAAATCGCTCTGGTTGCGGTCGTGGATGCGCCCCATCTCCTGCAACTCATCCAGCCCCATCAGCATGGTCTGGGTGTAGTGGCGCATGCCCCGCGGGTCGTCGTAGATCACATGCTCCAAAAAGGGCACCTCGGGCAGGATTTCCAGCATCTTGTCGACCTGCTCCTGATCTTCGACCACCGCAAACTTGATCTCGGCATCTTGCAGCACATAAGCCATCTCCTGCGCCACCGCGTCCTGATAGAGCATCACCGGGATGCCGCCCAGACATTGGCAGGCGGCCACCGACCAGTACAGACGCGGACGGTTGTCACCGATGATGGCCAGACGGTCGCCACGTTTGAAGCCCAATTGCGCCAGGCCGCAGGCAATGGCACGCACATTTTCGGCCACCGCCTTCCAGGAGTAGGTTTGCCAGATGCCGTATTCTTTTTCACGCATCGCGGGCCGGTCGGGGCGCACCTTGGCATGGTGCATCAGCAGACGCGGAAAAGTGTCGAGCGCGGATTGCCCGTTCGAGTCGGACATGCCCAATCCTCCTTTGGTTGATTCCTGCTTGTCTGGCCTGCGGCCGGATTTATTGTTCTGGATGCCGGCCAGGCGGGACCGCCTTCGCGCAACGGTCCCGGTCTTTACATGGCTACAGTGTCGCAAGCCATTTTTGCGCAACTGTTTGCGCAATGTATCGAATTGTGAAGATGCGGGATGTCGTGTGTAAGCTGGCGGCAGCCGACTACCGTGCCCTGCGGGCAAAGCGCGCCGCATCGTCGATGATCAGCATCTCGGCCTGCGCGGCAGTGACCGGGCGCGAGTACAAAAACCCCTGGGCAAAGTCCACGCCCAGCTCGCGCAGCACCGCCTCTTGCTCGGGCAGTTCCACCCCCTCACACACCACCGAGCGCCCCAGTTTCTGTGCCAGGTTAACGATCATTTCGACAAAGCTGCGGTCTTCGCTGCGCGCGTGCATATGCATGATGAACGAGCGGTCGACCTTGAGTGCGTCGATAGGCAGGCGGTGCAGATAGGACAGCGACGAATAGCCGGTGCCGAAGTCATCCAGCATCAACTTGAGGCGGGTGCGTTTGAGCGCCAGCAGCAATTCGATGGCGCGCTCGGCATCCTCCATCATCGCGCTTTCGGTAATCTCGAGCTTCAGATGACGCGCGGATAAACCGCTTTGCCGCAAGATGCGGCGAATGTCGGACAATACATCCGGATGCAACAACTGGCGCGCCGACAGATTCACACTGACGGTGAGCGCCGGCCGACGCGGAAAAGCACGCTGCCAGGCACGCATTTGCGCGCACGCTTGTGCCAACATCCACCGGCCGATCTGCACGATCAGACCGTTTTCTTCGGCCAGCGGAATGAATTCCACCGGGGAAATCAGCCCGCGCTCCGGGTGATTCCAGCGCACCAGCGCTTCGAAACCCATCAAGCGACCATCGGCCACCCGCACGATGGGCTGGTAATATGCTTCGAACTGGTTTTTCTCCAGCGCACGGCGCAAATCCAGCTCCAGGTCCAGGCGGCGCAACGCTTCTTCGTGCATGCCACGGTCGAACAGCACGTAACCGCCGCCGCCCTGCACTTTGGCCCGCCGCATGGCCATGTTGGCATCGCGCAGCATGGCGTCCGCTTCTTCGTATTGCTCGCCGGACAAGGCCACCCCGGATGACAGGCTGGAGAACACTTCGTGCTCATGCAGTTGGAAGGGCAACACCAGCTTGTCCTGCAGCCGCCGGATGACCCGCAACGGCGAGGTCGCATCGCGGATATCCTCCAGCAGAATGCCGAATTCGTCTCCGCCCAGGCGCGCCACCATGTCAGTGGGACGGATGCTGCGGCGCAATAAATTGGCCACTTCGATCAACAATAGATCGCCAATGCGGTTGCCAAGGCTGTGGTTGATGACGCTGAACCGGTCCACTCCGCAGTGGATCACCGCAAAGCGCAAATCTTTACGGCGCGCGGCACGCTGCATGGCGTGGTTGACCCGGTCCAGAAACAGCGCGCGGTTGGGCAGCCCGGTCAGACCGTCGATGAATACCTCGGGCAACCGGGCTTCATGGTCTGACAGATTGACCGCAGTCTCATGTGCCGAAGCATAAAAAAGCCCCTGGTCCGGGTCATAGCTCACGCTCCATACCAGGCCGACATAGCGTCCGTCGGCCTTGCGGCAGCGGCAGGAAAAACGCACGGTGGACAGTTCATCGCCAATGCGCCCGAGCCGCTCGACCACATCCGGCTGGTCCAGCTCGTGCAGCACATCGGTAAAGCGCCGCCAACGCAAGGTCTCCGGCCCCATGCCGAGCACGTCACGCCAGGACTCGCTCATCATCTGGATGATCCAGTCCTCGTCGAGAATCATCAACAGCGCACCGGGCAACCGGAAAAATGCGCTCTCGGCGGGCAACAACTGCGGGGGCTTACGGTAGATCTGCATCATCTGGGAAGCGCGCCTCTGAAGCTCTGCGTTGGCCAAACCACCCTGCCGGTCCGCCCGCGGACCGCGGCTATTTGCGTGGCATCGCGGCAGAATATTACCCCGCGCCGCGCATCCCGCCCATCTTGCGGCGCAACATAGACGTGAGTTCCGCACGGCGGGCCTCAAACAAAACGGCGGGCTTGTCCGCCCGCCGCCTTTACCGCCCCCGACATGCACCGGGGTCGAGATGAGCCTCGAAGCCGTTTTGCGCGCTTCTTACATGCTGCGTCGGTACTGGCCGCCCACCTCGTAGAGCGCGCCGGTGATCTGACCCAAGGAGCAGTAACGCACCGCATCCATCAGCACTTCGAACACATTGCCGTTCTCGATCACGGTTTGCTGCAGTTTGGCCAACCACTTGGGCGCTTCGTTCTTGTTGCGCGCCTGGAAATCGGCCAGACGCTTGAGCTGCGACTGCTTTTCCTCTTCGGTCGAGCGCGCCAGTTCGATTTCCACCTGGGCGTCGCCTTTGGGATTGCGGAAGGTGTTGACGCCGATGATCGGATAAGAGCCGTCGTGCTTTTTGTGCTCGTAATAGAGGGATTCTTCCTGAATCTTGCCGCGCTGATAGCCGGTTTCCATCGCGCCCAGCACGCCGCCGCGGCTGGCGATGGCTTCGAACTCCTTGAGCACCGCCTCCTCGACCAAATCGGTGAGCTCCTCGATGATGAAGCTGCCTTGGTTGGGGTTTTCGTTCTTGGCCAGTCCCCATTCGCGGTTGATGATCAGTTGGATCGCCATCGCGCGGCGCACCGATTCTTCGGTCGGCGTGGTGATCGCCTCATCATAGGCGTTGGTGTGCAGCGAGTTGCAGTTGTCGTAAATGGCGATCAGCGCCTGCAGCGTGGTGCGGATGTCGTTGAAATCCATTTCCTGGGCGTGCAGCGAACGGCCCGAGGTTTGCACATGGTACTTGAGCTTCTGGCTGCGCTCGTTGGCACCGTACTTGTTCTTCATCGCCACCGCCCAGATGCGGCGCGCCACCCGGCCGATCACGGTGTATTCCGGGTCCATGCCGTTGCTGAAGAAAAAGCTCAGATTGGGCGCGAAGTCGTCGATGTGCATGCCGCGCGCAAGATACGACTCGACGTAGGTGAAGCCGTTGGCCAGCGTAAAGGCAAGTTGTGAAATCGGGTTGGCGCCGGCTTCGGCGATGTGATAGCCGGAAATCGACACCGAGTAGAAGTTCTGCACCTTGTGGTGCACGAAATACTCCTGGATGTCGCCCATCATCTTCAGCGCAAATTCGGTCGAGAAGATGCAGGTGTTCTGGCCCTGGTCCTCTTTGAGGATGTCGGCCTGCACCGTGCCGCGCACGGTCGACAAGGTCCAGGCACGGATCTTGGCGTATTCGTCGTCAGTGGGCTCGCGGCCGTTGTCGGCCTTGAACTTTTCCACCTGCTGGTCGATAGCGGTGTTGAAGAAAAACGCCAGGATGATCGGCGCTGGGCCGTTGATGGTCATCGACACCGAGGTGGTCGGCGCACACAGGTCGAAACCGTCATAGAGCACCTTCATGTCGTCCAGCGTGGCAATCGACACCCCGGAGTTGCCGATCTTGCCGTAGATGTCCGGGCGCAGATCGGGGTCGCAGCCGTAGAGCGTGACCGAATCGAACGCGGTCGACAGCCGGTGCGCCGGCATGCCCTCGGACACTTTCTTGAAGCGCCGGTTGGTACGGAAGGCGTCGCCCTCGCCGGCGAACATGCGGGTGGGGTCTTCGCCTTCGCGTTTGAAGGCGAACACACCGGCCGTAAACGGGAAGGAGCCGGGCACATTCTCCTTCATCAGGAATTTGAGCGTCTCGCCGTCGTCTTCGAAATTGGGCAGCGCCACCTTGCGGATTTTGCTGCCGGAGAGCGACTCATGGGTGAGCTTGGTGCGGATTTCCTTGTCGCGGATTTTCACCACATACTCGTCCGCGGCATACAGGGCTTTCTCGGTGGGCCACTGTTCCAAAAGCTTTCGAGCCGCCGGGGTCAGCTCGCCGTCCTTCCATTGGATCATCTCATCGAACCCGGCGACATCCTTGCCGCATTGCTCGAACAGCGCCTTGGCGATTTTCAGCGACTGACGTTCGCGGGCCACACGCGCCTGCTGCTGCACATGCTTGTGGTAGTCGCGCACCGTGTCGGCAATTTCGGCCAAATAGCGGGCACGCTCGGGCGGGACGATGGCGCGCCCCTTGGAGGAGGCTTTCACCGCCACTTTGGGCAACTTGCCGGCTTTCTTGGCTTTGAGCCCTTTGTCCAGCAAGCGGGCGAAGATGGCATGGTAGAGCGCGGTGACGCCGTCATCGTTGAAACGTGCGGCCATGGTGCCGAACACCGGCATGTCCTCCGGGCGCTGGTTGAATAGTTCGCGATTGCGCTGATATTGCTTTCTCACATCGCGCAGCGCGTCCTCGGCACCCTTGCGATCGAACTTGTTGATCGCCACGAAATCGGCAAAATCCAACATGTCGATCTTTTCCAACTGGCTGGCAGCGCCAAACTCCGGGGTCATGACATACAGCGACAGATCGACATACGGCACAATGGCCGCGTCGCCCTGCCCGATCCCGGAGGTTTCCACCACCACCAGATCGAAACCGGTGAGTTTGCAGGCGGCGATCACCTCGGGCAGCGCGGCCGAGACTTCCGAGCCGGTATCGCGGGTGGCCAGCGAGCGCATGAAGATGTTCTCGTGCTCGATCGCGTTCATGCGGATGCGGTCGCCCAATAGCGCCCCCCCGGTACGTTTGCGCGAGGGGTCGATGGAGACGATGGCGATCTTGAGGCGGTCTTCCTGGTCGAGGCGGAAGCGGCGCACCAGCTCATCGGTGAGCGAGCTCTTGCCCGCGCCCCCGGTGCCGGTAATCCCCAGGGACGGCACCTTGGTCTTGGCCGCGGCATCGATCAGCGCTTTTTTGATCTCATCGCCATACGCGCCGTTTTCCAAGGCGGTAATCACCCGCGCCAAGGTACGACGATCACCGGCGGCCAGACGTTGGAGGATTTCGGCCGCCGTGGCCGGGGCGGCATGGGCCAGATCGAAATCCGCACGCTCGACCACATCGTTGATCATCCCCTGCAGACCAATGGTGGCGCCATCTTCCGGCGAATAGATGCGGGTCACGCCATAGTTGTGCAGCTCTTTGATTTCGGACGGCACGATCACCCCGCCGCCGCCGCCGAAAACCTTGATGTTTTCGCCGCCATGGGCGCGCAGCAGATCGATCATGTATTTGAAGAACTCGACATGCCCACCTTGGTAGCTGGTCACGGCAATGCCCTGAACATCTTCCTGCAACGCAGCATTGACGATTTCACCCACCGAACGGTTGTGGCCCAGATGAATGACCTCGACACCGGTGCTTTGCAAAATACGGCGCATGATGTTGATCGACGCATCATGGCCGTCGAACAGCGCCGCGGCGGTCACGAAACGCACTTTGTTCTTGGGCTTGTAGGGCGTCAGCTTCTTGGCCACGCTCAAATCGGTCATCTCGGTCTCCTCTGCGCAAATTGGCTCATCGTTCAATGGTAGAAGCCCCCCGCAGCGATTGCCATTGCCGTTGGCGCCGTCGATCATGCAAAATCGGCCAAACGCGGAACTGCTCAACAGATCGCACGATGGCCACTTCCTCGGCTGCCCTCCCCTGCGCCACAACACGCCCGGCAAGCCGCTCGCACGCGAGTGTTGCCATGGGTTTCGTCACCGGCATGCTTGCCGGCCTGGCCCGCCAAGGGCGGGATGCCAGCGCACTGCTGACGGCTGCCGGCATCGACATTGCAGAGCCGGCCAGTCGGATTCCGGTACAACGCTATGCCGATTTATACAACCGCATCATCCTTGCGCTGGACGACGAAGGGTTTGGGCTGTTCGAACGCAAGATCGCGCCCGGTTTTTTTGAGTTCTTATGCCGCGGCATGCTGGGCTCGTCCACGCTGGGCGTCGCCTTAGAGCGCGCTGCGCGCTTTCTGCGCCTGTGTTTGCCCGATCTGGCACTGAGCATACACCGTGAAGGCACGCAGGCTTTTTTGGAAATCCGCGAAACCCGGGCGCTGGCCGAACACGCCACCGATCCGGGCCGGGTGTTCGCCTTCGAGTGGCTGCTGCGGCTGATACATGGGGTCGCCTGCTGGTTTGTCGGCCGCGGCTTGGCGCTGGATGCGGTGGCCTTCCCCTATCCGCGCCCGCCGCATGCGGACGACTATGCGCTGGTCTATACCGCCCGCTCCAGCTTCGATGCCGATCGCCTGATCGCCCGCTTTCAGGCCAATCTGCTCGACCTGCCACTGCGCCGCGACGAGGCCGCGCTGGAACGCTTCTTGGACGGCGCGCCCGGTCGCATTACCATGCTTTATCGACGCGACCGCGAGATGGTGATGCGGGTGCGCAATGCGCTGCGCGATGCCTTGCCCGACATGCTGTCCGCTCAGGCAGTGGCCGCCCGTCTGCACCTTTCGGTGCGCACCCTGGCGCGCCGGCTGAGCGAGGAAGGTTCGAGCTACCGCGCAATCAAAGATGCCTTGCGCCGTGACATCGCCATTGCACGGTTGACCAAAACCCGCCAACCGATTGGCGAACTGGCCGCCGAGCTGGGCTATGCCGATCCGTCGGCCTTCTATCGGGCCTTCGTCGGCTGGACCGGCATGTCGCCGGAGCACTACCGCAAACGGGGCTGAACGGTCACAGCCATCGCACTTCGCGTTGACGCAAACGTCAATTCTGGCGACGATGCTGCCGCGCCGCAGCGTGCGCAGGCCTGGGTTTTATGCCAGCCTTGCGGCAAAACACCCGGGTTTGACACACCCCCTATCAGGCAGACGGAGACGCACAGCGCAGATGCCCAAGCCGGTCGAAGCCACCGAACCGTTCACCTCGCTCACGCCGGAGCAGCGCCGGCGCTATGATCTGTTGCTGGCCGGGCTGGATCTGCTCGATCAAGCCATCGCGGTGTTCGACGCCACACCGAAGCTGGTGACTTGGAACAAAGCACTGCTGCGTTTGCTCGATTTTCCCGAGTCTCTGGTTCGTGTCGGCACCCCCTTTGAAGCCTTTGTGCGTTTCAACGCCGAGCGCGGCGAATACGGCGATGGTGACGTTGAGCAATTGGTGGCCGAGCGCATGGCGTCGGCGCGTGCCTTCGAGCCGCATTATGTCGAACGCGCGCGCCCCAACGGCCGGGTGCTGGCGGTGCGCGGGGTGCCCATCCCCAATCTCGGCTTTGTGTCGCTGTGGACCGATATCACCGAGCAACGCCGCGCCGAGCGCGTCATCCAAGAACAGAATGCCCAACTCGAGGCGCGGGTACGCGAGCGCACCGCGGAGCTCGAACGCGCCAACCGCGAAATCGACCAGATCGCCCGGGCGCTGCGTTTGTCCGAAGAACGCCTGCGGCTGATCCTCGACGCCATTCCGGCGATGATCGCCCATGTGGATGCCGGCCAGCGCTACCGCTTTGCCAACCGCGCTTACGCTGAATGGTTTGGCGAAACCAAAGAAAGCATCGTCGATAAATCGATCGCCGAGGTTTTCGGTCCGCAAGCCTACGCGACCATCCAACCGCATTTGGCCGAAGCCGAACAGGGCGAACGGGTCAGTTACGAATATGCGCGTAAAAACGCCGAGGGTCGCACCGTCTATGCGCGCAGCGTGGTGGTGCCGGATGTCTCGCTGGAAGGCGGTTTCAAGGGCTACTTCGTGCTGTCGATCGACATCACCGAGCAGAAGGCCAGCCAGGCCGCCCTGGTGCAGGCGCAGAAGATGGAGGCGGTGGGCCAGCTCACCGGCGGCTTGGCCCATGACTTCAACAACCTGCTATCCATCATCATCGGCAACCTTGCCGCGCTCAAGGAGCGCCTGCCGGCCGGCGACGCGGCCTGCGAGTTCGTCGACCCGGCACTGCATGCCGCCCAGCGCGGGGCCGAGCTGATCCGCCGCCTGCTGACCTTCTCGCGCCGTCAAACCCTGGAGCCCTGCGCAGTGGAAGTCGGCGCACTGGTCCACAACATGACCCGCTTGCTGGCGCGCACCTTGACCGAGAACGTGCGCATCCACACTCGCTTGCCGGACAAGGCTTTGTACGCCTTCGTCGACCCGCACCAGTTGGAGAACGCACTGCTCAATCTGGCGCTCAATGCGCGCGACGCCATGCCCGGTGGCGGCGATTTGACCATTGCGGTGTCCGAGCGTCATATTCCGGACAGTCTGTCGATGCTGGTGGAACTGCCGGTGGGCGACTACGTGCAAATCGATGTCAGCGACACCGGCTGCGGGATCGAACCGGAAGCCTTGGCTCGGGTGTTCGAGCCTTTTTTCACCACCAAGGCTTTTGGTCGCGGCAGTGGTTTGGGGCTGTCGATGGTGTATGGCTTCGTGCGCCAGTCCGGGGGCAATATCCGGGTGCGCAGCACGCCCGGTGCCGGCACCACGGTGACCTTCGTGCTGCCGCGCACCGAGGCGAGCGCCGAGGCTGTGCAGACGGGCGACACCACACACCTACACCCTCAGCCTCCCAAGGGGCCGGTCCTGCTGGTCGAAGACGAACCGGATGTGCGGCGCATCATCCGCCTGCAACTGACCGAATTGGGCTATCCGGTCATCGAAGCCGGCGACGGTCTGGAAGCGCGCAGCTTGCTGGAGCAGGTCGATGACATCGCCATTCTGGTCACCGATACGGTCATGCCGGGCGGCCTCAACGGGCGCGAGCTGGCCGCCCATGCGCGCGCCCTGCGCCCGACGCTGCCAATCTTGCTGATCACCGGCTATGCCTGCCAAACCACGCAGGACGACGGCGCCGACCGGGACATTCCGGTCTTGCGCAAACCCTTCGATCGCGCAGCGCTCGAGCGCGCCTTGCGCGAACTCACACACTATCCCGCAAGGACGTCCGCTCGCCCATGAACCGTCAAGACACCAACGCCCTGATCCTGGTACTCGAAGACGAGCCCGACATCGCCCGGCTGATCTGCAATAGCTTAGGCGAGTACGGTTTTCGTTCCGAGCACCTCACCACCGGTCAGCAATTGCTTGCCCGCGCCCGGCAAACCGCGCCCGATTTATGCATCGTAGACCTGGGTCTGCCCGACATGGACGGTATGCAGGTGGTGCGCGCACTGCAGGACGGCAGCCCCTGTGCGGTGCTCATCCTGACCGGGCGCAACGATGTCACCGACCGGGTGCTTGGCTTGGAGCTGGGCGCCGACGACTATATCGTCAAGCCCTTTGAACCGCGGGAGCTGGTCGCCCGGGTGCGCTCCATCCTGCGCCGCTATCAGCGCGCCGCCCCGGCCGAACCTGCCCCCAGCGAAGCCAGCCTCGCCCGCTTTGCCGAATGGACCTTTGACAAAGGCCGCCATGCATTGATCGCCCCCGACGGTCGCGAGATCAACCTGTCTGCCGCGGAAGCCGCCCTGCTGCTGACGATGCTGCGCCGGCCGAACAAAATTCTCAGCCGCGAACAACTGCTCGGCGAACGTGACCTGGACCCGTTTGACCGCAGCATCGACGTGCGCATCTCCCGCCTGCGCCGCAAACTCGACGACGACCCGCAGAATCCGCGGCTGATCAAAACGGTGTATGGCGCCGGTTACTTGTTCTCTGCGCAGGTCATTTGGGAATGAACGGACTGGGCCGTGCGGCTTAGCGCATCATCCACGGCTGGCGATGCTTGTCCAGTCGCGCCATAATTATGAATTCTTAATCCAAGCCACTGTAGGAGCCCGGCTCATGTCCGCACGTCCGTTCAAAATCCTCGGCATTCAACAGATCGCCATCGGCGGCCCCAGCAAAAACAAACTGCGCACCCTGTGGGTGGATATGCTGGGGCTGGAAGTCACCGGCAACTTCGTCTCCGAGCGCGAGAACGTCGATGAGGACATCTGCGCGATCGGGAAAGGACCTTTCAAGGTCGAAGTCGACCTGATGCAGCCGCTCGACCCGGAGAAGAAACCGGCGGTACACACCACCCCGCTCAACCACGTCGGCCTGTGGGTCGATGACCTGCCCAAAGCGGTGGAATGGCTGAGCGCTCACGGCGTGCGCTTTGCTCCCGGGGGCATCCGTCGCGGAGCCGCCGGCTACGACATCACCTTCCTGCACCCAAAGGGCAATGAAGCGTTCCCGATCGGCGGGGAAGGCGTATTGATCGAGCTGGTGCAGGCGCCGCCCGAGGTCATCGAAGCCTTCTCCAAACTAGCCAACTGAACGCAAGCCGGTTAAAACCCACGGACACCGTCCCGCGGCGCGGTGTCCGTCGATGGCCCGCCAACTCCGCTCAGGCCGCAACCGAGAGCTTGGCCTTGCGGATGGCTGCGTACTCGTCTTCCCAAAACCACTTTTCCTCGCCAAAAGCAGGCCTCAAGTGGTTGAGCCAGGTGGCCTTGTCGTCGTACTTGGCAAAGAACGGCCGCTGCACCCAGTCCGGGTTGCGCCCCTGGATGAAGCGCAGCACGAAGACCTTCTCCCCGACAATCTCGGCCACGCCCTGCACCTCGACCTTGCCCGGGCTGGCCGACATGCTGGGCCCGCGCACCGTGCGCGCCAGGCCGGAAACCTGCTGAATGGCCTCGCGGTAAATCTCCCAGGCGCGCACCAGCGGCACCTCAAAGTAGTTGCGGGCACCGGTATCGCGCTCGACGAACATGTAGTAGGGCACGATGCCCAGCTCCACTTCTTTCTGCCACAGCCGTGCCCACACCGCAGGGTCGTCGTTGATATGAGCGATCAGCGGCCCCTGGGCACGGATCACCGCACCGGTGCCGCGCAGGCGGCGGATCGCGGCCTGGGCGACCTCGGTATCCAGTTCCTTCCAGTGGTTGTAGTGCGCCATGATCGCCAGCTGCTTGCCCGACTCGACGACGCGCTCGAGTAGCTCGATCAAGCCGTCCGCATCCTCGGCAAAAACAAATCGGTGCGGCCAGAAGCTGAGCGCTTTAGTGCCGATACGGATCGTGCGGATATGGTCGAACTCGGGCGCGAGCAGCGGCTCGACGTAGCTCTTCAGATGCGCGGTCTTCATCACCATCGGATCGCCACCGGTAAACAGCAAGTCGGTGACTTCCGGGTGGGCGCGCAGGTAGTTGTGCAGCACCGCGGCCTCGGAACTGGCCATGCGCAGCGCCTTGTCGCCGACGAACTGGGCCCAGCGGAAACAGAAGGTGCAGTAGGCGTGGCAGGTCTGCCCCTGGCTGGGGAAGAACAGCACCGTCTCTCGGTACTTGTGCTGGATGCCGCCCAGACGATGACCTTCGTCGTCGCGCGGCATGTTCATTTCCATCTGGTCTGCCGGGTGCGGGTTCAACTCGTGGCGCACCTCGTCGACCACACGGGCGAGCGCCTCCTTGGACGCGCCACTGCGCAGCAGTTCGGCCACGCGATCGTAATGGGCCGGCGCCAGCATGCCGCGCTGCGGGAAGGTGAGCTGGTAGATGGGGTCGGCTGGGATGTTTTCCCAGTCGATCAGCTCGTCGATGACGTACTGGTTGACCCGGAACGGCAACACCGAGGACACCACCCGCATCTCGAAGCGGGCCTCCTCGGACAGGCGCGCCAACGGCGCAATGCGATCAAGATCACGCTGGGTATAGACCTTGAAGGGCGCGGGCTCGACACGGCCCCGGGGCCTGAGAATCGACCATTGCGGTTTGAGCGTCTGAATCTGGGCTTGCATTGACATCTCCTTTGGTTCATTCGAGGCGCCGGACGGACTGCTCAACGGACGACTGCCTCCCTGAACAGCCGGTGCTGACACCCCTCGCCCGGGCTTGCCGGCTTGGCGCCGGCACTAGATCGATGCCAGCGGGCGGCGGTGTTTGGGGATGTCGCGGAAAAAAGCGACCCGCCGCTGTTCCAGTCGCCGTTGCCACCGCAAAGTGGCAACCGATAGCGCCGCCATCTTATTGCCCCAACTTGTTTTGTGCAAATACGACTGAACGCAAACCCAAAAGTTCGCTCGCGCCCTGAATTCCGTCAGGCGCGCCCCCAAAGAAAAAAAGGCCTGCTTACGCAGGCCCTCCCTCGACAGGTGCCCGCCGCAAGCGGCGGGCCTCCCTCCCCATCGAACAAACAACTTGCCGGAGACGCTTATTCGAACTCGATGATGATTTCATCCACAGCCAAACTCGCGCCCGGTTTGGCAACCACTTTTTTCACCTTGCCGTCCTGCTCGGCTTTGAGCACGTTTTCCATCTTCATCGCCTCGATGACGGCAAGCCGCTCGCCGGCCTTCACTTCCTGCCCCTCGGCCACGGCGACCTCGCGCAGCAGGCCGGGCATAGGCGAGAGCAGGAATTTGGACATGTCCGGTGGCAGTTTGACCGGCATCAACGCTTGCAGCTCGGCCCAACGGGCGCTCATCACCATCATGGTGGCCTGGGTGCCATTGTGGGTCATGCGGTATTTGAAGCCGTTCTTTTCCATTTGCAGGGTGAAGGGCCGACCGTTGACCGTGCCGCTGACCAAAATCTCGCCAAACCGCCAGCCGGTGCGTACCGCGAAGGTTTCTCCGCCCACGGCGACATCGTAACCGCCGGTGGCAGGCACGACCTTGACCGCGGTGCGGGCCTCGCCACGGATTACGGTGTAGTCCTCACCGACCACCCGTTCATGCCCCGGCATTTGGCCGGAAATTTTCGCGTCGCGATCCTCATGCGCGCGGTGCACCGCGGCCGCCACGGTGACGAACAACAGCGGGTCGTCGTGCGGCACCAGCGTGGCATCGAACCCGTGCGGGTATTCCTTGGCGATGAAGCCGGTATCGAAGATGCCCGACATGAAGCACGGATGCTGCATCAGCGCGGCCTGGAAGGGAATGTTGGAGCTGATACCCCGGATCACGAAGGCATTGAGCGCCTCGCGCATGCGTTCGATGGCCTGATCGCGGCTAGCGCCGTGAGTGATCAGCTTGGCGATCATCGAGTCGTAATACATCGAGATTTCGCCGCCTTCATAGACGCCGGTATCCACCCGTACCTGCCCCGGTACTTCGACCGGCGGCTGGAATTTCACCAGCCGGCCCGTGGAGGGCAGAAAACCGCGGAAGGGGTCTTCGGCGTTGATCCGGCATTCCATCGCCCAGCCGTCGATCTTCACATCGGCCTGAGTGATGGAGAGTTTCTCGCCAGCGGCCACACGGATCATTTGCTCGACCAGATCCAGGCCGGTAATCAGCTCGGTGACCGGATGTTCCACCTGCAAACGGGTGTTCATCTCCAAAAAGTAGAATTCTTTGGTCGCCCCGGAGACCACGAACTCGACCGTGCCGGCCGACTCGTATTTCACCGCGCGCGCCAAGGCCACCGCTTGCTCGCCCATGGCGCGGCGCATCTCGGGGTCGACGAAGGGGCTGGGCGCTTCCTCGATGACTTTCTGGTGGCGGCGCTGAATCGAGCAGTCGCGCTCGTTCAAATACACATAGTTGCCGTGGGAATCTCCCAGCACCTGAATTTCGATGTGGCGCGGTTCGAGCACATACTTTTCGATAAACACCCGGTCGTCGCCAAACGAGTTCTTGGCCTCGTTGACGCAGGAGGCAAAACCCTCGAACGCTTCCTTGTCGTTGAAGGCCACCCGTAAACCCTTGCCACCGCCGCCGGCCGAAGCCTTGATCATCACTGGGTAGCCGATCTTGCAGGCAATTTCCACCGCCTGCTCGGGGCCGGCAATCGGATCGTTATAGCCAGGAATGGTGTTGACCCCGGCCTCGATGGCGAGCTTCTTGGACTCGATCTTGTCGCCCATCTTGGCCACCGAGTAATGCTTGGGGCCGATGAAGGTAATACCTGCCTCTTCCAGACGACGGGAAAACTCAGCGTTTTCGGACAAAAAACCGTAGCCGGGATGCACCGCTTCGGCGCCGGTCTTTTTGCAAGCGGCGATGATACGGTCCATGACCAGGTAAGATTCCTTGGACGGTGCCGGCCCGATGCACACCGCCTCATCGGCCATGTCCACATGCAGCGCGTCGCGATCAGCCTCGGAATACACCGCAACGGTCCGAATGCCCATCTTGCGGGCGGTTTTGATCACGCGGCAGGCGATTTCACCGCGGTTGGCGATTAGAATTTTCTTGAACATGCGAGTCTTTCCTCGTTCAGCGGCAGCAGTCATGCCGGGAGTCTTTCTGAATGGGCGGACATGGCACCGAGCCGTAGGAGCAGAACACGCAGCAATCGCCCTGCTTGGGACGAAGCAGGGTATGACACGCCGGGCATTCAAAGAAATAAATGCAGACGTCCTCAGGCATTTGTTCCGTGCTGCGGTGCCCGCATTGCGGGCAGGTCAGCACAGACTCGGTCACCACATCCATGGCAGTCAGAGCGGGATGTTGCCGTGCTTGCGCCACGGGTTGTCGAGCTGCTTGTCGCGCAACATCGCCAGCGAGCGGCAGATGCGCTTGCGGGTGGCATGCGGCATGATCACATCGTCGATGAAGCCGCGGCGTGCGGCCACGAACGGGTTGGCGAACTTCTCCTTGTATTCGGCTTCGCGGGCGGCGATTTTCTCGGGGTCGTTCTTTTCTTCGCGGAAGATGATCTCCACCGCGCCTTTCGGGCCCATCACCGCGATCTCGGCGCTCGGCCAGGCAAGATTCACATCGCCGCGCAGGTGCTTGGAGCTCATCACGTCATAGGCGCCGCCATACGCCTTGCGGGTAATCACGGTGACTTTGGGCACGGTGCATTCGGCATAGGCGTAGAGCAGCTTGGCGCCGTGCTTGATGATGCCGCCGTATTCCTGGCTGGTGCCAGGCATGAAGCCGGGCACGTCCACGAAGGTCACCACCGGGATGTTGAAGGCGTCGCAAAAGCGCACGAAGCGCGCCGCCTTGATCGAGCTTTTGATGTCTAGGCAGCCGGCCAGCACCAGGGGCTGGTTGGCAACGAAACCGACGGTCTGCCCTTCCATGCGGCCAAAGCCGATGATGATGTTCTTGGCGTAGTCGGGGGCGAGCTCGAAAAAGTCACCTTCGTCGACCACCTTGACGATCAGCTCCTTCATGTCATAGGGCTGGTTCGGGTTGGATGGCACCAGGGTGTCGAGCGACTCATCCATGCGGTCGGCCGGATCGTCAGTAGGACGCACCGGGGGTTTTTCGCGGTTGGAGAGTGGCAGAAAATCGATGAAGCGGCGCAGTTGGGCGAGCGCCTCGACATCGTTTTCAAACGCCAGATCGGCCACGCCCGACTTGGTGGTGTGAGTCACCGCACCGCCCAGTTCCTCGGCGGTCACTTCCTCGTGGGTCACGGTCTTGACCACGTCAGGACCGGTGACGAACATGTAGGAGGAGTCTTTGACCATGAAGATGAAGTCGGTCATCGACGGCGAATACACCGCCCCGCCGGCGCAAGGGCCCATGATCATGGAAATCTGCGGGATCACGCCGGAGGCCAGCACGTTGCGCTGGAACACGTCGGCGTAGCCGCCGAGCGAATCCACCCCTTCCTGGATGCGGGCGCCGCCCGAGTCGTTGAGCCCGATCACCGGGGCGCCGACTTTCATCGCATGATCCATGACCTTGCAGATTTTTTCCGCGTGGGTCTCGGACAGCGAGCCGCCGAACACCGTGAAGTCCTGGCTGAAGACAAACACCAGACGGCCATTGACGGTGCCATAGCCGGTCACCACGCCATCGCCCGGAATCGCTTCCGCGTCCATGCCGAAGTCGGTGCAACGGTGCTCCTTGAACATGTCCCATTCTTCGAAACTGCCTTCGTCGAGCAACAGTTCGATACGCTCGCGCGCGGTGAGCTTACCCTTGGCGTGCTGGGCGTCGATGCGCTTCTGGCCGCCGCCGAGGCGGGCTTTCTGGCGCTTGTCATCCAGCTGGCGGATGATTTCGTGCATTGATGACCTCCTTACAGTTTTCCGGTTGTCCGGCGCGCGCGGCGAGCCGGCGGTGCAGATCGGGTGGCGTCCTAGTTCAAGTGTTGCAGCAGGCGCAACGCAGCGGCCGATGGCGTGGTTTGGCCGCGCTCGACCGCCTCGGCCAGTTCCGGCAGCGCTGCCCGCACCTGCGGGTGGCTACGGAAGCGGGCACGCAGGCCGGCATCGATCAACTCCCACATCCAGGCCAGCGCCTGACGGCGGCGTTTGGCGGTGAACTCGCCGCTCCTGTTCATGGTGTCGCGATAGTCGCACACGGTACGCCAGAACTCGGCAATGCCCTGCTTTTTGAGCGCAGACAGAGTCAGCACCGGGGGCGACCAGTTGGGGCTGGTCGGGCGCAGCATATGGAGTGCGCTCTTGAGTTGGGCCTGTGCGCGCATGGCCGCGGCGACGTCGATGTCGGCTTTATTGACCACCACCAGATCGGCCAGCTCCATGATGCCTTTCTTGATGCCTTGCAAATCGTCGCCGGCATTGGGCAGTTGCAGCAGGCAGAAAATATCGGTCATGTTGGCGACTGCAGTCTCGGATTGGCCCACCCCCACGGTTTCCACGATGATCACGTCAAAGCCAGCCGCTTCGCACACCAACAGCGTTTCGCGGGTTTTTTCGGCCACCCCGCCCAGGCTGCCCGCCGAAGGGCTTGGGCGGATGTAGGCCGCCGGGTTTTGGCTGAGCCGCTCCATGCGGGTTTTGTCACCCAGGATGGAGCCGCCGGAGAGCGACGACGAAGGATCGACCGCCAGTACCGCCACCCGTAAGCCTTGCTCGATCAGATATAAACCCAGCGCTTCGATGAAGGTGGACTTGCCCACCCCCGGCACACCCGAGATGCCCACACGCATTGCACCGCCGCTGTACGGCAGCAGCGCATCGAGCACCGCTTGTGCGCGTGCCTGGTGATCGGCGCGCTGCGACTCGATCAGAGTGATGGTCTTGGCCAGCGGCCGCAGCTGGCGGGCGAGAACGCCATCGACCAGGGCGCGGTCGGCGGCGTCTAGCTGCGGCGGCAGCGCCTGCGCTCGGTTCACTACTTGGCCTCAGGCGCCGGCTTTGGCGGCGCGAATCTGCCTGAGCACTTCGCGCGCGGCCTTCGGAATGGGGGTGCCCGGTCCGAAGATGCCCTTGGCACCCGCAGCATACAGCGCGTCATAGTCCTGCACCGGGATGACACCGCCGACAAAGACGATGATGTCATCGGCGCCGAGCTTTTTCAGTTCGGCAACGATCTGCGGCACCAGAGTTTTGTGACCGGCCGCCAAACTGGAGCAGCCGACCGCATGCACATCGTTTTCGACTGCGTGGCGGGCGGCTTCTTCCGGCGTCTGAAACAGCGGACCGATGTCGATATCGAAGCCCAGGTCGGCGAAGGCCGAGGCCACCACCTTGGCCCCGCGGTCATGGCCGTCCTGGCCGAGCTTGGCGATCATCACCCGCGGGCGACGGCCTTCCTCGGCAATAAAGGCTTCGATGTCGGCTTTGAGCGCCTTCCAGTCCGCCTGATCTTCCACCACCGCGCCATACACGCCCGAGACCGCTTGCGGGTTGGCGCGGTAGCGGCCAAATACTTTTTCCAGCGCGTCGGACACCTCGCCCACGGTGGCGCGCAGACGGATGGCTTTGACGCTGAGGTCCAGCAGATTGCCTTCACCGGTCTCAGCACAACGGGTGAGCGCATCGAGTGCTGCCTGTACCGCGGCGCTGTCGCGGCTCGCGCGGATCTTCTTTAGCCTGGCGATCTGGGCTTCGCGCACCGCATGGTTGTCGATGTCGAGGATTTCGATCGGATCTTCTTTTTCAAGCCGGTATTTATTGACACCGACGATCACGTCTTTGCCCGAATCGATGCGCGCCTGTTTTTCGGCCGCGCATTCTTCGATCTTCATCTTGGCCCAACCGGACTCCACCGCCCGGGTCATGCCGCCCATCGCCTCGATCTCCTCGATCAGCGCCCAAGCCTTGTCGGCCATGTCCTGGGTGAGCTTTTCCATCATGTAGGAGCCAGCCCAGGGATCGACCACGCTACAGATGTGGGTTTCTTCCTGGATGATGATCTGGGTGTTGCGCGCAATCCGCGCCGAGAACTCGGTGGGCAGCGCGATCGCCTCGTCGAGCGCGTTGGTGTGCAGCGACTGGGTGCCGCCGAACACCGCCGCCATCGCCTCGATGGTGGTGCGGATGACATTGTTGTAGGGGTCCTGCTCGGTCAGCGACCAGCCCGAGGTCTGCGAGTGGGTGCGCAACATCATCGACTTCGGGTTCTTCGGGTTGAACTGCTTCATGATCCGCCACCACAACAGACGCGCGGCGCGCATCTTGGCGATCTCGAGATAGAAGTTCATGCCCACCGCCCAGAAGAACGACAGCCGGCCGGCGAAGGTGTCCACGTCCATGCCGGCGGCGATGCCGGTGCGGACATATTCGAGACCGTCGGCCAGCGTGAAGGCCAGCTCGATCGCCTGGTTGGCGCCCGCTTCCTGGATGTGATAGCCCGAGATCGAGATGCTGTTGAACTTGGGCATGTGCTGCGCGGTATAGCGGAAAATATCGGCGATGATCCGCATCGACGGCGCGGGCGGATAGATATAGGTGTTGCGGACCATGAACTCCTTGAGGATATCGTTCTGGATGGTCCCCGAGAGCTTGTCCTGCGACACGCCCTGTTCCTCGGCCGCCACGATGTAGCCCGCCAAAATCGGCAGCACCGCGCCATTCATGGTCATCGACACGGAAATCTTGTCCAGCGGAATGCCCTCGAACAGGATCTTCATGTCCTCGACCGAATCGATTGCCACGCCAGCCTTGCCCACGTCGCCAACCACGCGCGGGTTGTCGGAGTCGTAACCGCGATGGGTGGCCAGGTCGAAGGCCACCGACACACCCTGACCGCCGGCGGCGAGCGCCTTGCGGTAAAACGCATTGGATTCTTCGGCGGTCGAAAAACCCGCGTACTGGCGGATGGTCCAGGGCTTGACCGCGTACATGGTCGGCTGCGGACCGCGCAGGAAGGGCTCAAAACCCGGCAAAGTATCGGTGTGCGGCAGATCGGCAATATCCGCTTTGGTATAAAGAGGCTTGACCACCAGCCCTTCCGGCGTGATCCAGTTGAGCCGGTCCAGGTCGCCACCGGGGGCCTGCTTGGCGGCGGCTTTTTTCCAGGCTTCCAAATCCGGCTGAGGATAGGTGGGCTGATTGGCGTTGGACATGACGACCTCTCTTGTGGCAAATCCGCCGCACGGCTGCGGCATCATCCATAGCTGCCCGACATGGGCTTACTGATTTAAGGTTGCAGGCAAAACCCGCCCCCGTTTGCCGGACGGCGCGCGACGACGAAGCCGCCCGCAGCCGATGCCGCGGACGGCCGCCGACGCCCCGGAGCGCGGCACAGCCCTCTCCACGTTTCGCGCCGCACAGGGCGCCAAAACCTCCCATGCTACGCCGCGCAGGGAAAGTTGACTTGCTGCATCGATCAAATAATACTTTATCCATAATTATGAATGCAACAGCGTAGCTTCCCCCTTGCCGATTGCCTGCGCCAAACAATCGGCTAAGCTTGCCCACTCGGATATCGACACCGCCCATGACTGCATCGCGCATCGCGCCTCTTGCGCTTTATCAGGAAGTCGCCGAACGATTGCGGCAACGCATCTTTTCGCATGAACTGCCGCCCGGCACTTGGGTGGACGAACAGGCGTTGGCCGCGCAGTACGGCATTTCCCGCACCCCACTGCGCGAAGCGCTCAAGGTGCTGGCCTCCGAGGGGCTGGTCACACTCAAACCACGGCGCGGCTGCTACGTCACCGAAATCTCCGAGCGCGATCTGGACGAGGTCTTCGCGGTCATGGCGCTGCTCGAAGGTCAGTGCGCCCGGGACGCTGCACAACGTGCCGACCCGGCGCAACGCGCCCGCCTCGAACACATCCATGCCGATCTGGAGGCGGCCGCGGCAGCAGGCAACATAAACGGCTTTTTCGAAGCCAACCAAGCCTTCCATCGCGCCGTGCAGGAAATCGCCGACAACCGCTGGCTGCTGCAAGTGATTACCGACCTGCGCAAGGTCATCAAACTGTCCCGCCACCACTCGCTGTTTTCCGAAGGTCGCCTGGAACAGTCGCTGGCCGAGCATCGCGCCATTCTGGACGCCATACTGGCGTGCGATCCGGAAGGCGCCGAGCAGCGCATGCGCGCCCACATCGAGAGCGGCCGCGCCGCCTTGGCACGGATTGCCGGGGCGAAAAACCGCGCCGCCTGATCGGCACGGCCGCCACATCCGCCTTACGCGCCAGTCGCTGCGCGGGTGACCAGTACCTGGTCGATGCGGTAATTGTCGATATCGACCACCTCGAACTTGTAGCCGGCATATTCAACGGAGTCGGTGCGCTTGGGCACCTTGCGCAGCATGTACATCATGAAACCGGCTACCGTCTCGTAGTTCTGGAAACCCTCGAACACTTCGATGTCCAGCGCCTGCATCACATCCTCGATCGGGGTCAGCCCATCGATCAGCCAGGAGTTGTCATCCCGCCGCACGATGAGTTCTTCCTGGAACGGGCTCACCAAATCGCCCATCACCGTGCTCATGACATCCTGCAGGGTCAGCAAGCCCACCACCAGCGCGTATTCATTGACAATGACCGCAAAGTCCTCTTTGGCGTCGCGAAAGTGCTCCAGCGCCTCAAAAAGATTCAGCGTGTCCGGCAGCACCAGAATCTTGCGCACGATCGGTTCGTTACGCAGCGACAACTTCTGCCCATTGACGATACGCGGCAGAATATCCTTGGCATCCACATAGCCGATCACCGAGTCAATACTGTCTTTTTCGCACACCGGGTATTTGCCGTGCGGGGTTTCGGCAATCTTTGCACGGATACTCTCCTCGGTCTCGCTCAGGGTGAGAAAGACGATACTCTCGCGCGCGGTCATCGCCGATGGAATGATGCGCGCATCGAGTTCGAATACATTGGCAATCAGGTGCTGTTCATGGCTGAGCAACGCACCCGCCTGGGCGCCGGCGTCGGCCATCGCAATGATGTCGTCCGGCGTGATGTCCTCGCTGCGCGCACTGGGCACGCCCAGCAAGCGGAAAATACGGTCGGCCAAGCCATTGAACGCCCACACCAGCGGGGCGCACAACACCATGCAAAACTGCATCGGCCGCACCACCGTCACCGCCACCCGCTCAGGCTGCACCATCGCAAAACGCTTGGGCATCAAATCGGCAAACAGCACGAACAGTGAAGTCACAAAGACAAAGGCGATCACGAAACTGACGGTTTCCAACGCCGGTCCGTCATACAACCTGCCCAATGCCGCAGCCACATAGGGTGACAGCGCCGATTCGCCAACGATGCCGCCGAGGATGGCCACCGCATTCAAACCGATCTGCACCACGGTAAAAAAACTACCCGGATTGTCTTGTAAGGCCAGCACACGCTGAGCGTTCGGATGACCGCCCTCGGCCATCAGGCGCAGTTTCACCTTGCGCGCTGCGGCGAGCGAGATTTCGGATACGGAAAAGAAAGCGCTGACCGCGATCAGCACACCGATTAGCAAAAGATGGTTGACGAGCGACACGACAGAACTCCTTGCCGGCACAGGCGAACACTTATGACGCCGGTCCGGCAGCAGAGTCTATCACCGCGCCATGAACGCCGTTCGCGGCGCTCATGTTGGAGGAGAGTACGAACCGGGCGGCGGAGCGTGTCGCGTGTCCAGCGCGGCGGATGATATATCATTGACACGACTTCCATACGACCCCGTATGGGGTCATAAGATTATCCACACCACAGGGCGCGCCGCCCTGTACGGATACACCCGAAGCGCCCATGAACAGTCGCATCGAAGTCAGCATCGCCGACCAGGTAGCTACCGTCACCCTCTGCAATCCGGGCAAGCTCAACGCGGTCAACGCGGCCATGTGGCGCGAGCTACGCGCCGCCATGGAGCGTCTCGGCGCGGACCAAGCGGTGCGCTGCGTGATCCTTACCGGCGCGGGCGAAGCCTTCGCGGCCGGCGGCGACATCGAGGAATTCCTCACCGTGCGCGCCACCGTCGACGACGCCCTGCACTACCACGACGAGTTGGTGGCCCGCGCGCTGGAGGCTATCCGCACTTGCCCGATCCCTACGGTGGCGGCCATCCGCGGCGCC
Organism: Pseudothauera hydrothermalis; assembly: GCF_003345255.1. GTDB lineage: Bacteria > Pseudomonadota > Gammaproteobacteria > Burkholderiales > Rhodocyclaceae > Pseudothauera > Pseudothauera hydrothermalis. The sequence continues at coordinate 421,348 of NZ_CP029331.1, read as the reverse complement.
TGCATCGGCGGCGGGCTGGAGATCGCCGGTTGCTGCGATCTGCGCATCGCCGGCGAGTCCGCGCGTTTCGGCGCGCCGATCAACAAGCTCGGTTTTTCGATGTATCCGGGCGAAATGGCCGGTCTGCTGGATTTGGTCGGCCCCGCGGTGCTGCTGGAGATCCTGCTCGAAGGGCGCATCCTGTCCGCCCGCGAGGCCCTGCAGAAGGGCCTGCTCACCCGCGTGGTAGACGACGCGCAGGTGCTCGCAGAGGCCCAGGCGAGCGCCGCCCGCATCGCCGCCGGGGCGCCGCTGGTGGCGCGCTGGCACAAGCAATGGGTGCACCGCCTGGCCGCCGGCGGCCCGCTGAGCGTGGCCGAAAAGCGCGCAGCCTTCGCTTTTTTGGCCACCGAGGATTACCGCGAAGGTCTGGACGCCTTTCTCAACAAGCGCAAGCCGGTGTTCAAGGGGCGCTGAGGGCGCCGCTCACCCGAAGACGCCGTAGAGCATCTTCATGCACAGCGCCATCAGCACGCCGGCAAAGATTTTCTTGAGGGTGGCCACCGGCAGCCGGTGGGCCAGCCGCGCGCCCAATGGCGCGGTCCACATACTGACCCCGGCCACCAGTACCAGCGCCGGCACATAGACATAGCCCAAGGTCAGGGGCGGCAGTCCCTCGGCACCCCAGCCATTGACCAGATAGCCCAGGGTGCCGGCCAACGCGATCGGCAGGCCGATGGCCGCCGAAGTGCCGATGGCGTGCTGCATCCTGACATTGCACCAAGTCATGAAAGGCACCGACAGCGAGCCGCCGCCGATCGCAACCAGTGCCGACACCCCGCCGATACCCACGCCAACCGCCGACAAGCCCAGCGCACCGGGCAGTTCGCGTGACGGTTTGGGCTTGATGTTGGCCAGCATCTGCAGCGACACGTAGCCCATGAAGCAGGCGAAGAAGATCGCCAGCCCCTCGGTGCTGGCACGCGAGGCGACGAAGGTGGCACCAAAGGTGCCGATCAGGATGCCCGGGGTGATCGCGCGCACGATGTCCCAGCGTACCGCGCCGTGCGCGTGATGCGCCCGCAGACTGGCAACCGAGGTCAGCACGATGGCCGCCATCGAGGTGCCCAGCGCCATGTGCACCACGTTCTCGAGCGGAAAGCCTTGGGCAAGGAAAAGCGTGGTCAGCATCGGCACCATGATGCCGCCACCGCCGACGCCGAGCAGCCCGGCGAAGAAACCGACGAAAGCCCCCAGAGCGAGATAGGTCAGCCACCACAAATCAACATGCATCGCGTACCCCTTGAGCAACGGAGAATCCGACAATCCGGCCAAGCGGGCGATTGTGCCGCTACCCCTGACCGCTGTCACTTCCGCGCGCCGCATCGCCGAATTGACCAGGATTATTTCCGTACCCTTGCACCCGCCGTTAAGATGGCACGCAGGACGCCAACGACAGCCTCAAGCACCGCGGTCGACCGCCGATAAAAGGGTCGGTTGCCATACTGGGGCGCTTGCGCGATCGGCCGGCGCAAGACTGCGACCACGATTCACCGGGGAGATCAGCCATCATGTTCTCGGCGCTACGCAACACCTCCATCCGCACCCGCTTGCTTGCCGCCATCGGCCTTTTGGTCGGCGGATTGCTCTACTTTGCCATCGGCCAAGTGCTGGAACGGGTGCACACCATGCGCACCTTGGCCGATATCGAAACCCTCTCGGCGGTGGCGGTACGCGCCAGTGCGCTGGTGCATGAATTACAGAAGGAACGCGGTTTGTCGGCGGGTTTTCTGGCTTCGCGCGGTCAGCGCTTTCAGAGTGAGCTGGCCAGCCAGCACGCGCTCACCGACCGCCTGGCCAGCGAGCTGCGCGCACTGGTAGGCCACACGGACGCCGAAGCGCTGGGTAGCCGCTTCGTCACCAGTCTGCAGGCAGCCAGCGCCCAGCTCGATCGCCTGGACGACACCCGTCGCCGCATTCGCGCGCTAACGGCCAGCGGCGCGGACTCCTTCGGCTATTACACCGGCACCATCGAGCGCTATCTGGCGCTGATCACCACCATTCACCAGCTCAGCGAACACCATGCGGTATCCCAGGCCATCCTGGGCTATGTGATGTTTCTCAACGCCAAGGAACAGGCCGGCCGTGAGCGCGCCACCTTGAACGCCGCCTTTACCGCCGACGCCTTCGATGCCGCGCTCTATCGCCGCTTTCTCACCATCGTTGCCGCGCAAGACACTTATCTTGCCGCCTTCCGCGACTTTGGCAGTCCGCATGCATTGACGCTATTCGAGCAGAAAATGGCCTCCACGGCGGCACAAGAGGTCGAGCGCATGCGCCAAATTGCCATCGAACGCGCGGCCACGGGCGGTTTCGGGGTTGAACCGGCGGTATGGTTTTCCACCATCACCCAAAAGATCGATGACATGAAAGCGGTTGAAGATCGGCTATCGGCCGAACTCGCCAGCCTGGTCGACAGCTTGGCCGCCGAAGCAAAAGTCGATCTGTGGGTTGCCGCCAGCCTCACCGCAGCCAGCTTGGCCATTGCGCTGTGGTTTGCCTTCGTGGTGCGCGGCATCATCGTCTCCTTGCGCTGCGCGGTCGCCTCGGCCGAGCGCATCGCCGCAGGCAACCTGAGCGAGCGCATCGAGGTCGAACGCATGGACGAAGTCGGCCAGCTCTTGCAGTCAATGCGCCACATCGTCGAGCGCCTGGCGCACACAATCGGCGAAATCCGCGCCGCCGCCGACCAGCTTGCCGACGCCAGCGGGCAGATCAGCGGCACCGCGCAAACTCTCTCGCAAAGCGCCAGCGAACAAGCCGCCAGCGTGGAGGAAACCAGCGCAAGCATCGAAGAGATTTCCGCAAGCATCGATCACACCAGCGAAAACGCACGCACCACCGACACGCTGGCCACACTCACCGCCCAAGAGGCCGAGGAAGGCGGCCAAGCAGTACGCGCTACGGTCAGTGCCATGCAGCAGATCGCCGAGCGCATCGGCATCGTGGATGATATTGCCTACCAAACCAATTTACTGGCTTTGAACGCCGCCATTGAAGCCGCGCGCGCCGGCGAGGCCGGTCGCGGCTTTGCGGTGGTGGCCGCCGAAGTGCGCAAACTGGCCGAACGCAGCCAAGCCGCCGCGCAAGAGATTTCCACGCTGGCCTCAACCAGCGTGGACACCGCCACGCGCGCCGGCGCCTTGCTGGAGAAAATCGTTCCGGATGTGCGTCGCACCGCCGAGCTGGTTCAGGAAATCGCCGCGGCCGCCCACCAACAGGCCGCCGGCATCGGCCAGATCAATACCGCCATGAACCAGCTTTCGCAAACGGCTCAACACAGCGCCAGCGCCTCCGAGGAGCTGGCCGCCACCGCCGAGGAAATGGGCGGCCAGGCGGAACAACTGCGCGAGCTGATGGCGTATTTCCGCCTTGAAGACCCCGCAGGGCAACCACCCGGCCACTGCCGGGTCCGCGGCACAATCGCCGGCAGCGCTTTGGCGCGTGGCGACGCTTAGCTCTGTCCGGCCGCCGCCTCGATGCTGCGCGCCAGGTAAACCAGGCGCGGCCCCAGGTCCTTGTCGATGCGCTCGCGGGTCAGCGCATAGGCCGGGCCGCTGACCGACAACGCCAGAAGGTCGTAATCCGGACAAAACAACGGCACGGCCACCGCATGGGTTTCACGGTTCCAGTCTCCCAGCGAAGTGCAATAGCCGTGGGCGCGGTATTGTTCTTCGGCCTGCGCCACGCCCTCGGCAAGCAAAGGCCAGCCCTGCGGATCGCGTCGGCGTATCTGTTCCAGCAGAAAGTCCCGTTCGGCCACCGGCAGCGCACACAAGAAGGCCCGTCCGATCGACGTGGTGGCCAGCGGCAATTGCATGCCGGTGCTCACCTTGAGGGTCACCAACGAACGCGGTCGGCAGTTTTCCAGGTAAATCATGTTGAGCCGCTCGCGGGTAGCGAGCGACACCAGGGCCTGCGCATACTCGGCCAGATCCTGCATCAACGGGCGGGCGATTTCGCGCACGGTCACGTTGGCGAGCGCCGCATGACCGAGCGCCAGCACCGCAGGCGTCACCCGGTAACGCCCGGACGCCTCGTCGGCCTTCAAGTAACCCAATTGCACCAGGGTATGGGTCAGCCGCGACACCGTGGACTTGGCCAGCCCGGTGCGTGCTGCCAGCTCGCCATTGGATAACAGTCGGGTCTGCGTGGAAAAGCAGCGCAAAACCTCCAGCCCGCGCGCCAGCGCGGTGACGAACTGGCGATCGCCTGCGGCCGCTTGAACGAGTCCATCCAGCAGGGGCGACCCAGAGTCATTATTCTGCATGGCGGAACATAAAGTCTTTTCAATAGGTTTCCGGCAGCGTTTCAGCCAAAAACGCTTCCATTTTCAACTAGAATTTGTCAGGATAATAGCACGAATGCAAAACATTGTTCTGCATTGCAGAACAATAAAACGGGGCAAACACATGGCCGGCAATCCTTCCTTTCACTGGGACGACCCGCTGCTGCTCGACCAGCAGCTCACTGAAGAAGAGCGCATGGTGGCTGCCACCGCGCGCGCCTATGCGCAGGAAAAACTCATGCCGCGCGTCACCGAGGCATTCCGCCATGAGCGCACCGACCCGAGCATCTTCCGCGAAATGGGAGAACTCGGCCTGCTCGGCCCCACCATCCCCGAGGAATACGGCGGCGCCGGGCTGAACTACGTGAGCTACGGTCTGATCGCCCGCGAGGTGGAAAGGGTGGACTCGGGCTACCGCTCGATGATGAGCGTACAAAGCTCGCTGGTCATGGTGCCGATCTTCGAGTTCGGTAACGAGCCGACCCGCCGCAAGTACCTGCCGAAACTGGCAACCGGTAAATGGATCGGCTGCTTTGGATTGACCGAGCCTGACCATGGCTCCGATCCGGCCTCGATGGTCAGCCGCGCCAAGAAAGTCGACGGCGGCTGGCTGCTCAACGGCGCCAAAATGTGGATCACCAACAGCCCGATTGCGGATGTTTTCGTGGTCTGGGCCAAGGACGAAGAAGACCGCATCCGCGGTTTCGTGCTGGAAAAAGGCTGGCAGGGTCTGTCCGCGCCAGCCATCCACGGCAAGGTGGGCCTGCGCACCTCGATCACCGGCGAGATCGTCATGGACAACGTGTTCTGTCCGGATGAAAACGCCTTTCCGGATGTGCGCGGACTCAAAGGGCCATTTACCTGTCTCAACTCGGCGCGCTACGGCATCGCCTGGGGCGCGCTGGGCGCGGCCGAGTTCTGCTGGCACACCGCCCGCCAGTATGTGCTCGACCGCAAGCAGTTCGGCCGGCCGCTGGCCGCCAACCAACTCATTCAGAAAAAACTCGCCGACATGCAGACCGAAATCACCCTCGGTCTGCAAGGCTGCCTGCGCCTGGGCCGCATGAAGGACGAGGGCACCGCCGCGGTGGAAATCACCAGCATCATGAAGCGCAACTCCTGCGGCAAGGCGCTCGACATTGCGCGCCTTGCGCGCGACATGATGGGCGGCAACGGCATCTCCGATGAATTCGGCGTCGCCCGCCACCTGGTGAACCTGGAAGTGGTCAACACCTACGAGGGCACCCACGACATCCACGCGCTGATCCTCGGGCGCGCGCAGACCGGCATCCAGGCGTTTTGCTGAGCATGAACGCCGGCGCGCTTTCCCATCTGAAGGTGCTCGACCTGTCGCGCGTGCTGGCCGGTCCTTGGGCCACGCAGTTGCTGGGCGATCTGGGCGCCGAAGTGATCAAGGTCGAGCGTCCCGGCACCGGCGACGACACCCGCGCCTGGGGCCCGCCGTGGTTCGAAGCCGGTGCCCGGCGCGAAGCGGCCTATTATCTGGCCACCAACCGCAACAAGCGCTCGGTGGCGATCGACATCACCCACCCCGAAGGCCAGGCCCTGGTGCGCGAACTGGCACGCGAGGCCGACGTGCTGGTGGAAAACTACAAGGTCGGCGGGCTGGCCAAGTACGGCCTGGACTACGCCAGCCTGCGCGAGCTGAACCCCCGCCTGGTGTATTGCTCGATCACCGGCTTCGGTCAGGACGGCCCTTACGCCGAACGCCCCGGCTACGATTTTTTGCTTCAGGCCATGGGCGGGCTGATGAGCATCACCGGCGAAGCGGACGGCCCGCCACAAAAGGTGGGCGTGGCGCTCACCGACATCCTCACCGGGTTGTACGCCACGGTCGGCATCCTTGCCGCGCTGGCCTACCGCGAACGCACCGGCCGCGGCCAGTACATCGACTTGGCGCTCTTCGACGTGCAGGTCGCCTGTCTGGCCAACCAGGCGATGAACTACCTGGTCTCGGGCAAAGCGCCGCAGCGCATGGGCAACGCCCACCCCAATATCGTGCCGTATCAGGCTTTCCCGACCGCAGACGGCGATATCGTGCTGACCATTGGTAACGACCGCCAGTGGGCCGCCTTCTGCCAGCTTGCCGGCCGCCCGGAATGGGCCACCGACGCGCGTTTTGCCACCAACGCAGCACGCGTTGCCCACCGCGACACGCTGATTGCGCTACTGCGCCAGACCACGGTGATGAAGACCACCGACGAATGGGTGGCCGCGCTGCAAGAAGCCGGCGTTCCGGGCGGGCCGATCAACGACCTGGCGCGTGTGTTTGCCGATCCGCAGATCGTCCATCGCGGCATGCGCACCGAGATAGACGGCATTCCGCAGGTCGCCACCCCCCTGCATTTGTCGGCCACGCCGCCCGCATACCGCAAAGCACCGCCGAGGGTCGGCGAAGATACCGCGGCAGTGCTCGGCACACTGGCCGGCATGAGCGATGAGCGGCTTGCCACGCTGCGCGCAGCCGGCATCATCGGATGAAAACAGCGGTGCGGACAAACACCGATGGCAGTCATTGCCCCGGGCGGGCAAAGTGTCCACACTGAAGACGACCGCGCCGGCGCCGCGGTCGCCCTGACCAAATAGAACAACTCGCTTGATCAACCAGGAAGGAGACAAACCATGAAATTGCTTCGGACCCTTGGCCTTGCCGCCGCGCTGATCGCCGCCGGCGCGGCGCACGCTCAGCAGCAGTTCATTACCGTGCTCACCGGTGGCACCAGCGGCGTGTATTACCCACTGGGCGTGGCGCTGTCCAAAATTTACGCCGACAACATTCCCAACGCGCGCACCAGCGTGCAATCGACCAAGGCCAGCGCAGAAAACCTGAACCTGCTGCAGGCCGGCCGCGGCGAAGTGGGCTTTTCGCTGGGCGATGCAGTCTCTGACGCCTGGACCGGTAACGAGGAAGCCGGCTTCAAGACCAAGCTCGACAAGCTGCGCGGTCTTGCCGGCATTTACACCAATTACATCCAAATCGTCGCCGCCGCCGATTCAGGCATCGCCTCGCTGGCCGATCTCAAGGGCAAGCGGGTGTCGGTGGGCGCGCCGCGTTCGGGCACCGAACTGAACGCCCGCGCCATCTTCAAAGCGGCCGGCATGTCTTATGCCGATCTGGGCAAGGTCGAATACCTGCCGTTTGGCGAATCGGTGGAGTTGATCAAAAACCGCCAGCTCGACGCCACCTTGCAGTCGGCCGGCCTGGGTGTGGCGTCCATCCGTGACCTCGCCAATGCGGTCAAGATCGTGGTGATCCCGGTGCCGCCCGAAGTCGTGGCCAAAATCGGCGATGCTGCCTACCAGCCGGTGGTCATTCCGGCCAACACCTATGAAGGCCAAACCACCGACGTGCCCACCGCCGGCGTGCGCAATATTCTGGTCACCCATGCCGGCGTGCCGGAAGACGTGGTCTATCGCATGACCAAGTCAATGTTCGAGCATCTGGACCAGTTGGTGGCCGCACATGCCGCAGCCAAGGCCATCAAACCGGAAGGCGCGGCCGACAACCTGCCGCTGCCGCTGCACCCGGGCGCGGAGCGCTACTACCGCGAAGCCGGCCTGCTGAAGTAAGCCCGCCGCCCGTAGTGCCTCGCCAAACGGTCGGGGCGCCGGGCGCAGTGCGCATGACAACCACCCGCCGGTGCGTCACCTCCGCGACTGCATGAGGCGCCAACTTCAGCTGCGCGCGCCGGCATCTTTTGTGTTATGACTGCCGCCGCACACTGCGGCACCGGAGCTGTCATTCATGACGAGCCGTTCGCATGACGCCGCTGTGGTCCCGTTCGGTTGGGACAAGGGTGTTCAGGGCCGTGCCCTGTTCCTGATTGCCATCGCCTTTTCCGCTTACCAGATCATCGTCGCGGCCTATCACCCGCTGTCATCCCAGGTGGTGCGGGCGATCCATGTCGGCTTCATGTTGCTGATGAGTTTTGCGCTGTTGCAGAACTGGCTGCCGCGCCGCCAAGTGCCTGCGCTGGCCTGGCCGGTGGGGCTCATTGCCTTCGGCCTGGCCTTTTATCACTGGATTTTCGAGGCCGAGCTGATCGTGCGCGCCGGCGATCCGACTCCGCTCGATATCGTCGTCGGCACCCTCACACTGCTGCTGGTATTCGAAGCGGCGCGCCGGATCATGGGCCCCGCCCTGCCACTGATCTGCGCAGTTTTTTTTGCCTATGCGCTGTTCGGCCAATACCTGCCCGGGGAGCTCGCCCACCGCGGCTACAGCTTTGCGCAATTGATCGAACACCTGACCTTTGGCACCGAAGGCATCTACGGCATTCCGACCTATGTCAGCGCCACCTACATCTTTTTGTTCATCCTGTTCGGCGCCTTTCTCGAACAAGCCGGCATGATCCGGCTCTTTACCGATTTTGCGCTCGGCACCGTCGGTCATACCCGCGGCGGCCCCGCCAAGGTATCGGTGGTGACCTCCGGGCTGATGGGCACGATCAACGGCTCCGGGGTGGCCAACGTGGTCACCACCGGGCAGTTCACCATCCCGCTGATGAAGCGCTTCGGCTACCGGCCCGAGTTCGCCGGCGGCGTGGAGGCCACCTCCAGCATGGGCGGGCAAATCATGCCGCCGGTGATGGGCGCGGTAGCCTTCATCATGGCCGAGACCATAGGCGTGGACTATGTGGAAATCGTCAAAGCGGCCATCATTCCGGCGGTGCTGTACTTTGTGACCGCCTTCTGGATGGTGCACCTGGAAGCCGGTCGCGCCGGCCTGCACGGCATCCCCAAGGACGAATGTCCCGACCCTTGGGCCGCGGTAAGGCGGCACTGGTACTTGTTGCTGCCGCTGGCAGTGCTGGTCGGCCTGCTGTTCTCGGGCTACACCCCGCTGTTCTCCGGCATGGTCGGCCTGGCGCTCACCGCGGTGCTGATCCTCGGCGCCGCCGTGGCCCTGCGCCTTACCGGCAATGCCCTGCGCGCCGCCTTCTGGATCGCGCTGGGCATCCTGTGCGCGGGTTTCTTCAAATGGGGTATTACCGCAATCCTGCTGCTCATTGCCGCGCTCGTGGCGCTGTGCCTGTTCATCCAGGGCGGACGCAGCACCTTGCGCCTGGCCGCCAACGCCCTGGCCGATGGCGCGCGCCATGCGCTACCGGTCGGCGTGGCCTGCGCCCTGGTCGGGGTGATCATTGGCGTGCTGACGCTGACCGGTGCGGCCACCACCTTCGCCAACGCCATCATTTCGCTCGGACGGGACAACCTGCTGCTGTCGTTGATGCTCACCATGCTGGTCTGCCTGCTGCTGGGCATGGGCATTCCCACCATCCCCAACTACATCATCACCAGCTCGCTCGCGGCACCGGCGCTGCTGGAACTGGGCGTGCCGCTGATCGTCAGCCATATGTTTGTGTTCTATTTCGGCATCCTCGCCGACCTTACCCCGCCGGTGGCCCTGGCCGCCTTTGCCGCGGCGCCGATTGCCGGGGTGTCCGGCATGCGCATCGGGGTGCAGGCGGTGCGTGTGGCGTTGGCCGGCTTTGTCGTGCCCTATATGGCGGTGTATGCCCCCGAACTGATGCTGCAGGGCGACCCCGACGCCGCGGCGGTGGCATGGATCGTGTTCAAGGCCCTGGTGGCCATCGGCCTGTGGGGCGTGGCTGCAATCGGCTATCTGTGGCAGCCGGTTAGTTGGCCGCTGCGCATCTGGGCTTTCCTATCGGCGTTATGCCTGGTGGCTGCTTTGCCGATCACCGACGAGATCGGCCTGATCAGCACCGCGCTGCTGCTTGGCGTGCTGATCTGGCAGAAGCGACGGGCCGGCGCACCCGCATGATCGGGCTGTGCCTGGCCAGCGGCGTGCTGACGGCCTTCATCGCCACCCAGGAATTCACCCTGCGCTGGACACATTCGATCGAGAAAGTCCGCTGGGAAGAGAACTGGCAGGTGCGCATCGACGATGCGCGCACACCGGTGCTGCGGCTGGTCGAAGGCCGCATCCGCGGCTCCGGTGCCGGCATGGAGCCCGCAGAAGGTGCCCGGCTAATCGACGGTGTCTGGCACTACCCGGTGGGCCGCGACATGGCCGAAGTCGAGCTTGCCCACAGCCACTACACTGCCGGCTATGAGCTGTGCCTGCCTGCCGGCTGCCGCCCGCTGGCCGATTACCTGCCCGGTCTTTCGCCCGCGCCGGAACATGGGACCAGCATCCGCCTGTACGCCTGCAGCGCACCGCCGCAAGCGCCCGCTGCGCAGCAGAATACCCGCCGCCCGCAGGCGCCGTAGACGCGAAAAGGCGCAACCCTTACGCGTTGCGCCTTCTGTTTGGCCCCCCGCCTGTGCCGTCTCCGCCGGGCATCCTGAACCTAGGGTTCAGGGTGGTCGCACTCCCACCGCTTCAGGCTTCCCCTAACGGGGCATGCACACCGCGGCCTTCAGGTCAGCAACCAAGTCTCTCGACTATTGGTTCAAGGAATCTACGACTTCGACGAACACTGCAGGGGATTGATCCTGCGGCACTTTTTCCGCCTTGAAGGCGGCTCAGAACAGCTTTTCCTGCTGGGCGAGCACCCCATCCAAGCGTGCCGACATGAGCCCGATTCTACGCTTGGCAGCGGCCATGTCAAACCCTCCGCTGCGTTGCTGCTGAAAAAAGTCATGCACGATGTTGAGCGCCGTCATCACCACCAGACGCTCGCCGGACGAGCCGGTCTTGCGCGCCAGCTCGGCAAACTTGTCATCCAGAAACGTCACCGCAGCGAGCAGCCCTTCGCGCTCTTCCGGCTTGCAGGACACCCGGTATTCTTTGCCCAGCAACTTGATGTCGAGCGTTTCCATGTCCAGCCCTCTCTTTTTTGGGGTCAAGCCTGCGGCAGCCGGGCCAGCAAGGCTTCGAGTTTTTCGGTGGCTAAACGAAGCTTGTCGGCCTGAGCGCGGTTGTCCGACTCAAGCTGGGTCAGCCGGCTGCGCAGCGCGCGGTTTTCGGCCTTGAGCCCCTCGCACAGGGTCGCGATTTGCTCGATGCGATTTTCGAGCTGGGTGAGTTCTTCTTCCATGGCGGCGATGGTAGAGGCGCCCCCTTAGGCGGTCAAGCAACCCGGGGGATGGGTCTGCGCAGCGCTTCGCCCGCCGTGCCTCCCAGGCAGTCGGCCAGCCGCGGCAGATCGAGCGCAGCGGCCAGACAGTCGGCCAAGCGGTCCAAATCGGCCTCGCGGCGCGCGGCCAGATCGACTTTCTGCTCACCGGCCGCGCCGGCCCAGGCCAGCACTGCAGCCAGTGCATCCGGGTGATCGAACAAGCCATGCACATAGCTGCCGAATACCTGACCATCGGCCGATTGCGCGCCGTCGCCGCGGCCATCGGACAGGTGCAGCGCCGGACGTGCCAGCGCCGGGCCGCGCGACACCCCCATATGGATTTCATAGCCACGCACCGCCGCACCGCCTGCGCCTGGCAGGCACAGCTCGCCTTCGACGGTGACGAGCTTTTTTTCGGCTTCGAGCACGGTTGTGATCTCCAGCCAGCCCAGCCCGTCCACACCGCCCGCCGGACCTTCCAATCCGGCCGGGTCCTCCAGCCGCTGGCCGAGCATTTGGAAGCCACCGCAGATGCCGATCAATTTGCCGCCATAGCGCAGATGACGTCGGATCGCCGCCTCCCAGCCCTGCGCACGTAACCAGGCCAGATCCGCCTGCACGCTCTTGGAACCCGGCAGCACGATGAGGTCCGCCGGCGGGATCGGCTGCCCCGTCCCCACCCAGCGAAAATCGACCTGTGGATGCAGGCGCAGCGCATCCAGGTCGGTGTGATTGGCAATCCGCGGATAGACCGGCGCAATCACCCGCAATAGCGGAGCGTCTTTGTCGGCACGGGCCTCGCCGAGTGCATCTTCGGCATCCAGAAACAGGCCGGGCAGATAAGGCAGCACGCCCAGCACCGGCCGCCCGGTGCGCGCCTGCAGCCAATCCAAGCCGGGTTGCAGCAGGCCGATATCGCCGCGGAAGCGGTTGATCACGAAGCCCTTGATGCGCGCCTGTTCAGAAGGTGAGAGCAGTTCCAGGGTGCCCACCAAATGGGCGAACACGCCGCCGCGGTCGATGTCCGCCACCAGGATCACCGGGCAGCCGACCGCTTCGGCGAAACCCATGTTGGCAATATCGCGCTCGCGCAGGTTGATTTCCGCCGGGCTGCCCGCGCCTTCGACCAGCACGCAGTCGTATGCCGCCACCAGCCGTTGCCAGGAGGCCAATACCGCGGCCATCGCGGTGGGCTTGTAGTCGTGATAGGCGCGCGCATCGAGGTTGGCCACCGCCTTGCCATGGATGATTACCTGCGCGCCGATGTCACTGGCCGGTTTGAGCAGCACCGGATTGAAATCGGTATGCGGCGCCAAACCGGCGGCCAGCGCCTGTAGCGCCTGGGCACGGCCGATTTCGCCGCCATCGGCGGTGACCGCGGCGTTGAGCGCCATGTTCTGGGGCTTGAAAGGCGCCACCCGTACTCCGCGGCGCGCCAGCAGCCGGCACAGACCGGCCACCAAGGTGCTTTTGCCAGCATCGGAGGTGGTACCCTGCACCATCAGACAGGCAGTGGTTGGCATGGCGTAAAATCCGGGGTCCGAAAAAGCGCCGATTATCCCATGGACGCCGCTGCGCGCCTTGCCTTGATCCTGTTGCTGAAACTTGCCGCCGGCGTACTGGCAGACCGCCTGCTGGGCGAACCGCGCCGCTGGCATCCGCTGGTGGGCTTTGGCCGGCTGAGCACAGCCATCGAGCGCCGCCTGTGGTGTGCGAACGCCGGCGCCCTGCCGCAGCAGGCGCGCGGCCTGCTGGCCTGGATGCTGGCGGTGCTGCCCTGGGTAGGGCTGGCGCTGTGGCTGCGCGGCCTGCACCCGGCGGCGCACTGGGGCGCCGACATCGTACTGTTGTGGTTTGCGCTCGGCGCGCGCAGTCTGATCGAGCATGGCGAAGCAGTGGCCAAGCCGCTGGCCACTGGCGATCTGGCCAGCGCACGCGAGCGCGTTGGTTGGATCGTCAGCCGCGACACCAGCGCGCTGGATGCCGAAGGCGTGGCGCGTGCCGGCACCGAATCGGTGCTGGAAAACGGCAACGATGCGGTGTTCGGGGCGCTGTTCTGGTTCATCCTGCTGGGCGGGCCAGGCGCGCTGCTGTTCCGCCTGGCCAACACGCTCGACGCCATGTGGGGCTACCGTACAACGCGCTATCTGCACTTCGGCCGTGCCGCCGCGCGCCTGGACGATGCACTCAACTGGCTGCCCGCCCGGCTCACCGCGCTCACCTACGCCTTGCTCGGCAACACCGCCAATGCGTTGGCCTGCTGGCGCAGCCAAGCCGCGCGGTGGGACAGCCCCAACGCCGGCCCGGTGATGGCCGCAGGCGCCGGCGCACTGGCAGTGAAACTGGGCGGTCGCGCGATCTATCACGGCCGGGTCGAAGAACGGCCGCCACTGGGCCAAGGCGCCGCGGCCGATGTCACCAGCCTGCGCCGCGCCCTCGATCTGGTGCGTCACGGCATGCTGGCCTGGTTGAGTGCGGTCGCGGGCGTTGCCCTGGTGCTGAACTTGCTCGCGTTGGGAGTCGCCGATGCTTGAACACGGCGGCCGGCTGCGCACTGCCGCGCGCCACTACGGCATTGCGCTGGCCGACTGGATCGACCTGTCGACCGGTATCAACCCTTGCGCCTATCCGGTGCCGCCGCTGCCGCTGCAAGCCTGGCAAAGCCTGCCCGAGGATGACGACGGCCTCGTTGACGCAGCGGCCGCTTACTACGGCACCCACGAACTCATGCCGGTCGCCGGCTCCCAGGCCGCCATCCAAGCCTTGCCCGCACTCATCCCCGACGAACGGGTCACCGTGCTCGACCCCACCTATGGCGAGCACCCTCAGGCTTGGCGCGCCCGGCGGCTGCGGCGCTGCGACGCACACATGGTAGATGCAGCAATCGACGACACCGACGTGCTGGTGCTGGCCAACCCCAACAACCCTACCGGCGAACGCTTCGCCTTGCCTCGCCTGCTCGACTGGCATGCCCGCTTGGCTAAGCGCGGCGGCTGGCTGATCGTCGATGAGGCGTTCATCGATGTCGACCCGGCGGAGTCGCTCGCCCCTTATGCCGGCCGCCCGCACCTGGTGGTCTTGCGCTCGCTTGGCAAGTTCTTTGGCCTGGCTGGGGCACGGGTCGGCTTCGTGCTCGCGGACGCTGCGCTGCGCCAGCACCTTGCCGAACACCTTGGCCCCTGGACGATCAGCGGTCCGGCACGTTATGCCGCCCGTGCCGCGCTGGCCGACGCCGACTGGCAGCAAGCCACCCGGCAGGCGTTGACCGCAGCCGGCAAACGGCTCGCCGCACTGCTGCGCCAGCATTTGCCCGCCCCCCCGCAGGGCACCGCACTTTTCCAGTGGGTGGTGCATCCGCAGGCGGCCATATGGCATGAAGCGCTCGCCCGTCGCGCCATTCTGGTGCGCCGTTTCGACACCCCGCCCGCGCTGCGCTTCGGCCTGCCGGCCGACGAGGCGCAATGGCGCCGTCTGGACCTTGCCCTGCACGCTCTCAAGGACCTGCCTACATGATGATCACTCTACTACGCCTGGCCACGCTGGCAGTGTTGCTGGCTACCGCTTTACCGGCCCGCGCCGAAGTGCGCATCACCGACGACACCGGCCGCGAGTTGGTGCTGTCCGCCCCGGCCCGGCGCATCGTCAGCCTCGCCCCGCATGTGACCGAACTACTGTTTGCCGCCGGCGCTGGCGACAAAGTGGTCGGCGTGGTGAACTACAGCGACTATCCGCCCGCCGCGCGCGCGCTGCCCTCGGTCGGCGGCTACACCCAGATCGACCTCGAAGCGGTCGTTGCGCTGCAACCGGATCTCGTCGTGGCCTGGGCGAGCGGCAACCGCAATACCAACTTAGACAAGCTGCGTGCGCTGGGCATTGCGGTATTCGTCAACGAACCGCGCCGCCTGGATGATGTGGCCGACAGCCTGGAAGACATGGGCCGACTGGCCGGCACCGAGTCCGCCGCCCGAGAAGCCGCCACCCGCTTTCGTGCGCGCCGCGCCGCGCTGGCCGCCCGCTACCAATCGCGCCCGCCGGTGCGCATGTTCTACCAAATCTGGGACCAGCCGCTGATGACCATCAATGGCGAACACCTGATCTCCGACGCCATCGGCCTGTGCGCGGGCGACAATGTATTCGCCCGGCTCGGCCCGCTTGCCCCACGCATTGGCATCGAAGCGGTGTTGGCCGCCAATCCGGAGGTCATCGTGGCCAGCGGCATGGGCGAAGAACGTCCGGACTGGCTGGACCAGTGGCGCAAATGGCCTCGGCTCGCCGCCGCGGCGGCCGACAATTTGTATTTCATCCCGCCGCAACTGATGCAGCGCCACACCCCGCGCCTGCTCGACGGTGCCGAACAACTGTGCGAATTTCTAGAGCAAGCGCGCGCCAAGCGCGGATCCGCTGCACGCTAGCGCCACGGACGGGCCGACGGGCGATTTTGGCTTGCGGTTTCTCAGCCCCGTCGGGCAGCGCGCTGCCGCTCACCACGGGCCAGGCGGTAGCTGCGCCGCCAGTAGCGGCCGGCCAGCCGCCACCAATGGCGGTCGAAGGCCCAGGACAGCCGCGGCAGCAAATCGGACAAGTAGTGGGTGGCCGCCGAACGCTCGGGGGGCACCGCGGCGCAGGTGGGCACCCGCAGTGCGCGCAGGCGTTGGGCCGGGGAAGGATGCAGCGATACCGCGCCGTCCTCGCCTTCGCCAAAACCAACATTGACCACGCTGTGTGCATTGAACCCCGCGCTCACCCCCAAGCCCATTTCACGAAACGGCCGAAAGCGCGGCTCTGGCGCAGTGCTGCACTGCGCCAGCACCTTGGGCCAATAGTCCTCGCGCAAAAAACGGTCCTTGGCCGACATTTCCACCAAGGTCTCGCCCAATAAGCGCCGGCCGACCAAGCGCGCCGCCAGCGCATCGGCAGCGAACTCCTCCAGCCGCGCTAAGCGGAACATTCCCAGGGTGTAACCACGCCAGCGTCGATCCAGCCAGGACTCGAGCCAGGTATGACGCACCGCGATCCGGTCGGCCAACCGCAGCCACCAGGCGCGCAGATGCGCCCCGAACGCGCCCCATGCCGCCTGCCGCTGCACCACCAGATGACCGAACTCGTGCGCCAGCACGGCAAGAAACTGCCGCCGCGACAGGCAATGCGCCAGCGGCAGCCCGATCATCAGATGAGACTCGATGCGCCCCACACACCCCCAGCGCGGGCGCTGCAGCACCGCAGCGTTCATCTCATCGGTGATCCAAACACCGTCGGGCGGCGGCAGCCCCAAGCGCTGCGCGAGCTTATCGATGCGGTAGTGCAACGCGCCCGCCACGCTCGGCGCGAGCGGGATTCCGCGCGGCTGCGGAGCCGGGACCTGTACAAGCACCAAGAGATAGCCAACGGCTGCAATCGTGAGCGCTGCCCCCAGCCCGTACAGTGTGCGCCAGGTGGCCTGTTCGGCATACCAGCCGGCCTGTAGCGCCCAGATCGCCAGCCCCAGACCGCCGGCCACCACCAGCGCCACGGCCAAACAACCGGCCAGCGCAACCCTGGTCAGCCGGCGCGCGAGCCGGGCATAGACGATTTCAAGCCGAGACCGCCGGCGGCAAGACGAACGCATAGCCATCCTCCCACGCTGAAACATTGGTGCGCATCCTAGCAGGTGATGGTCTATGCGCCACAGCGATCCGATGACCCCGATCGCAGCGTTTGCCCCCTGCCGAGTACGTGCCGCCCATTGCTGCACCCCCATCAGGGTAAACCCTATTCATGCAGCACCAGGCCTTGAGCGCCATGCGCTTTATCACATTGTGCACCGCACTACTTTGACATTTCTCAAATATTCGTATTGCGATGGCCAATTCCGCTATGGCAAGATCGTTCCAACCACGCGGGATGGCCCAGATCACAACAAAACCGACAGCCCCCGCGCTTGAGGATCGTTCCGGCAAACGCCCGGGACGCCCGTGGCACCCGCACACGCCTCCACCGTCTCGGCCTGGAGGCAGCCCCGCGCCACCGTCCCTTTGCTGTTTGCCGAAACTGCATTCGAAGGGGGTTGGGACATGGTTCTTGCCGCTCGCATTGCAGGGTCGACGCTTTTCCTCGGCGCTTCACTCGCCCCGGCTGGCCGGGCGCTTGCGCAAAGTCGCTACAACCTTCAGCCCCCGGTCACTGAGGTAGCCGGACAAATCTACGACTTACACACGCTGATGCTGATCATCTGCCTGGTGATCTTCGTCGGCGTGTTCGGCGTGATGTTTTGGGCGGTTTTCCGCCACCGCAAGTCGCGCGGTGCGGTCGCGGCAAACTTTCATGAAAACACCGCGGTGGAGATCGCCTGGACCGTAGTCCCGGTGCTGATCCTGCTCGGCATGGCCTGGCCGGCGACCAAGACCGTGATCGCCATGAAAGACACCTCCGACCCGGACCTCACCATCAAAGCTACCGGCTACCAATGGAAATGGGGTTACGACTATCTGCAGGGCGAGGGGGCCGGCATCCGCCTGGTGTCCAATTTGTCCACGCCACGCGAGCAAATCGAAGGCACCGCGCCCAAGGGAGAAGCCTACCTGCTGGAAGTCGACAACCCGCTGGTGGTGCCGGTGGGCAAAAAAGTGCGCATCCTCACCACTGCTGCGGATGTCATCCATTCCTGGTGGGTGCCGGCCTTTGGCGTCAAGCAGGACGCCATCCCCGGCTTCATCCGCGACACCTGGTTCCGCGCCGAGCAAGAAGGCATCTACCGCGGCAACTGTGCCGAACTGTGCGGACGCGACCACGGTTTCATGCCGATCGAAGTGCACGTGGTTTCCGCCGAAGCCTATAGCGCCTGGGTGGGCGCACGTCAGGCGGCGTCGGCTGCGGGCGCCGCCGACGACAGCCGGGAATTTGCCTTGGCCGAACTGATGGCACGGGGGGCCACGGTCTATGCCACCCACTGCGCCGCCTGTCATCAAGCCAATGGCCAGGGACTGCCACCGGCCTTCCCCGCATTGGACGGCTCTCCAGTGGTCCAGGGCGAACCCGCCACCCAGATTGCCGTGGTGCTGGAGGGCCGCCCCGGCACCGCGATGGCTTCCTTCGGCAAGCTACTCTCCGACGCCGACATCGCCGCCGCAATTACCTACACCCGCAACAGCTGGAGCAATCACAGCGGCCAAGCCGTGCAGCCCAAAGATATTGCCGCGGCACGTGGGGGCTGAGGCTCATCCGCCCGCATCTCACTCAGGAGAAGTCAGCATGTCGGCCGTCATCCAGGACCCGCTGCACGACCACCATCATCAGCCCGTCGCCTCCGGGCTGATGCGCTGGATCACCACTACCAATCACAAGGACATCGGCACGATGTACCTGATTTTCAGCTTCATTATGTTCCTCTCCGGGGGAGTGATGGCGCTGACGATCCGCGCCGAGCTGTTCCAACCTGGCTTGCAGGTGGTGCAACCCGAACTATTCAACCAACTCACCACCATGCATGGCCTGGTGATGGTGTTCGGCGCCATCATGCCGGCCTTCGTCGGCTTTGCGAACTGGCAAATTCCGCTGATGATCGGCGCCAGCGACATGGCTTTCGCGCGCATGAACAATTGGAGCTTTTGGTTGCTGCCACCGGCGGCAATCTTGCTGATCGGCTCCTTCTTCGTACCTGGCGGGGCCACCGCCGCCGGCTGGACGCTGTACGCGCCGCTCTCGGTGCAGATGGGCATGGGCATGGACATGGCGATCTTCGCCATCCATATCATGGGCATTAGCTCCATCATGGGCGCGATCAACATCGTGGTGACCATCCTCAACATGCGCGCGCCCGGCATGACCCTGATGAAGATGCCGCTGTTTTGCTGGACCTGGCTGATCACCGCCTACCTCTTGATCGCGGTGATGCCGGTGCTGGCCGGCGCGGTAACCATGATCCTCACCGATCGCCACTTCGGAACCAGTTTCTTCAACGCCGCCGGCGGTGGCGATCCGGTGATGTACCAGCACATTTTCTGGTTCTTCGGCCATCCGGAGGTGTACATCATGATCCTGCCGGCCTTTGGCATCATCAGCCAGATCATCCCCGCCTTCGCCAGAAAGCCCCTGTTCGGTTACGCCTCCATGGTGTACGCCACCGCCTCGATCGCCATCCTGTCCTTCGTGGTGTGGGCGCACCACATGTTCACAACCGGCATGCCGGTGACCGGACAGCTTTTTTTCATGTACGCCACGATGCTAATCGCCGTGCCCACCGGGGTCAAAGTGTTCAACTGGGTGGCCACCATGTGGCGCGGGGCGTTGAGCTTTGAGACCCCCATGCTATGGGCGGTAGGCTTCATTTTCGTGTTTACCATGGGCGGCTTCACCGGACTGATTTGCGCCATCGCACCGATCGACATCCAGGTGCAGGACACCTATTACGTGGTCGCCCATTTCCACTACGTGTTGGTGGCCGGCAGCCTGTTCGCGCTGTTTGCCGGCGCCTACTACTGGCTGCCCAAGTGGACCGGCATCATGCCCAGCGAGCGTTTGGGCAAGCTGCATTTTTGGTGCTCCATCGTGTTCTTCAATATCACCTTTTTCCCGATGCATTTTCTCGGGCTGGCCGGCATGCCGCGCCGCATCCCCGACTACGCGCTGCAGTTTGCCGACTTCAACGCCCTGGCTTCGGTGGGTGCCTTCGGCTTTGGTCTCTCGCAGCTCATTTTCATAGCCGTGGCGGTGCGCTGCGCGCGCGGCATCGGAGAGCGCGCCACCGCCAAGCCCTGGGACGGCGCCGAAGGGCTGGAATGGACCGTGCCCTCGCCCGCGCCGCACCACACCTTTGAAACCGCGCCGGTGGTGCGCTGAACAGCGGAGTTCGCCACGATGTCGCCGACCTCGCCAAACGACCGACGCCGGGCCAACCGCCGTAGCGCGCTGCTACTGGCTCTACTGGCCTTGTTTTTCTTTGCCGCGGTGATCGTCAAAACCGGAGTGTTTCGGCCATGAGCACAGCAGCCACCGAAAACCGCCGGCTGCTGGTGCGCTTGGTGATCTCGGCGGTGGTGATGTTCGGCTTCGGCTTCATGCTGGTGCCTTTCTACGAAAAAATCTGCGAAGTCACCGGCATCAATAACCTGCTCAAGCCCGACCGGGTCGCGGAGAACACCCAGGTCGACCGCTCGCGCTGGGTCACGGTGCAGTTCGACGCCAACGTCCATGATCTGCCCTGGCGGTTTACCCCGCGCCAGTCGGCGTTGCGGGTGCATCCGGGCGAATTGGTACAGGTCGACTACGAAGTCACCAACACGCGCGACTATCCGGTGGCCGGCCAAGCGGTACCAAGCTATGGCCCGCAACAAGCCGGCCAATACTTCCGCAAGCTCGATTGCTTCTGTTTTACCCAGCAGACGCTAGCGCCCGGCGAGCAGCGTGTCATGCCGGTGGTCTTTGTCATCGACCCGGCGCTGCCGGCCGATGTGAGCGTGATCACGCTCTCGTACACCTTCTTCGAGATCGCCGGGCGCCGCCTCTCACAAAGCGGCGGCAAACCGCCGGGCAGTACATGAACAAAATGCCGGAACCGACCCGACAAGCCGGCTTTTTCGCCACCATGAAAGCGGTGCTGTGGTCCTTCGTCGGCATCCGCAGGCGGCATGACGCCCGGCACGACGCTGACTCGCTCGATCCCAAGGCGGTCATCGTTGCCGGACTGCTGGGCGGGGTGATTTTTGTGCTGGCGCTGGTCGGGGTGGTGAGCTGGATCGTGCGGTGAGCGTTGCAAATCGTCGGCCACTGGCCGAATCGGCACAGAGGAGGCACGCAAATGACCGAGACGCTGGAAAAATACTTTATCCCCGAACCGTCGAAGTACCCGATCTTCGGTTCGATCGGCCTGTTGCTCTTTGGTGCAGGCGCGGTGATGTGGCTCAACGATGTCGGCGCTGGCCCCTGGGTTTTCGCGCTTGGCGTGGCAATCTTGATCTACATGCTGTTCGGCTGGTTCGGTCAAGTGGTGCGGGAATCCGAATCCGGCCGTTACGGCAAGCGGGTGGATATCTCGTTCCGCTGGTCGATGGGCTGGTTCATCTTCTCCGAAGTGATGTTCTTCGCCGCCTTTTTTGGCGCACTGTTCTACGCCCGGGTGCTGGCGGTGCCCGCCCTGGGCGGCGGCGAGAACGAAGCGCTGCTGTGGCAAGGTTTCAATCCGGTCTGGCCCACCGCCGGCCCCCACGCGGTCGACAGCTTCACGCCCATGGGCGCCTGGGGTATTCCGGCACTGAACACGCTCATCCTGCTTACTTCCGGGGCCACCATCACCTGGGCCCATTACGGTCTGCTGGGTAATCGGCGCGGCCAGTTCAAGCTCGGCCTGCTGCTCACCATCGTGCTGGGAGCCACCTTCCTGGGGCTACAGATCTATGAATATCTGCACGCCTACAGCACGCTGAATCTGCGGCTGGATTCTGGCATCTATGGCTCCACTTTCTATCTTCTCACCGGTTTCCACGGTGTGCACGTGACCATCGGCGCGATCATGCTCAGCGTGATGCTGGGCCGCGCGCTGGCCGGTCATTTCACCGCCGAGCACCATTTTGCCTTTGAAGCCACCGCCTGGTACTGGCACTTCGTGGACGTGGTCTGGCTGATGCTTTTCATCGTGGTCTATTGGCTTTAGGCAGCCGTGCTAGAGCTTGCCGACAATCAGCCCCGAGGCATAACCGAGCATGAGTAGCACGAACAAAGCCATCGACAGCCCCACCCGCAGCGCCAGCGCCCGCGCGGTGCGTTGGCCGCCTTTGTCGCGCAGCAAAAACCCGAGCGCCGAAAGTAGGCTGCCGACGATCAGCACCAGAAACAGCACCACCACCCCACGCATGGACACGCTCCGGAACCGTTTGCGTAAGTGTAGCGCCCTGCTGTTACCGGTGCTGGCCGGACTGGCCACGGTGGTGCTCACCGTTCAGTTGGGCGCCTGGCAGCTTCGCCGCGCAGCCGAAAAGCGCGCGCTCGAGCAGGCCATCGAACAGCGCAGCGCGCAACCGCCTGCGGCCCTTGGCCAGAGCGATCCGCCGGAGTGGACGCCACTTACCCTGCGCGGCCAATGGCACCCCCGGCATCTGTACTTCCTGGACAACCGCATCCACCATGGGCAGGCTGGCTACCATGTGTTTGCCCCCTTCCATGACCAGGGCAGCGGCCGCTGGGTCATGGTGGCGCGCGGCTGGGTCGCTGCCGGCCCCGACCGCAACCGCGTGCCGGCGGTAACGACGGCTGCCGGGCCGATCGAACTCACCGGCCACGTCCGCGTGCCCGGCGAATCCTTCACGCTGGCCAACCACGGCGCATACGCTGCCATGGACGGCGCCCGCTGGCAGACCATCGATCTCGACGCCTGGCGCGCCGCCAGCGGACTGCCGTTGGCCGACTTTTATCTGCAGCAGACCAGCGCCACAGCCGACCAACTGGTGCGTCAATGGCCACGCCCGGACGCAGGCATCGACCGTCACCGCGGTTACGCACTGCAGTGGTTCGCCATGGCGGCGTTGGCCGCGGTGCTGACCGCCCTGTACCTGTGGCGCATTTTCCAAAGGGCACCCAATGCCGAGTACCGCGCTCACTGATCCGCTCGCTGCCCCGCCGCGCACCGTCCCGCCCGCAGCGCACGCCCGGCACACCTTGCTGCTGCTCGCTCTGGTATGCGTGCTGCCGGTGCTGGCCTCTTACGCCGCCTTTTATGTTTGGCAGCCCGCCGGGCGCATGAACTACGGCGAATTGATTCCGCCCACGCCGATTCCGGCGATCGGACTGCAGGCAGTCGGCAGCCTGCCGCCATGGTCCGGCGCGCGCTTTCAGGGGCGCTGGAACCTGGTTTATGCGGGTTCTGCAACTTGTGACACAGCCTGCCGCAGCGCGCTGCACACCCTGCGTCAGGTCCGCCTTGCACAAGGAAAAGAAATGACGCGTGTCGAGCGCGTGTGGCTCGTGACCGACCAGGCGCCGCTTGCCGCAATCGCGCACCAGGACGCCGAAGGGCTCGCCATCGCTCGCATCGCCGATCCTGCCTGGTTCGCTACGCTACCTGGGGCGGAAAGCGGTGCTCACATCTATCTGATCGATCCGTTGGGCAACGCGATGATGCGTTTTCCGCCCGCGGCCGACCCCCAGCGTATGGTCAAGGATCTGCAGCGCTTGTTGAAATATTCCGCCTTGGGGAGGTGAGAATGGGGTTCTACCGCCGCCTGGTGTTGTGCGCCCTGCTGCTCACCTCTGTGGTGGTGGTGTTCGGCGCCTACGTGCGCCTGGCCGACGCCGGTCTGGGCTGCCCGGACTGGCCGGGCTGCTATGGGCAGATCAGCCCGGCGCACGCGGCTGAAGATATCCGCGCCGCCCACGCCGCCGACCCGCACGGCCCGGTCAGTCTCCCCAAAGCCTGGAAGGAGATGGTGCACCGCTATCTCGCCGCTGCCCTGGGCCTGCTGATCGTCGCCATCGCAGCAATCGCCTGGCGGCGGCGCGCCGAGCCCGGCAGCGCGCCCGGCGTGGCCACAGTGCTGGTCGGCGTGGTGATTTTCCAGGGGCTACTCGGTAAATGGACCGTTACCTTGTTGCTCAAGCCCGCCATCGTCACCGCTCATCTGCTCGGCGGGCTGACCACGCTGGCGCTGCTGAGCTGGCTGGCACTGCGCGCGTACGCCACGCCGCAGCGCCAAGCGAATCTCGCCGTCGACGCTTCCGCTCCGCTGCGCCTCGCCGCCGCTGCCGGATGCGTTCTGCTGATCGGGCAAATCGCCCTGGGCGGGTGGACCAGTACCAATTATGCAGCGCTCGCCTGCCCCGACTTTCCCACCTGCCACGGCAGCTACTGGCCCGAGGCCGACTACGCCAAAGCCTTCCACGTGGTCCGCGAACTCGGCATGACCGCCGACGGCGAGCTGCTGTCGCTGGCCGCGCTCACCGCCATCCACTGGGCCCACCGCCTGGGCGCGCTGGTGGCCGGCGGCTATCTGCTTGCGCTGGGTGTGGCACTCATGCGCCGGCCGGGCAGCCGCAACGTCGGCATCGCGCTGCTTGGCGCGCTCTCACTGCAAGTGGCGCTGGGCATTGGCAACGTGCTCCTCAGCCTGCCGCTACCGCTCGCCGTGGCCCACAACGCCGGCGCTGCGTTGCTGGTCGGCGTGATGGTATGGGCGAACTTCAGACTGGCCCACCCCTTTCAGCTCGCTGCAGTCACGCCCACGCCCGCAGCAACTGGCGCCTTTGGCGCGGGTGTGCCCGCAATACCACACGCCTCTGCCGCCGGCATCCTCGCCGCCTCGCCCCAGCCCGCCCAGGAGAAACCATGAGAACACTGACCTTCGGCCGCCCACTCTCCGCCCGCCGGCTGCACGCTTACTATCTGCTGACCAAGCCGCGGGTCAATACGCTGATCGTGTTCTGCGCGGTGATCGGCATGTTCCTCGCCCTGCCGGCGGGATTGCCCCCGCCGGCTACGGTACTGGCGGCCACCCTCGGCATCGCTGCCGTGGCCGGCGCCGCCGCAGCGATGAATTGCTTGATCGAGCAACGTATCGACGCACGCATGGGCCGCACCCGCGGCCGCCCGCTGCCGCGCGGCGAACTCGATTCCACCGAGGTTGCGGTGTTCTCGGCCGCGCTCGGCGGCAGCGGGCTGGCCATCCTCTACTTGCTGGTAAACCCACTCACCATGTGGCTGACCCTGGCCACCTTCGTCGGCTACGCGGTGGTCTACACCATGCTGCTCAAGCCGCGCACCCCGCAGAACATCGTCATCGGCGGCGCGTCCGGCGCGATGCCGCCGGTGCTCGGCTGGGCCGCGGTCACCGGCGAGGTGAGCGCCGACGCACTGCTGCTCTTTTTGATCATCTTTGCCTGGACACCGCCGCACTTTTGGGCGCTGGCGCTCTACCGCACCGCGGACTACGCCCGCGCCAGGCTGCCGATGCTGCCGGTCACCCACGGCGCCGAATTCACCCGCCTGTCGGTGCTGCTCTACACCCTGATCCTGTTCGGCGTCAGCCTGCTGCCTTTTGCCACCCGCATGAGCGGCGGACTCTATCTGACCGCTGCGGCACTGTTGGGCATGCGCTTCATCGGCTTGGCCTGGCGGCTATATGTGGATTACAGCGACCGGCTCGCGCAGCACACCTTCCGCTATTCCATCGTCTATCTGACGATGTTGTTCGCCGCGCTGCTCGTCGATCATTACTTGCCGTTCTGACCGCCGAGGCCCCCTCTGCCGCCACCCCGTGCCCGCTTGCCGACCGTCACAGGTCGCGGCGCAGATGCGCCTGCCGTGGGGCGGGCGCTGCGCAGGCAAGCGGATAACTAAGCGGAGAACTTTTTGGCAGGTTTAGCACTCTCAGCGCGCGAGTGCTAAAATTACTTGCAGAGGAGGAACCCTGCACATGTCGCAAACTCTGTCGCTTCCGGTTCTGGCCGCTGGCAGCATCGACCAATACATTCAGTCGGTCAATCGCATCCCACTGCTGTCCGAACGTGAGGAAATGGATTTGGCTACCCGCTTCCGCGAACAAGGCGATCTGGATGCCGCGCGCACGCTGGTGATGAGCCACCTGCGGCTGGTGGTCGCCATCGCGCGCGGCTATCTGGGTTACGGTCTGCCGCATGCCGACTTGATTCAGGAAGGCAATATCGGCTTGATGAAGGCCGTCAAGCGTTTCGACCCTTCGCGCGGGGTGCGCTTGGTGTCTTTTGCCATCCACTGGATCAAGGCCGAAATCCACGAATACATCCTCAAAAACTGGCGGCTGGTGAAAATTGCCACCACCAAGGCGCAGCGCAAGTTGTTTTTCAACCTGCGCAGCCTCAAGCAAGACAGCAGCACGCTGTCGGCCGATGAAGTCCAATCGGTGGCCGCACAATTGAAGGTCAAGCCGGAAGAAGTGGTGGAAATGGAAACCCGGCTCAGCGGTCGTGATCTGCCGCTGGAAGGCGGCAGCGATGAGGACGAAGAACGTTTCGCCCCGATTGCTTACTTGCCGGATCCGCATGCCGAGCCCTCCGAAGTGCTCGAACAAGCGCAGATGGCCCGCCTGCAGGATGAAGGCTTGAAGAACGCGCTAGCCAGCTTGGACGAGCGCAGTCGCGCGATCGTCCAACGCCGCTGGCTGAACGAGGGCGATGGCGCCACGCTACATGAGCTGGCGGCTGAATATGGCGTATCGGCCGAACGCATCCGCCAGATCGAAGCCAAAGCGATGCAAAAAATGCGCGGTATGCTGGCCGCGGCACGCTAAGTGCATGGCATGCGCCCAGGCAAAAGGCAGCGACAAAACGCTGCCTTTTTTGTATGCAGATGGGGCACCCCAGCGCTCTGCAGCCGGCCGGCCTGTAGCCCCGACACACCAAACAGCTTACGCAAAACCTGCGCTGCGCCGATTGCGACTTGCTAGAATCCGCGCACCTTGGCAACGCCCCGTCACTTGCTCCGGACTTTTCGATGAAAGGCATCATTCTCGCCGGCGGTGCCGGCACCCGGCTGCATCCAGCCACGCTGGCCATCTCCAAGCAATTGCTGCCGGTCTTTGACAAACCGATGATCTACTATCCGCTCAGCACCCTGATGCTGGCGGGCATCCGTGACATTCTGATCATTTCCACGCCGCAGGACACACCACGTTTCGAGCAGTTGCTGGGCGACGGCGCACGCTGGGGCGTGAGCCTGCGCTATGCGGTGCAGCCCAACCCGGACGGACTGGCACAGGCTTTTCTGATTGGCGAAGATTTCATCGCCGGCGGCCCTTGCGCGCTGGTGCTGGGCGATAACATTTTCTACGGCCACGATTTTCACTTGCTGTTGCGCAAGGCCGCGGCACGCCAAAGCGGTGCGACCGTATTCGCCTACCATGTGCATGACCCGGAGCGCTACGGCGTGGTGGAGTTCGACGCCCAAGGCAAAGCGCTGTCGCTGGAAGAAAAGCCCGCGCAACCCAAATCCAACTATGCGGTAACCGGCCTCTATTTTTACGACGAGCAAGTGGTGGAACTGGCCCGCACGCTGAAACCTTCGGCGCGCGGCGAATTGGAGATCACCGACCTCAATCGTCTATACCTAGAACGCGGGCAACTGGCGGTGGAAATCATGGGGCGCGGCTATGCCTGGCTGGACACCGGCACCCATGAAAGCCTGCTCGATGCCGGTCAGTTCATTGCCACACTCGAAAAGCGCCAAGGGCTGAAAGTGGCCTGTCCAGAAGAAGTCGCCTGGCGTCATGGCTGGATCGACGACACAGGGCTGGCCGCCCTGGCCGCGCCCCTGGCAAAAAACGGCTATGGGCAGTATCTGCAAAGCCTGTTGCGTAACAAGGTGTTCTGATGCAGGCCACTCCGCTTGCCATTGCCGAGGTGATTTTGCTGACGCCGCGCGTATTTGGCGACGAACGCGGTTTTTTCTTCGAAAGCTACAATCAGCGCGCCTTTTGCAAAGCCACCGGACTCACCGTGGAGTTTGTGCAGGACAACCACAGCCGTTCCGTGCGCGGCGTACTGCGCGGTCTGCACTACCAGATCGCCCCGCGCGCCCAAGGTAAGCTGGTGCGAGTCATCCAGGGCGCAGTCTTCGACGTGGCCGTGGATATCCGCCCTGACTCGCCGACCTTCGGCCGCTGGGTGGGCGAGGTGCTGTCGGCGGACAACAAACGCCAGCTCTGGATTCCGCCTGGCTTTGCGCACGGCTTTCTCACCCTCACCGACAGCGCGGAATTCCTCTACAAAACCACCGACTACTATTCCCCCGAACACGAACGCTGCATTGCCTGGAATGACCCGGACCTGGCGATCGCCTGGCCGCTTGAAGGCACCACGCCCCGACTGTCCGACAAAGACCAGCGTGGCGCTGCATTGCGCACACTGCGTTGATCTGCCGCTACTTGATGACCCTCCCACCTTCGGCCCATGCTCACCCTCTCTGAAGTCCGTCTGGCCGTCATCGGCCTCGGTTATGTTGGCCTGCCGCTGGCCGTCGAGTTTGGCAAGCACCGCCAGGTGCTTGGCTTTGACATCAACCCCGCACGCATCCAGGCACTGCAAGCCGGCCATGACGCCACCCTGGAGGTGGATGAAGCCGACTTGCGCAGCGCGCGCGGGCTGCGCTATAGCGCGGATGCCGCAGCGCTGGCCGCCTGCAATGTGTTCATCGTCACTGTGCCCACGCCCATCGATGAATATAAACGCCCCGATCTAGGCCCGCTGCTCAGGGCCTCAGAGACCGTCGGCCATGTGCTCAAGCGCGGCGACATCGTGATTTATGAGTCGACCGTGTATCCCGGTGCCACCGAAGAAGACTGCGTGCCAGTGCTCGAACGCTGCTCGGGGCTGAAATTCAATGTCGACTTTTACGTTGGCTACAGCCCCGAGCGCATCAATCCGGGCGACAAAGCGCACCGCGTGACCACGATCAAAAAAGTAACCTCGGGCTCGACACCCGCGGCAGCAGAGCTGATCGACGCCTTATATCGGCAGATCGTCACCGCGGGCACCCACAAGGCCGAGAGTATTCGCGTAGCCGAAGCCGCCAAGGTCATCGAAAACACCCAGCGCGACCTCAACATCGCGCTGATCAACGAGCTGGCCATCATTTTCAACAAGATGGGCATCGACACCGAGGCGGTTTTGAAAGCCGCCGGCACCAAGTGGAATTTTCTGCCGTTTCGCCCTGGTTTGGTGGGCGGCCACTGCATTGGCGTCGACCCCTACTATCTCACCCATAAAGCCCAGGCCATTGGCTACCACCCGGAAATCATCCTTGCCGGCCGGCGGCTCAACGACGGCATGGGTGCGTATGTGGTCTCGCAACTGATCAAAGCCATGGTCAAGCGCCGCATCCAGGTCGACGGCGCACGGGTGCTGTTGATGGGCTTCACGTTCAAGGAAAACTGTCCCGATCTACGTAACACCCGTGTCGTGGACATCGTGCGCGAACTGGCCGACTACAACATCGCCACCGAGGTGTTCGACCCTTGGGCCAGTTCTGACGAAGCCCGCCATGAGTATGGCATCACCCTGATCGATCAGCCGGCCGACAACAGCTATGACGCAATCGTACTGGCGGTGGCGCATGACCAGTTCCGTCGGCTCGGCGCCCGGCGCATTCGCGGCTTCGGCAAAGCAACACATGTGCTGTACGATCTCAAGTACATCTTGGCCGCCGACGAAGCGGACCTTCGGCTGTAGCAGGCCCACCGGCCCGGATCACGGATAAAACGGAAATACCCGCGGCACCAGCAGCAGCACACATAGGCCATAGACCAGACTCAGCGGCAAGCCGATGCGGAAGAAATCGACATAGCGATAGCGCCCCGGCGAATACACCATGAGATGGGTCTGATAACCGAACGGCAGCAGAAAGCAGGCGCTGGCGCCGTAGGCGACGACCATGATGAAAGGGGTCGGATCGGCACCAAAGGCCGCTGCCGAGGACAGCGCCAGCGGAAACGCCAGCGCAGCCGCAGCGTTGTTGGTAATCAACTCGGTGAGCGCCACGGTGACCAAATAGACGCCGATCAGTGCCCCCATCGCCCCCCATCCGCCAAACATCCGCACCACGGCTTTGGCCATCAGCGCGGCCGCGCCCGAGGCTTCCAGCGCACTGGCCATGCTCAAGGCCGAACCGATGATGAGCACCAGCTCAAAGGGGAAACGCCGACGCAACTCGCCCGCGCTCAGCAGCCCGGTTGCAAGAAACACGCCCAGTAGCACCAAAAGACCATCGAGCAACGCCACCCAGCCCAGCGCCGACAGGCCGATGACCGCAGCAAAGCCCCCCAGGGCCAGCCGGCTTTGGGAGCGGCTGAGCCGCGGCCGCTGCAAACTGCCACCGAGCACATGAAAGTTGCGATCGATGTTGCGGTGCTGGTGGAAATCCGGTCCGACTGCCAGCAGCAGGCAATCGCCCACATGCAGCGGAATCGTCCCCAGTTGACCGGTCAGGCGCTTGTCGCCGCGGCGAATGCCGACCACTGCCGCATCGAACAGACTGCGAAAATCCACCTCGCGCAAAGTGCGGTTGGCCAATGTGGATTGACTGGCAATGACCACTTCGACCAGGTTGGAACGCAATAGCTCGTCGGCCTGCGCACCAAACACCTCCAGGCCGGAAAATTGCCGCAGCGCCTGCACGTTACGGGTTTCGCCAGAAAAAATCAGCACATCGCCCGCTGCAATGATCTCTTGCGGACCGACCGGAGACAGCAGCCGACCGCCACGCAGGATTTCGGCAAGAAACAAGCCCTCCAAGCGACGCAGCCGGTTGGCTTCGATGCTGCGCCCGACCAGCGGCGAGTCCGGCAACACGCGCGCCTCCAGAAAATACGCCTGCCCGGTGCTGCCCTCATCGCCTTGATTGGCGGGCAACCAGCGCGCGCACCACACCAACACCGCGATGCCGCCCAGTGCAACCGGCACACCCACCCAGGCAAACTGGAACATGCCAAGCGCCGGCAAACCCGCATTGACCGCAAAGGAGCTCACCACCAGGTTGGTCGAAGTCCCCACCAAGGTCATCGTTCCGCCAAGAATTGCCGCATAGGAGAGCGGGATCAACAGTTTGGACGGCGGCAAGCGCCGCTGCCGGGTCACCACGCCGAGCAGGGCACCGACCAAGGCGGTGTTGTTGAGAAACGCGGATAAGGGCGCGACCACGGCGGACAAGCGCAGTACCGCGCCACCGGGGCCGCCGCGAACGATGGCATCCGCAACACGGTCGAGGATGGGCGCGCGCTCCAAGGCGATGGACACCATCATCAGCAGCACCAGGGTGGCCAGCGCAGGATTGGTAAACCCGGACAAAAAGGCGCGCTGATCGACCAGGCCGCAGAGATAATAGACCGTCGCCCACACCGTAAAGAGCAGCGCCGGGGGCGTGCGGCCGCGCACCAATAACACCAACAGCAGCCCCAGCGAGCCCAGCACGGCGTAGGCCAACACACCCGTTTCCGGCATCTCAGCCGCCTAACCCCCAGGCAAGGAAAGCGGGATTTTCAAAGCCGGGTTTACCGTAGCGCAAGGGCTGCCCATCCAAATCCACCACCCGTCCGCCCGCGGCCGCCAGCACCGCATGTCCGGCGGCGATATCCCATTCCATGGTCCGTCCGAACCGTGGATACAGGTCGGCCTCGCCTGCGGCGACCAAGCATAGCTTGAGCGAAGAGCCGGCACTTTTCAGCGCCGCCACCTTGCGCCCGGCCAGAAAAGCATCCAACGCCGCGGCATCGCCATGCGAACGGCTGGCGACCACGACCAACCCTTCTTCCGGCACCGCGCGGCAGGCGATCGGCCGCCGTCCGGCCTCATCCTCGACGAAAGCGCCCACCCCCACGGCCCCGGCAAACAGCCGTCCCAAGGCGGGCGCCAGCACCACGCCCAACACGGGATGGCCGTTATCCACCAAGGCAATGTTGACGGTGAACTCCCCATTGCGCTGGATGAATTCCTTGGTGCCATCGAGCGGGTCCACCAGCCAAAAGCGCTCACCGACCACCGGCACCCGCCCGCCAGCCACCGCCTCCTCAGCCACCACCGGTACCTGCGGCCACACCGCCTGCAAGGCCGGCACAATGAAAGCCTCGGCACGCTCGTCGGCCTCGGTCACCGGAGAGGCGTCCGCCTTGCTGCGCACCTCGACATCGCCGGCGTAAACCTCCGCGATCAGCGCGCCGGCAGCGCGCGCAATCGGCAGCAAACGATCCAGCATTGCAGCCATATGGCAAGACGGCATTCGATTCTCCTCGACCGGTGGCCCCGGCATCACCAGGCGGGCATTCTACCGAATCGGCCTGCGCCCGGACGGCCTGCTAGAATCGGCCCGCGGGTGCGCCGCTCATGATCGACGGCCCGCTGGTACCGTAGCCCGGCAAGGTGCCGGCCAGTATCCAGGCAATGCGGCTCCGATTCGGTTGAGAACTGCCGGGCCGGGGGGATCGAGCACGATTCGGCCGACTCGACGGACCAGAAAAGACACCAAGGCTATTGCTATTGCTATTGCTATTGCTCATGGCGCACCATTCCAAACCCCAAGGCCCCGACATCGAACAGGCTCTACACCCGCAAGCGCGCAAGCGCTTGCTGCGTGTCATCGCTTGCGGCAGCGCCGAGAGCGGCAAAAGCACGCTGATCGGCCGCCTGCTCGATGCGGCTCCGGTGCGCTGCACGGACCACCCGGCTGCGACCGCGGCCGATGCCAAGACCTGGCGCATACAGGGCGCCCGGATCGATTTCGCCCCGCTGCCCGATAAGCACACCGCCGCCGAATACGGCCTCACCAGCGAACTGGCGTACCGCTTTTTTGCCACCGACACGCGCAAATTCATCGTCGCCGATACGCCCGGCTGCGAACCGCATACCCGTGACATGGTCATCGGCGCATCGGCTGCAGAGCTGGCCGTGCTGGCGATCGATGCGCAGCGCGGCCTTCTCACCCAGACCCGTCGGCACAGTTATCTGGTGTCCTTGCTGGGTATTGGCCATATCGTGGTGGCGGTCAACAAAATGGATCTAGTCGATTATGCCGAGGCTGCTTTCGCCCGCATCGTCGACGACTATCGCGCTTTTGCGCAGAAAATCGGTCTGGAGCGG
The DNA here is from genome assembly GCF_003345255.1 of Pseudothauera hydrothermalis. Lineage (GTDB taxonomy): Bacteria > Pseudomonadota > Gammaproteobacteria > Burkholderiales > Rhodocyclaceae > Pseudothauera > Pseudothauera hydrothermalis. The sequence continues at coordinate 388,411 of NZ_CP029331.1, read as the reverse complement.
ATCACCTTCATCCCGACAGCGGCCTTGCACGGCGACAACATCACCCGGTCGAGCGCGCGCATGCCCTGGTACCGCGGCCCCACCCTGCTGGGCTATCTGGAAGCGGTCGACATCGATGAGCGCCACGCATGTAGCGCACCGTTTCGCCTCCCGGTACAAGCGGTCAGCGGCCCCGATCCGGACGTTTGCGGACTTTCCGGCACCATCTTCAGCGGCGCGGTGCGCCCGGGCGATCGCATCCGTTTGCAACCTTCCGGCCGGACAAGCCGTGTGGCACGCATCCTCACCCCGGCTGGCGAACTGGCTGAAGCCTTTGCCGGGCAGTCGATCGCGCTGACCTTGAGCGACGAGCTCGACATTTTGCGCGATGAACTCATCTGCGCTGCCGACGCGCCCGCCGAAGTGGCCGATCAATTCGCAGTTACGCTGGTGTGGCTGCACGGCGAACCGATGCTGGCCGGTCGCCCTTATCTGCTGAAAACCGGCGCGGCCACGGTCACCGCCACGGTCACCGCCATCAAGTATCAAATCAATGTCACCACCCTGGAACATGTCGCGGCGCGGCAGTTGGAACTGAACGGCATTGCCGAGTGCAACCTCAGTGTCGACCGCCCGATCGCCTTCGACCCCTATGCGACGAACCGCGACACCGGCAGCTTCATCCTGATCGACCGTTTGATCCAGCACACCGTCGGTGCCGGCATAATCCGTTTCGCCCTACGCCGTGCGCACAACATCCACCTCCAGCATGTAGATATCGACAAGGCCGCGCGCGCCGCGCTCAAAGGGCAAAAACCCTGCGTGCTGTGGCTCACCGGGCTCTCTGGGGCGGGCAAGTCCACCATTGCCAACCTGGTCGAACGCCGGCTGCACGCCATGGGCCGGCATACCTACCTGCTCGATGGCGACAACATCCGTCACGGTCTGAACCGGGATCTCGGCTTCACCGATGCCGATCGCGTGGAAAACATCCGCCGGGTCGCCGAAGTGGCCAAGTTGATGGTCGATGCCGGACTGATCGTCATCACCGCCTTCATCTCGCCGTTCCGCTCCGAACGGCTGATGGCCCGCTCGCTGTTCGAGACCGGGGAGTTCATCGAGGTTTTCGTCAACACACCGCTGGAAGTCGCCGAGGCCCGCGACCCCAAAGGACTCTACAAAAAAGCCAGACGGGGCGAACTGAAAAACTTTACCGGCATCGATTCACCCTACGAGGCACCAGAAGCGCCCGAAATCGACCTCGACACCCGGCGTTTGACGGCGGATGAGGCCGCCCAGACCGTTCTGTTGCGGTTACAGCAGGCAGGCTATGTGTAGCAAGACCTCACCCTTCGAAACAACGGCCGCTGGCTCAATGCGCCTCATCCCAGTTTGCGCCGGCCCCCACCTCCACCACCAGCGGCACCTTGAGTTGAGCGACGCTGCCCATCAGCACCGGCAGCGCTTGGCGAACCAGATCGAGCTCGGCATCCGGCACTTCGAGCACCAACTCATCGTGCACCTGCAAAATCAGCCGGGAAGCCAGTTGCCTATCCTTCAACCAGGCGCTGGTGGCAATCATCGCCTTCTTGATCAGATCGGCAGCGCTACCCTGCATCGGTGCATTGATCGCCGCACGCTCGGCCGCCTGCCGCCGGCCGGCCTGAGTGGCGCGAATGTCGGGCAGGTAGAGCCGGCGGCCGAACACGGTCTCGACGTAGCCGCGCTCGCGCGCCTCCGAGCGGATGCGGTCCATGTAAGCGGCTACGCCCGGATAGCGGGCAAAGTAACGGTCGATCCAGCCCTGCGCGGCGGCGCGCTCGATGCCCAGGTTCTTGGCCAGACCATGCGCGCCCATACCGTAGATCAGCCCAAAGTTGATCACCTTGGCATAACGGCGCTGTTCGGCGGTGACCTCATCCGGCGCGCAGCCGAAGACCTCGGCGGCGGTGGCACGGTGCACGTCTTCCCCGCGCGCAAAGGCTTCCAGCAGACGGGGGTCGTCTGACAGATGCGCCATGATGCGCAACTCGATCTGCGAGTAATCGGCCGAGACGATGCGATGGCCCGGCGGAGCGATGAAAGCGGCGCGGATACGCCGTCCTTCCGCGGTGCGGATGGGGATGTTTTGCAGATTGGGCTCGGCGCTGGCCAGCCGGCCGGTCACCGCGGTCGCTTGCGAAAAGCTGGTATGCACCCGCCCGGTGTGCGGGTTGACCATGCGCGGCAGCTTGTCGGCATAGGTGCTTTTCAACTTCGCCAGGCTGCGGTGTTCGAGCAGCAGCTTGGGCAACGGGTAGTCCTCGGCCAGTTTCTCCAGCACCTCCTCGTCGGTGGAAGGCTGGCCGGTGGCGGTCTTTTTGACCACGGGCAAGCCGAGCTTGCCAAAAAGAATCTCGCCCAATTGTTTGGGCGAACCCAGATTGAAAGGCTGGCCCGCCAGTTGGTGCGCTTGGCATTGCAGTTCGTACAGACGACGACCCAGCGCTTCGCTATGGCGGGCAAGTAATGCGGTATCGATCAACACCCCGTTGCGCTCCATCTCCAGCAGCACGGCAAGCGTGGGCATTTCGATCTCGCGGTAGAGCGCAGCCAGACGCGCTTCAGCGGCGATTTGCGGCCACAGCCGGTGATGCAGGCGCAAGGTGATGTCGGCATCTTCGGCGGCGTATTCGGTGGCACGCGCCACCGCAACCTGATCGAAGCCGATTTGCTTGGCCCCCTTGCCGCACACTTCGGCGTAAGAGACGGTGGTCAGCCCCAAATGACGCTTGGCCAGTGCATCCATGTCGTGTGGCTTGTCGGCCTCCAGCACATAGGATTGCAATAGGGTGTCGTGAACGATGCCGCGCAAACGGATACCGTGATTGGCCATCACATGAGCGTCGTATTTGATGTTCTGGCCAAGCTTGGACTTGGCCTCGGACTCCAGCCAGGGTTTGAGCTTGGCCAGTACCTCAGCGAGCGCAAGCTGCGCAGGGGCGTCGGCCCCGCAGTGCGTCAGCGGCAAGTAAGCCGCTTCACCCGCCACGGTGGCAAACGACATGCCCACCAGGCGGGCGGCCATCGGGTCCAGGCTGGTGGTTTCGGTATCGAAGGCAGTCAGTTCCGCGGCATCGATTTTGGCCAGCCAAAGATCGAAAGTGGGCCAATCGAGAATGGTGGTGTAGGAAACCGGAGACGGCGCCTGGCTTTTCTGGTTTTCTTCGGCAGCCGGGAGGTGTTTCTGGGTGCGATCGTCGTCCAAATCCTTCAACCAGGTGCGGAACTCAAAACGCTGGTACAGCGCCCGCAGCGCGGCTTTGTCGTCGTCTCGCGCACGCAGCGCCTCCAGCTCCACCGGCAGGTCGACATCGGTCGCCACGGTGACGAGCTGGCGCCCGAGCGGCAAAAAGTCCAGATGACGGCGCAGGTTTTCGCCGATCTTGCCGCCGATTTCTTCGGCATGGGCCACCAGGTTGTCCAGAGAGCCATACTCGGTCAGCCACTTTACCGCCGTCTTGGGGCCGCACTTGTCCACGCCGGGCACGTTATCGACCGCATCGCCCACCAAGGCCAGATAATCCACGATGCGCTCGGGTGGCACCCCGAATTTGGCGGTTACGCCCGCCTCATCCAGCACCTCCTCGCTCATGGTGTTGACCCAGCGCACACCAGGGCGCACCAGTTGAGTCAGATCTTTGTCGCCGGTGGAAATCACCACCTGCCAGCCGCGCTCGACCGCTTGGCGGGTGAGCGTGCCGATGACATCGTCGGCTTCCACGCCTTCGACCACCAAAAGCGGCCAGCCCTCGGCCTGCACGGCCTGATAGAGCGGCTCGATCTGCGCGCGCAGCGCCTCGGGCATCGGCGGACGGTGAGATTTATAGGCCGGATACAGGTCATCGCGGAAGGTCTTGCCCTTGGCGTCGAAGACGCAGGCGCGGTATTCGGCGGCGTATTCCGATTCGAGGCGGCGCAACATGGCCAAAACACCGCGGATCGCGCCGGTCGGTTCGCCCGCGCTGGTGCGCAGATCCGGCAGGGCATGGAAGGCACGGTACAGGTAGCTGGAACCGTCGACGAGCAACAACGTGGGCATGTTCAATCGCGCCATGGAAACGAGTCGGGAATCAATGGTACCGCGGCCGCGCTCTGCGGTATCGTCTACACCTCTTTGTCAGACCGACCCATCACCACCCCTGATCGGCCTTTTCCATGACCGCAAAAGACAAACTTCCGCACGGTGCCGGCCATGCCGCACCGCGATTCAATGCGCGCGAATCCTGGCGTATCTTCGGCATCATGGCCGAGTTCGTCGAAGCCACCGAGCGGCTCAACGCCATTCGGCCGGCGGTATCGATCTTTGGCAGCGCACGCACCCCGCCCGATCACATGTACTACATGCTGGCCGAACGCATCGCCCGCCAACTGTCCGACGCCGGCTTCTCGGTCATCTCCGGTGGCGGGCCGGGGATCATGGAGGCCGCCAACAAAGGCGCCTATTTCGGCAAAAGCCCCTCGATCGGGCTGAACATCCAGTTGCCGCACGAGCAGGCTGCCAATCCGTACCAGGACATTTCGCAAACCTTCCAGCACTTTTTCGCGCGCAAATACATGTTCGTGAAGTTTGCCTCGGCCTATGTGGTCATGCCGGGCGGCTTCGGCACGCTGGATGAGCTGCTGGAAGCCATGACGCTGATCCAGACCCGTAAAAGTCGCAAAATCCCGATCATTCTGGTGCACGGGCCATTCTGGCAGGGGCTGCTGGACTGGTTCCGCGACCGCTTGGTGAGCGAGCGCATGATCAACCCGGAGGATCTGGACCTGGTTCAGGTAATCGACCAACCCGAAGAGGTGGTCGAGGCAATCTTCAAGCACTATGAGACACGTGGCTTCCTGCCTCTGCCCGAAGAACACGAGTTGATGCTCAACCTGTAGCGGCCGGTATCGCCTCGACCGATCGCTCGCACCTCGCCTGAGCCCCAAACCGGGACATCGGGCCGCGCACGCGCTGCCATCCAATCCGTGCCAGCGCGCGCATCCGGGCTACAATCGCATGACTACCGCGGAGAATTCATCATGCATCGCAGACTGCTCGTCCTTGCTCTGGCCTGCGCCTTGCCGGCCTTCGCCCAACAACCTGCCGACCTGCAACCACTGCCCGAACCCCCGCCCCCGCCGCCGGGCATGGCAGAAGACGACTTCGAGCCGGAAGTCACCATCGTCAAACGCGGGGAGGACACCGTGGAGGAGTACCGCATCCGCGGCCGCCTCTACATGATGAAGGTCACGCCGCCGCATGGCACGCCTTACTATCTGATCGATGAGCGCGGCAACGGCCAGTTCGTGCGCGCGCAAGATGCCGTGCCCACGCTGTCGGTGCCGATGTGGGTGATCAAGCGTTGGTAAGCTCGTCGGGTAAGGGCGCTTAGCGCCAATAATCCCGACCCGTTTCCCTCCCGCTGACAAGCATGTCCGTTTTCACCCCCGTCACCACCGAAGCGCTAGCCGACTGGCTGCGCCGTTATGCCATCGGTCATCTGGTGCAACTTCAAGGCATCAGCGCAGGCGTGCAGAACAGCAACTTCTTCGTCACCACCACGCTGGGGCGCTATGTGCTGACGCTGTTCGAAACCATCCCGCGCGCCGAACTGCCTTTTTACCTGCACCTCATGGCCCATCTGGCGCGCCATGGCCTGCCGGTGCCGGCCCCGATCGCCGACCGTGACAACGAATATCTGGGCACACTGTCCGGCAAGCCGGCGGTGCTGGTCGCTCGCCTCACCGGCCAGTCCGACATGGCACCCACACCGGCGCGCTGCGCCCGTGTCGGCGCCATGCTGGCCGGCCTGCATTTGGCCGGTCTGTCTTACGGTCGCCGGCAAGACAATCCGCGCGGCGCGGCATGGCGGCGCAGCACCGCCGCCCAGGTCAGACCGTTTCTGCCCGCCGACGATCAGGCCCTGCTCGATGCCGAACTAGCTCTCCAAGCGTCCGTCGCCGGTCAAGCACTGCCCGAAGGCGTAATCCATGCCGATTTGTTCCGCGACAACGTTCTATGGGACGGCGAGCACATCGGCGGCGTCATCGATTTTTACTTCGCCGGGGTGGATGCGCTGCTGTTCGATGTAGCGGTCACGGTCAACGACTGGTGCTCGCTGCCCGACGGCGAACTGGATGAGACCCGCACCCGCGCCCTGCTCGACGCCTACCACGCCGAGCGACCGTTCACGCCTGCCGAACGCACCGCCTGGCCGGCCATGCTGCGCGCCGCCGCGCTGCGCTTTTGGTTGTCGCGTGCAGCCGATTTCCACCTGCCACGCCCGGGCGAACTGGTGCTGGTCAAGGATCCCAACGAATACCGCAACATCCTGCGCCTGCGCGCGCGTGCCGTCCCGCCGCTGTTGGAGAGCCGACCATGACCCCCAAGCCGCCATCGACATCAATTGGCAGCGCGCAGCCTGCGCACACTTTGCAGTGGCTGACCGCCGGCTGGCAGGTTTTCCTGGCCCATCCCGGCATCTGGATCGCCCAAACGGCGATCTTGATCGCCATTCTCGCCGCGCTGGGGTTCGTGCCGCTGCTGGGCTGGGCGGCCGCACCGGTGGCGCTGCCGATGCTGGCCGCCGGCATGCTGGCTGGCGTCGATGCCCATCGCCGCCAAGGCACAGTGCGGGTGGACCACTTGTTCGAGGGGCTGCGCCGGCGCACCCGCGAATTGCTACTGCTCGGTCTGTGCCATCTGGCCGGCGCACTGCTCGCGGCACTGATTGCCACCCTGATCGGCGGCAGCGCGGTGCTCACCGGCATGCTGATCGGCGCACTGGCCGGAGTGAGCGTGGCCGCCGGCGGGGTGATGTTCGGCGTTCTGGTGTTCACCGTGCTCTGGACCTTGTTGATCATGGCGCTGTGCTTCGCGCCGGCGCTGGTGCTGCTCGGTAACATGCCGCCGCTCGAAGCCATGAAGCGGTCGGCGCGCGTCTGCTTTGCCAACCCGCTCACCTTCATCGTGCTCGCCGCCATGCTCTATGTGCTGGTGTGGATCGCCATGCTGCCTGCGGGCCTGGGCATGCTGGTGCTGGTACCCGTCATCATGGGAACACTCCATGCGGCCTGGGTACAACTATTCAACCCCGCGCCGGCACTGCCCGCCCCCGATCACAAACCGGAAAATCCCGTCGATGCAAGCTAGACAACTTCCCCTGTTCCGCGGCTGGTCCTGGCTGGCCGAAGGCTTCCAACTGTGGCGCCGCAATCCGGCCTTGATGACCTTTCTAGCCTTCGGCTATTTGCTGACCCTGGTGGTGGTCAGTCTGGTGCCGCTGGTCGGTCAACCGCTGGCCTCGCTGTTGATGCCGGTACTGTCGCTGGGCGTGCTCAACGGTTGCCGCGCCATCGACCAGGAACGCAAGGCCGGGCCGGACATTCTTTTCTCCGGCTTTCGCAGCAACATCGCCGCGCTGGTGACCATCGGCGGCATCTACCTGATTGCCAGTCTGTTGGTGCTGGTGCTGACCATGGCGGTCGACGGCGGCACCTTGCTCAAGGCCATGGGCGGCGGCAAGCTCGATGCGGAAAGCGCGCAATCGCCCGGTTTCGCGCTGGCCTTGCTGTTGGCCATGGCGCTGTCGACACCGGTCATGATGGCCTACTGGTTCGCCCCATTGCTTGCCGGGTGGTGGAAGCTGCCCGCGCCCAAGGCCATGTTTTTCAGTTTCTTCGCCTGCCTGCGCAACTGGCGGCCCTTTTTGGCCTATGCCGTGGCGCTGATGCTGTTCGGCGCCATCCTGCCGGGCATAGTCATCGGCGTGATTGGCCTGGTCGTGCCGCTGCTGGCCACCGTGCTCACCTTTTTGCTGCCGCTGGTGCTGATACCCACCCTTTTCGCCAGCTTTTACATCAACGCGCGCGACGTATTTGGCATACCCGGAGCAGCAGAGCATTCGGCACCGCTGATCGTCGATGACAACGATGCCCGCGACTGAAGCCGGCCCGCTTGGGCTTTTGGGCGGCACCTTCGACCCGATCCACCTCGGTCATCTGCGTCTGGCCGAAGAGGCCCGGGAGGCGCTCGGTCTGGCGCGGGTGCGGTTGATTCCCGCCGGTCGGCCGCCGCACCGCGACGCCCCCTCCAGTAGCGGTGCCGACCGCCTGGCCATGGTCCGACTGGCGGCAGCGGGCAACCCGGCCCTGGAGGTGGACGACGGCGAAATTCGCGCCACCTCGCGCAGCTATACCGTGCTCACGTTGGAGCGGCTGCGCGCCGAAGTCGGCGCGCAGCGGCCGCTGGTGCTCATCCTGGGCGCCGATGCCTTCCAGGGGCTACCCAGCTGGCACCGCTGGCAGGAGCTCTTCTCACTGGCTCATCTCGCGGTGGCCAACCGCCCCGGCTATGCGCCCCATGGGCGACGCTGGCCCGGCGTGCTGTCGCCCGAGTTGGACCAAGCCTGCGTCGGACGCCTCAGCAACGATCCGACCCAAATTGCCACCGCCCCAGCGGGGCGGGTGGTACCCTTCGACATGACGCCGTTGGGCATCTCCGCCTCGCTGGTGCGCGACCTGCTCGCCAGCGGCCACAGCGCCCGCTATTTGCTACCCGATTCGGTTCTCGACTATATTGCCCGGCACCGCCTCTACCGCCCCCACTGATGGAAACAACTGCCCTGCAAAAAGTCGTCATCGATGCCCTGGAAGACATCAAAGCCAAGGACATCCAAGTCATCGAAACCTCGAAACTGACTGCACTGTTCGACCGCATCGTCATCGCCAGCGCCGACTCCAACCGGCAAACCCGCGCGTTGGCCCACAACGTCCAGGACAAGGTCAAAGCAGCCGGTGGCGAAGTGGTCAGCGTCGAAGGCGAAGAAACCGGCGAGTGGGTGCTGGTCGACCTGGGCGCGATCATCGTACACATCATGCAGCCGGCCATCCGCAGCTACTACAACCTGGAAGAACTCTGGGCCCAGCATCCGCCGGTGTCGACGCGCCGGAAAACCGGCACCACGGCCGACTGATCCGCCGTGAAGTTGCTGTTGGTGGCGGTGGGTCAGCGCATGCCTGCCTGGGTGGCCGCCGGCTTTGACGAATTCGCCCGCCGCATGCCGCGCGAATTGCCGTTGCAGCTAATTGAGCTCAAGGCCGAACCACGTCACGCCGGCAAAACCGTGGATGCAATCCGAGCCGCTGAGGCGGCACGCATTCTGGCCGCACTGCCGCCGCGCTGCCGGCGGGTGGTTCTGGACGAACGCGGCGCGGACCTCACCACCCGTGCGCTGGCCGACCGCCTGGCGCATTGGCAGGCCGAAGGGCGCGACGTCGCCTTGATCGTCGGCGGCCCCGACGGCCTGGACCCGGCGCTCAAGGCCAGCGCCGACGAAACCATGCGGCTGAGCAGCCTTACCCTGCCCCACGCCCTGGTCCGCCCCCTGCTTGCTGAGGCCATCTACCGCGCCTGGAGCGTGCTGAAAAACCATCCCTATCACCGCGAATGAGCACGCCCGGGCCAGTCGCAGCGCGCAGGACCGGAGAATGACCCACCGCGGTCGTTTTTCAACGTCCTGCTAGAATGCGAGGTCATTCCAACATGATGCCTGCCTCATGAGCGCCGCCCCGCCCCGCATCTATCTCGCCTCACGCAGTCCGCGCCGGCGCGAACTGCTGCGCCAAATCGGCGTGCGTTTCGACGTGCTCGCTTTCCGCGGCGGCGAACGCGGCGAAGATGCCGATGTGGATGAAGCACCCCTCGACGGCGAGACCGCCGAGCGCTATGTCGAGCGCCTGGCACTGACCAAGGCCGAAGCCGGCATGCGGCGTCTGCTGTGGCGGCGCCTGCCGCGTCAGCCGGTACTGGCGGCCGACACCACTTTGGAAATGGACGGCCGCATCATCGGCAAACCGGCCAGCCCGGAGGATGCGGTGCGTATCCTGCAGAGCCTGTCCGCGCGCAGCCATCGGGTATTGACCGCGGTCGCGGTCACCGACGGCGAGCGCACACGCCGCGCATTGAGTATCAGCCAGGTGCGCTTTCGCGCCATCGACGAAGCCGAGCTCTACCGTTATGTGGCCACCGGCGAACCCCTGGACAAAGCGGGCGCCTACGGCATTCAGGGGCGTGCCGCGGTGTTCGTGGAGCACATTTGCGGTAGCTACACCGGCATCATGGGGCTGCCGCTCTATGAGACCGCGCAGTTGCTCCACGACTTCGGTTACGCTTGCCTGTAGCGGACGGCGCGGCCACCAATCGGCCGCCCGATCCGTCTAGGCGCCGGATTGGCGGACTGGACGCTCCGATGGGCCATGCGCAAACACGGCCACTGTTTGACCGTCTTTGCGCATTTCTCATTGAGTCTCAGTGCGCATGAGCATCGAATTTCTGATCAATTGCACCCCGCAGGAGACGCGGGTAGCCCTGGTCGAACAGGGCGTGGTCCAGGAACTGCACGTCGAACGCACCGCCAGTCGCGGCATCGTCGGCAACATCTATCTGGGCAAAGTGGTCCGGGTACTGCCTGGCATGCAATCGGCATTCATCGACATTGGTTTGGAGCGCACCGCTTTTTTGCATGTGGCCGACATCTGGAGCGAGCGCGCGCATGGCGAGGTGGCCAAACCGATCGAACGCATCCTTGCCGAAGGTCAAAACCTCACCGTCCAGGTGCTCAAAGACCCCATTGGCACCAAGGGCGCACGCCTATCCACGCAAATCAGCATCGCCGGACGCCTGCTGGTCTATCTGCCGCAGGAAAAACATATCGGCATTTCACAGCGCATCGAGGACGAAGCTGGGCGCGAAGCCCTGCGCGAGCGTCTCTCCCGGCTGGTGCCGCCGGATGAGCCGGGCGGCTTCATCGTGCGCACCATGGCCGAATCCGCCTCCGATGACGAATTAGCAGCCGACATCGCTTATCTGCGCACGCTCTGGCGCGAAATCCAGGCACGCAGCAGCGGCGCGCAGCCGCCGCGGGTGCTCTATGAAGACCTCAACCTCGGCCAACGTGTGCTGCGCGATTTGGTCAACGACGAAACCGCGCGCATCCTCATCGATTCGCGGGAAAACTTCCAGAAACTCGCCGCCTTTGCCGCGCAGTACATGCCCAAGGTGATGCCGCTGCTGGAGCACTATACCGGCGAGCGTCCGCTGTTCGACCTGCACAACGTCGAAGAAGAAATCCAAAAAGCGCTCGCCCGCCGGGTCGATCTGAAGTCCGGCGGCTATTTGATCATCGACCAGACCGAAGCCATGACCACCGTGGATGTCAACACCGGCGGCTTTGTCGGCGCCCGCAATTTCGACGACACCATTTTCAAAACCAACCTGGAAGCGGCCCAAGCCATCGCCCGCCAACTGCGCCTGCGCAACCTGGGCGGGATCATCATCATCGATTTCATCGACATGGATACCGCCGAACACCGCGACATGGTGCTGGAAGAATTCCGCAAGGCGCTGGCGCGGGATCACACCAAGATGAGTCTCAACGGCTTCACCGCGCTCGGCCTGGTGGAAATGACCCGCAAGCGCACCCGCGAGTCACTGGCCCACCTGCTGTGCGAACCCTGTCCCACCTGTGGCGGCCGCGGCGAAGTCAAAACCGCGCGCACCGTGTGCTATGAAATCCTGCGCGAGCTGCTGCGCGAGGCGCGCCAGTTCAACGCACGCGAATTCCGCGTATTGGCTGCCCCCAATGTGGTCGATCTATTCCTGGACGAAGAATCCCAGTCGCTGGCGATGCTGTCGGATTTCATCGACAAGAAAATCTCGCTGCACCCGGAAGCCAGCTACACCCAGGAACAATTCGACATCGTGCTGCTATGAACCCCGCCGCTTCCCCATCGGCCAAGCCGCCGGCCCGCACCCCGGCCGAACCCAGCCCCGCGCGCTTTACCCATCCGCTGAGCCGGGCCATCGCCGCCACCCGGCCGGCCTTTCTGCTGGTCACCCTGGTGGCCTGCGCACTTGGACTGGCCATCGCCCATGGCAGCGGCGTGCACCTTGAGCCGCTCAGCGCAGTGCTCTCGGTTTTGCTGGCGCTCGTGGCACATGCGGCCGGCAACGTCATCAACGACTACCACGACCGCGATGCGGACCGGCTCAACACCGGCCGCCTCTACCCATTCACCGGCGGCAGCCGCTTCATCCAGAACGGTGTCCTGAGCGCCCGGCAGACCGCGCTTCTGGGCTACGGTCTGCTGGCTGCGGTCATCCCCGGCGGGCTATGGCTGGCGTGGATTGCCGGCCCCGGCTTGCTGGCCATCGGCGCCGGTGGCCTGCTGGTAGCCTGGGCCTACTCCGCGCCGCCGCTCAACTTGGCCGGCCGCGGCCTGGGCGAACTGTGCATCGTCACCGCCTGGCTACTGGTGGTTGCCGGCACCGACTATGTGCAGCGCGGCGCATTCAGTGCGCTACCCTTCGCGGCCGGACTGTCTTACGCGCTACTGGTGGCCAATCTGCTGTACATCAACCAGTTTCCGGACCATGCCGGCGATGCCGCGGCCGGCAAGCGCACCCTGGTCGTGCGGCTCGGCCCACAAACGGCCAAGTGGGGCTACCTCCTGATTGCGCTGCTTGCCTACGGCTGGCTGGTGCTGATGGTCGGCCGCGGGCTGCTGCCGCAAAAAGCGTCCGCGGCCGCCTTCACCCTGGTGCTCTCTTTCAACGCTGCCAAGCGCCTGATCGATCATGCTGAGGAGGCCGCCGAGCTCGCCCCCGCCATCGGCCAAACCATTGCCGCGGCCTGCCTGCACGGCCTCATCCTCACCGCCGTGCTCGCCCTGGCCGACTGGCCCGGCGGGCACTGACCGCCTCCCAACCACCGCCCCGGATATGCCACACCCATGATCGGACGACTTGCTGGCACCCTGCTGGAAAAAAACCCGCCGCAAATTTTGGTGGACGTGCACGGCGTCGGCTATGAACTGGACGTGCCAATGAGCACCTTCTTTGGACTGCCCGCCACCGGCCAGCCGGTCATCCTACACACCCACCTTGCCATCCGTGAAGACGGACATTTCTTATACGGTTTCGCCACGCTTCAAGAGCGCGCCGCCTTCCGCCAATTACTCAAAGTCTCCGGCATTGGCGCGCGCACCGCACTGGCGCTGCTCTCCGGCCTGTCGGTGGCCGATCTCGCCCAGGCGGTGGCCCTGCAGGAAGCCGGCCGCTTGGTAAAAGTGCCAGGCATCGGCAAAAAAACCGCCGAACGCTTGCTACTGGAATTACGCGACAAACTCGACCCGGCGCTCAGCCCCGCTCAAGGTGTTGCCCTGGCCGCAGCGCCCGGCGCCCTTACGCCGAGCGATGCCAAAAGCGACATCCTCAATGCGCTGCTGGCACTCGGCTACAACGAGCGCGAAGCGCTGGGCGCGATAAAAGGACTGGACGAGGCAATCGACGTCTCCACAGGCATCCGTCAAGCGCTCAAGCACTTGTCAAAGCTCTGATGCAGCCCGCCGTGCAGCAGCGCCCAGCCCAAAAGACCCCAACGCTTCCAATCGAACCGCGATGCGGTGCTCGCGATGCGGTGCTAGAACGCCGCCGGACGCGCCATGAAAGAAAGGCTTGGAACAATCCGCTCTCGCAATCGCCCAAATCTTTGTGAACCCAATTTGCAAAATATTGATTTAAAGGGCTTTTTAGAGCGAGTTTCCAAGCAGTTACCCTGATTTCAAAGGAATCAAGACAACTCCTTCTTGAACCGCCTGGCAGCCTGGTATCGTCTCAGCGGTGTGCTGATGTCAGACCGGTGCGGCGCACGCCCGGCGGGCGTGTCGAAAGCCTTGACACATTGCACATCGGCCGGTTCTGGATTCGCGGCAAGCCCCTGTTTGCAAAAGCTTTCATAAGACTGGCACGGCTGATGCTTGTCAGCCCAGCAGTCAAACCGAAAACAGGAGCGTGGCGATGTTCAGAAACCTTTACCCAAACAGCCTGGCAGCCGGCGTGCTCGGTAGCCTCGTGCTGTGTGCCGGCAGTGCCCAGGCCGCCGTGTTGTCTTGGCAGTACGACATTTTCAGCGGCTTTACGCAGTCGACCATCGGCAGCACCACGACCCACTATCCCGACCCCGGCGTCGCCTTGCTGTCCTGGGGCAGTTCGACCGGTTCCGGGCACAGTGCGCTGGTGGTCAATAACCCATCCATTGTCGGCGCCTCGGTCGATACTTACCTTGGCGGCGGCACCCCGCCTACCGCACCGCCCTATCTGGGTTTCAGCACCTCGCTGACTCACCACAACCACCCGATCACCGGCAATTCGCTCTCCTCGGCCACCTTGCGGGCCGAAGTGACCTTGACGCCGACCACTCCGGCGGGGCCGGCCTTGCCAACCCAATTCACCGCCTTCGACATCGCTTTTGCTGAAACCCCCAACGTCAACAACTGCTCCTTTCCTTCATCCAGCCAGTGCGACGACATCTTCGTATTGCTCGGCGGGCTGCTGAATCAGAGCTTTCAGTACGACGCGGGCGACGGCGACGGTTTGCTGACCTACTTCGTCAATATCTTCCCGATCACCGGGGGGGTATTGGGTACGTTGTCCGATGCCAGTTGCGCGGCAGCAGGCCAAGGACCGGGCTGTATCGGCTTTCAGACCCGGGAAAATCAGTCCACGACGCTGGCCTTCGGTTTTACCATCTCCACCGAGCCGCTCGGCGTGCCCGAGCCCGGTGTGCTCGCCCTGCTGGGCATTGGGCTGGCTGGTTTGGGCCTGATGCACAGGCGCCGTATCTGAATCCAAATAACCTCGGTGCCGCAGCGTTCGGGGAGCCTTGCGCTCCCCGTTTTGTTTTCTTGCGAGTGTCGGAAGATTTGACTTGCGCCTTGGGCTAAACTGCGCGTCATGATCGAAACCGACAAACTGTCCGCGCCTCGGCTGCTGTCGGCGCAACCGGCCGACCGCCAGGAAGACGCCATCGAGCGCGCGCTGCGCCCCAAGCGCTTGGCCGATTACGTTGGCCAGCAGAAGATCCGGGAGCAACTGGAGATCTTCATTGCCGCGGCGCGCAATCGCCATGAAGCCCTGGACCATGTGCTGCTGTTCGGCCCCCCTGGCCTGGGCAAGACCACGCTGGCCCATATCGTGGCCGCTGAAATGGGCGTCAACCTGCGCCAAACCTCCGGACCGGTGCTGGAGCGCGCCGGCGATCTGGCGGCCCTCCTTACCAATCTGGAACCGCATGATGTGCTGTTCATTGATGAAATCCATCGCCTGTCGCCGGTGGTCGAGGAAATCCTCTATCCGGCGCTGGAGGATTTTCAGATCGACATCATGATCGGCGAAGGTCCGGCCGCGCGCTCGGTCAAGCTGGACTTGCCGCCGTTTACCCTGGTGGGCGCCACCACCCGCGCCGGCATGCTCACCAACCCGCTGCGCGACCGCTTCGGCATCGTCGCCCGGCTGGAGTTCTACACGCCGCAGGAGCTGAGCTTTATCGTCGCCCGCTCGGCCGCTCTGCTCAATGTCAGTATCGACGATGCTGGCGCTTTCGAAATCGCCCGCCGCGCGCGGGGCACGCCCCGCATCGCCAATCGCCTGCTGCGCCGGGTGCGGGATTACGCCGAAGTCAAAGCCGGCGGACAGATCACCGCCGCAGTAGCCGATGCGGCGCTCACCATGCTGGATGTCGACCCCCTGGGGCTCGATCTGATGGACCGCAAATTGCTTGGTGCGGTGTTGGAAAAGTTCGGCGGCGGTCCGGTCGGCCTGGACAATCTCGCCGCATCGATCGGCGAAGCGGCCGACACCATCGAGGATGTGCTGGAACCCTATCTGATTCAGCAAGGCTATCTGCAGCGCACCCCGCGCGGCAGAATGGCCACGCCGGCCATCTGGCGGCATTTTGGACTCCATCCACCGCGCAGCGCTCATCCCGGCTTGTTTGACGACGCCGGACCATGAGCGCCGGCCAACCGGTACCGATCCGCTGTCCCAGCGCCGCGCCGCCTACTTGAGCCATGCGCACATTCCAGGCTTTTGTGATCGTGCTGTGCCTGTTTGCAGGTTTTTGGCTACTCAGTGGCGCAGAGTTTTTTATGCCGGGACGCTTCGATCCTGCCTACGGGGTTTATTTCAGTGGCCTGTCCGCGCGTCTGCTCGGGCTGGGTTTGCTGTCGCTGGCATGGGCGGGCTTGAGCGTCAAGCGCTATGCCGGGCGCGGCAGCGGCAAAGCGCCGCCGCAGCGCTGGCAGGTGCGCTACTTTATCAACCTGGTGGTCACGCTGGCGCTGATCGGCACTGCCTATTATTTGGGTGAAGCCGGGCCCGCGCCGCATCTGCGCAGCGCACCGGGCGCGCTGCGCTAAGCGACCCTCCTGGTCAAATGCCGGCGCAGCCGCAGCCGCCACCCCCGCCGCAGCCGCCACCTACTGATTCCCCGTCGTTCTCAGCCTGCGCATGGTGTCGCGCAGACAGGCAGATCGCAAAATCGATCATGATCTTACCTGGCTCACGGGCCACGTATTGGATGCTGACCTGGTCGCCGTAACGCTGGCGAATTTGATCGAGTAGCGGCACAGGATCATGGTCGTTGACAAAACGCATGGTTTCGCCGTCCATCAGTGCTTCCAGTGCGCCAAAGGTGGCCGCGTGACGGAAGCGCTTGGCAACGCCGCGGGCATCAAAGACAAAAACGGAATCATTAAACAGGGGTAATTCGCTCATGAGCGCGCTCTCCTGGTATGTTGGGGTGGCACTCGCCTGCAGCGGCAGACGATGCGCAACCGCGCATGCTAGGGATACACACCCGTCAGCGCCTTGAGCCAAAACAAAATTGGGCGTTACCGCGATGTCAGCCAATCTGGCAGGCCAGCCCCTTGAGGTATTCGCCCTCCGGTACTGCCAAACCTACCGGATGGTCAGCCGCGGCCGACAGGCGATGGAGGATGCGCGCGTCCACACCGGCATCGACCGCCGCACCGGCAACGATTTTCTGGAATAACTCCACGCCCACGCCGCCTGAGCAGGAATAACTCATCAGGATGCCGCCGGGATCGAGCAGGCGGAACCCCAGCAGGTTAATGTCCTTGTAGGCGCGGGCAGCACGTTCGGCGTACGCCGCCGACGGTGCAAACTTGGGCGGGTCCAGCACGATCAGGTCGAACTTGCGGCCTTCGGCGCGCAGGCTGCGCAGCGCCTGGAACACGTCGTCCTCCCGCCATTGGGCGCGCGCCGCATCGAGCGCCGGATTGCGCGCCAGATTGCGCTGCGCCGCGGCCAGCGCCGGTGCCGAGGAGTCGATCGACAACACCTCGGCGGCCCCACCGGCCAGCGCCTGCAATGAAAATCCGCCGGTGTAGCAAAAGCAGTTCAGCACACGGCGCCCCGCCGCCAAATGCCGGGTAAGCAGGCGATTGTCACGCTGATCCAGATAAAAGCCGGTTTTGTGCCCGCCGACCACATCCACTTCCAGGGTGAGACCGTTTTCGACAATAGTCAGCGGCTCTTCCGGCAATTCGCCAAACACACAACCGGCCACCGGCGGCAAGCCTTCCAGGCCGCGTACTTCGGAGTCCGAACGCTCATACACGGCCACGCAGCCGGTCGCCTGCACCAACGCGCCAACGATGGCCTCACGCCATTTGTCAGCGCCGGCGCTGGTCAGTTGCACCACCACCACTGGGCCGTAGCGGTCGGCAATGACACCGGGCAGACCGTCGGATTCGCCATGGATCAGCCGCACGCCCTCCTGACCGGCAAGCAGCGGATGCGCTGCACGCCGTGCGACCGCCTCGGCCACCTTGCGTTTGAAGAAAGCATGATCGATGACGACTTCGGGGTCGAAGCTCCACACCCGCGCACGGATCTGCGAAGCGGGCGAGCACGCCGCACGCGCCAGCACCCGACCATCGGCGGTGCAGACATCCACGGTGTCGCCTGCCCGCGCACGGCCGTCGAGTGCCGCCACCGAGCCGGCGAACACCCATGGATGGCGGCGCAAGAGCGAGCGCTCCTTGCCGGGCTTGAGTATGAGTCGGGCCATGTCCGAATCGCCTGAATGAAAGAAGGCGCCGAAGTCTACCCGCTCCGAGCCTGCCCGGCCATGGTTACGGTTCACCGGTGGCCACGCACATGCACGGCCAGCAGATCGCGGCGCAAGCTGAGCAAGCTGCGCAGCGCTTCGGCCACCGGCGCGGAGAGCTCGCGCACACCGGCCTCATGGCGCTCGAGCTTGACCAGCAGGGCCGACAAATCGGTGCATTCGACGCCTTCATCGGCGCAGATGGCCCGCACCTCGCGCTCCAGAATGTCGAGAATACGGCGCGTTTGCGGCTCCATGGGCCTACGCTATGGCTTCATCAGGCGACGCGCGCGGTCAGCAATGGCGAGCAGCTCGGGTAACTCCCGCGAATACAACAGCTCGCCGAATTGCTGCAACGCATCAGAGCTGACATAGAGGTGACCGTTGCGCCGCCGATTGATCCAGCCCAGTTCGGTCAGGCGGGCGATTTTGCGCCGCACGGTCTCACGCGGCAGACCGGTGGCCGCGGCAATCGAATAAGCGTTGCAGGGACGCAATTCAAGCCGATCACAAACGTCTTCGGCGCCGCTGGCCGGGTTGAGCTGTTGATGTCCATTTTCGCGCTCGCCCAGATTGTGTAGCGCAATCTCACCCAACAAAATGGGCAGCAGGATGTCGCGCTCGAATTCATCGAAGATACGCTTGAGGCTGCGCACTTGATAGCGCGCTAGCAGCACCGCCACCGCACGAAAAATGCGCCGCGCCTCGGGGGAGCGTCCATGCGCTTGACGCACTGCTGCTGGGGTATTGGGGGGTTTGATTGTTGTCATGTATTCCTGCTCCCTCTACCCGTACGAGGGGCCTCCCGGACCAGGATTGCGTGTGTTGTTTTGTGCCGAGCATACCCTATCCTCATCTACGCAACCGGGCTTGCAGTCCCCAAAATGGGCAGCGATGCAACCCGGCAGACCCCGATGGGCTCACCTTTTCCGCTCGCGTTTTCGGGCGCGCGGATGAGCAGCATCGTAGACCTTGGCCAGGTGTTGGTAATCCAGGTGGGTGTAGACCTGGGTGCTTTGGATGCTGGCATGGCCCAGCAATTCCTGTACCGCGCGCAGATCGCCGCTCGATTGCAGCAGATGGCTGGCAAAGCTGTGGCGCAGCATGTGCGGATGGACATGCACGCCTACTGCGGCCAGACGCGCCCAGCGCGCCAGCCGGCTGCGGATGGCCGCAGGGCTCAGACGATCACCGCGCTGACTGACGAATAATGCCTGCTCCTCCGCCTTGGCCAGTGCCGGGCGCTGGGCCAGCCAGGCGCGCAGCGCGGCAATCGCCTTGCCACCCACGGGCAGGCTGCGGGTTTTGCCGCGTTTGCCGGTCACGGTGATCAAGCCTTCGTCCAGCTCGGCCACGCGGTTCATGCTCAGACCGGCCAGTTCGGCCAGCCGCAAGCCGGAAGAATAGAAAAGTTCGAACATCGCGCGGTCACGCAAAGCCAGCGGGCCGTCATCGGTCTCTGCATCGAGCAGCGCCTGGGCCTGATCAGGCGACAGCGCCTTGGGCAGCCGCCGCGGCGCGCGCGGCGGACGTAGCCCTTCGACCGGGTTGGCCGCCAGTCCGCGATGGCGCACCAGCCAGCGATAAAAGCCACGCCATGCCGACAGCCGACGAGCGATCGAACGTCCACCCAGCCCTTGACCGTGCAAGCGGGCCATGAACGCGCGGATGTCATGCGCACCAAGCGCCTCCGGCGCGCGCCCCGCTGCCAGACGGCAGAGCGCTGCCAGATCCCGCCGGTAGTTCTCCAATGTCAGTGCTGCCGCCCGCCGCTGGTTGCCCAGCCAGTCGAGGTAGGCGGTCATGCACTCGGGCAGCTCGATTGCGGTCTCGCCCACCGGTTTTAGCCGAGTTGCCGCAGTAAGGCGACCGACACCAGTTCGCCGATGCGGCCCAGATAGAGCGTGCCCATGCCGGCATAGAAGCGTTCGGTCTCTTCGCTGCCGAGCGCGAGCAGGCCGAACACCTGGGCGCCGCGGCGCAGCGGCATCAGCGCCACCGAACGCACATGCGGGGCGGCTTGGCCGAACCAGCCGAGCACTTCGATATGGCCGGGCGCGCCACAATAGGGGTGACGCAGGTCGCCGGCGTAAAAGCGCACCGCTTCGCTGACTTCGGCGAAATCTTCGCCGTCATGGGCGATGACGCTGTTCCAGATGCGTAACGCCACATGCGGCACCGCAAAGTCTTCCTGCAGGTGATGAAACAGCGCATGACGCAGGCTGTCGTAATCGGCCGCATCTAGAAGAGCCAGACTGAAACGGTGCACTTTTTCGCCGAGTTCGTCGTTTTCTTCGCCAAAACGGATCAGTTCGGCGAGCTTGTGCTCCAATTGGCGGATTTTGTCGCGCAGCGCATGCAATTGACGTTCCGCCAGCGATATCGCCTGCCCGCCGTGCGGATGCGGCACGGTGAGCTCGGCGAAAAGCTCGCTATGCTGGGCGAGAAAATCGGGGTTTTGTTTGAGATAACGGGCGACATCGTCTGCGTTCATCGCGTGTTGGCTCCTGTCGCGCACACCCGGACAGCCGGCTGCGCGTGTTGATCGGCGCTCAGGCAAGCATCATCTCGCCTTCAAAAACGGTCACCGCCGGGCCGGTCATCATCACCGGCGCGCCACTCCCCGCCCAGGCAATCTCCAGCTCGCCGCCGCGGGTTTGCACCCGTACTGGCGAGCCTAACAGTCCGCGCAGGATGCCGGCCACCACCGCGGCGCAGGCGCCGGTGCCGCAGGCCAAAGTCTCGCCCGCGCCGCGTTCGTATACCCGCAGGCGGATGCACGAAGGCGACACCACCTGCATAAAGCCCGCGTTGACCCGGGCCGGAAAGCGCGGATGACGTTCGATGAGCGGCCCCTGAATGGCCACCGGCGCGGCATCGACATCGGCTACCACCTGCACCGCATGCGGATTGCCCATCGATACCGCGGTAATCGGCACCATGAGGCCGTCGACGTCCAGCGGCTGCACCACCGCATCGGAATCGGACAAAAACGGAATGCGCGCCGGCTCCAGCACCGGCACGCCCATGTCCACGGTCACCTGGCCATCGTCTTCCAGACGCGGGGCGATGATTCCGGCGCGGGTTTCGACACGGATTTCGCGTTTGGCGGTCAAGCCTTTGTCGTGCACAAAGCGGACAAAGCAGCGGGCGCCATTGCCGCATTGCTCCACCTCGCCGCCGTCGGCGTTGAAAATGCGGTAACGGAAATCCACGCCCGCCTGGCTGGGCGGCTCGACCACCAGCAGTTGATCGCAGCCCACGCCGAAATGGCGGTCGGCAATCCGGCGCACCCGCTCCGGGGTGAGTTCGACCGGTTCGCGCGTCGCGTCGATGACCACGAAATCGTTGCCAAGACCGTGCATCTTGGTAAAGCGTATGCGCATGAAGAGTGCATCCAATGAACAATGTGCGGATTGTCCTGCAGCGGCCGCGGCGCGTCCACCATCGCTGCCTTGTGCGAAAATCCGCGACCATGAACGACACACCCGCCACCATTCCGCTGACGGCCTGGCTGCTGGGGCTTCCCGGCCTGGTTTGTCTTGTGGCCGGCATCGTCCTGTTGGCCTTCGACTTTGGCACAGTGCATCCGCTGTTGGGCGGCACCGGCGCCGGTCTGGCGCTGCTGGTGTCGGCCGTGGCCCTACTTGGCAGCGCGGCTTTTCCGCTGGTGTTGCGCCGCCTGGCAGCACGCGACCGGCCGGCGGACGAGCGCCCTCAATAAGGCCGCGGCTCGCCTGCCGGCCGGGTTTTGAAGCGGCGATGCACCCAATAGTATTGCTCCGGCATGCCGCGAATGACCGTCTCCACCCAACGGTTCATGCGCGCGGTATCGGCCTCGATATCGGCGGTGGGAAAATCTGCCCACGGTTCGCCAAATTCCACCCGGTAGCCTTGGCCGCCGGGCAGCATGCGGGTCACGCAAGGCACCACCGCGGCATCGGCCAGCCGTGCCAAACGTGACAGACCGGTGATGGTGGCGGCAGGCACGCCAAAAAAAGGCACAAAAATCGAGTCTTTGCGCCGGTAATCCATGTCCGGCAAATAGTAAAACGGACGACCGGCCTTCATGGCCTTCACCGTGGCCCGCACACCGTCTTCGCGCGCCAGCAGTAACTGGTTGCCGAAGCGGCTGCGCCCATGCAGCAACCAGCGGTCGAACACCGGGTTTTTTTGCCGTGCGTAAATGCTGACGATGTCGAAGGCCATGGTGACCCGTGTGCCGCCCATGTCCAGACCGACGAAATGCGGCGCCAGCAGGATGACCGGCCGGCCGGCAGCCAAAAGTTCCCGCACCCGCCCGTCACCATCGAAGCGCACTAGGCGTTCGATACGCGAGCGCGGCGCCCACCACAGCAGGCTGCGCTCCAGCAGGCTACGGCCCAGCACTAGAAAGTGCCTGCGCGCCAGCGCGTGACGGGCAGTATCGTCCAATTCGGGAAAACACAGGCGCAAATTGGTGTCGACGATATGACGACGCCGGCGCGCGACACGGTATAGCAGCCCACCGAAGACTTCCCCCAGAGGCGCGAGCGCCGACATTGGCAGCCAATGCAATAGCCACAAAACCGCCACACCCAGGTGGCTGAACACACGCCCGGGGACTTGGCCAGGCGCGCTGCGGGACTGCTTGCTCATCGACACGCGCCCCCAAACATACGCGGCCGGCTCATGCGCCAAGCTCGGGCGCCGGTACGCCCTTGGGCCGCTTGTAACGGTGGTAGCCCCACAGGTATTGCGCCGGACAGGCCAAAATGAGCCGTTCGATATTGCGGTTGATAGCCGCACAACGGGCTTGCAGCGTTCCGACGAGCGGCTCACTGCCTGGACTGAAACGCAGCACGAACCCTTGCCCACGCGGCAGGCGCTCGGCCCACACATAGAGCACCGATACGTTTTTGGCCTCGGCCATGCGCGCGGCCAGCGTCATGGTCCACGCCGGACGGCCGAAAAACGGCGCCCACACGCCCTCGCCCACGCCTGGCGCCTGATCGGGCAACATGCCCACCGCCTGGTGATCGCGCAAGGCTTTGACCAGTTGACGCACACCGGAGACATCCGCCGGCGCGGTGCGCATTTGCCCGCGTGCACGGCCAGCTTCCATTAGCGGCTGCAAAGCCGCCTTGCGCGGCGGACGGTAGAGCACAGTAATCGGCATGAAGCGAGCAACATACTGCGCGGTGATCTCAAAACAACCCAGGTGGGGGGTCAGGAACAACAGGCCACGGCCTCCAGCATGTGCGGCTTCGACATGCTCCCAACCCTCCACATGGCGTACCGCCGCGGCCACCTCCTCGGCCGGGCGTAGCCACAACCAGGGCAGCTCCAGTGCCTGCCGGCCAGCCTCACACACCGCTTGGCGGACAAGCGCGCTGTCATGCCGCCCGATGGCCAGCGCAAGGTTGTCTTGCAGACGGCGACGGTAGCCGGCGTCTGCGCAATAAACCAACCAGCCCGCCCAAGCGCCCAAGAGATGGAGCACCCGCAAAGGCAGGCGCGAAAGCATGCGGAACAACAACTCGGTGATCACGGTCTGCAATAGCGCGGCGCAAAAAAAAGGACGGCCGATTTGACCGGCCGGTTCGAAAGCCTATAATTATTGCCCAGTCGCCGAGTTAATACGACAACTTGCAGGGCGGCCGCCGGTTTCCGCGTCTCAGTCGGCACAAAAATACTGCTAAAGCGTCGGCTGCTCGTGAAATCCCCGGAGTCGGCCACGACGCCACAAGCACCGGGGATTTTTCATTTTTTGGAGCAGCGCATGTCTAGAGAATTTCTCTTCACCTCCGAATCGGTCTCCGAAGGCCATCCCGACAAAGTCGCCGACCAGGTCTCGGACGGGGTGCTCGACGCCATTCTGGCCGACGATCCGCACGCCCGTGTAGCCTGCGAAACTTTGGTCTCCACCGGTCTGGTGGTCATTTCGGGCGAAATCACCACCTCCGCACACCCGAACTATCGTGAGATCGCCCAGGACGTGATCCGCCGGATCGGTTACGACAGCTCTGACATCGGTTTCGACTATAAAAGCTGCGCGGTGCTGGCGGCAATCAACCGGCAGTCGCCGGACATCGCCCAGGGCGTCAATGAAGGCGAAGGGCTGGAACTGGAGCAGGGCGCCGGCGACCAGGGGCTGATGTTCGGCTATGCCTGCAACGAAACACCCAGCCTGATGCCGCTGCCGATCCACTACGCCCACCGCATCATGCAGCGCCAGGCCGAAGTGCGTAAAAGCGGCCGCCTGCCGTGGCTGCGTCCGGATGCCAAAAGCCAGCTCACCGTGAAGTACGTGGACGGCAAGCCGGTGGCGATCGACACCGTGGTGGTGTCCACCCAGCACAGCCCGGAGATTTCCCACGCACAGATTTCCGAGGCGGTGATCGAGGAAATCATCAAACCGGTGCTGCCGCCGGCGCTGATGCAGGGCAATGTCCGCTACCTGATCAACCCGACCGGACGCTTCGTCATCGGCGGCCCGCACGGCGACTGCGGCCTGACCGGGCGCAAGATCATCGTCGACACCTATGGCGGCGCGGCCCACCATGGCGGCGGCGCCTTCTCCGGCAAAGATCCTTCCAAAGTGGACCGCTCAGCGGCCTACGCTGGGCGCTATGTGGCCAAGAACGTGGTCGCCGCTGGACTTGCCGACAAGTGCGAGGTGCAGGTGGCCTATGCCATCGGGGTGGCCAAGCCGGTGAGCCTGATGGTCAACACCTTCGGCACCGGCAAGATCAGCGATGAAAAAATCGTCGACCTGATCCGTGGGCACTTCGACCTGCGTCCCAAGGCCATCATCCAGACCCTGGATCTGCTGCGGCCGATCTATTCCAAGACCGCCGCTTACGGCCACTTCGGCCGCGACGAACCGGAATTTACCTGGGAGCAGACCGACAAGGCCGCGGCGCTACGCGCCGAGGCTGGACTGTAAAAATGTAAGCGACTGCAACGGCCGCACTGCCTGGGCGGCCCTTGCTATGCTTGCACCCCACCGCTCTTCGATTGCCTGAAATCCTACCCTTGTCCATGTTCGAACATATCGCTTTGCTCCTTCTCGGTCTGGTCATCCTCGTGGTCGGCGCCGACCTGATGGTGCGCGGTGCGGCACGGCTGGCAGTGTCCTTGGGCATCTCACCGCTGGTCGTCGGGCTGACCGTGGTTGCCTTCGGCACCAGCGCACCGGAGTTGGCAGTATCGGTGAACGCCACGCTGTCGGGCGCGCCGGATCTGGCCGTCGGCAACGTGGTCGGCAGCAACATTGCCAATGTCTTACTGATCCTTGGCATCTCAGCACTGATCACCCCGCTGGTGGTCGCCGAGCAGATCATCCGCCAGGAAATCCCGATCATGATCGGCGCCTCTTTGCTGCTGGTGGTGATGGCTCTAGACGCTGACATCAGCCGCTTCGAAGGCGGCGTGCTGTTTGCGCTGATAGTGGCGTACACCGTGTTTCTGATCCGCCAGTCGCGCAGCGCCTCGAAGGCGGCAGAAGAAGAGTTTGCCAGCGAAATCCCCAGCTCGAATTGGGACCGCCATTGGAGCGTGCAACTGGCGCTGATCGTGGTCGGGCTGGGCATGCTGGTGCAAGGTGCCGATTGGCTGGTCGACGGCGCCGTGGCGCTGGCCAAAGCCTTCGGGGTGAGCGATCTGGTGATCGGTCTGACCGTGGTCGCGGTCGGCACCTCGATGCCGGAAGTGGCCACCTCGATCGTCGCCGCGGTGCGTGGCCAGCGCGACATCGCGGTGGGCAATGTGGTAGGCAGCAATGTATTCAATATCTTTGCGGTCATCGGCGCCGCCGGCCTGGTGTCTGCGACCGGCATCCCGGTGTCGGAAGCCGCGCGCAACTTCGACCTCTGGGTGATGCTGGCGGTAGCCTTTGCCTGCCTGCCCATTCTGATCACCGGACGCGAAATCGCCCGCTGGGAGGGCGGCGTGTTCCTGGGCTATTACGTGGCCTACACCGCCTGGCTGGTGTTGTCCGCACAAAAGCACGCCGCACTGCCGGCGTTTTCCAATGTCATGCTCGGTTATGTGATACCGCTGACCGTGATCACCCTGATCGTCTCGGTGGTGTGCCACAATGGGCGCGCCTCCGGTGACTGACAAGAGCCCGGAGACGCGCCAGATTCGTTGTCGGCGCATGCGCCGCACAGTGATACCACAGTGATACAATAGCGGCCAATTTTTCCGAGGAGCGTTGCAAGGCGCCGCATTCGCCGGCCCCCAGGCTCGGAAAGCCGTCCGCCCGGTGCGGCGGCCGCTTGAACGGCGCTCACCCGAAGCACCCTGACGGTGCTTCGCTTCTCAACCCCGCCGGGTTGGGGATGCCGGGTGAGCCTTCAAGCCTCTCTCCCCTCCCCCCCCGGTCATCGCATGGAGACGTTCATGAACGCTGTGACTGAGTTCAAGGATTACGTGGTGGCCGATTTGTCGCTGGCCGACTGGGGTCGGAAGGAAATCCTCATTGCCGAGACCGAAATGCCTGGCCTGATGGCAATCCGCGAGGAGTACGCCGCCCGCCAGCCGCTCAAGGGTGCGCGCATTTCCGGTTCCTTGCACATGACCATCCAAACCGCGGTGCTGATCGAGACGCTGACTGCGCTGGGCGCCGAGGTGCGTTGGGCCTCGTGCAACATCTTCTCTACCCAAGACCACGCCGCCGCGGCGATGGCCGCCTCCGGCGTTCCGGTATTCGCGGTCAAGGGCGAGTCGCTGGAAGACTATTGGACCTACACCCACCGCATCTTTGAGTGGCCAGACGGCGGCTACAGCAACATGATCCTGGACGACGGCGGCGACGCCACCTTGCTCTTGCACCTGGGCGCGAAAGCCGAGAAGGATTTGTCGGTTTTGGACCACCCGGACAGCGAGGAAGCCAGCGTGCTCTTTGCCGCCATCCGCAAAAAGCTGCAAACCGATCCCACTTGGTACTCCACCCGGCTGGCGCAGATCAAAGGGGTGACCGAGGAAACCACCACCGGTGTGCACCGGCTGTACCAAATGCACGCCAAAGGCGAGTTGAAGTTCCCGGCCATCAACGTCAATGATTCGGTCACCAAGAGCAAGTTCGACAACCTCTATGGCTGCCGAGAATCCCTGGTCGACGGCATCAAGCGCGCCACCGACGTGATGATTGCCGGCAAGATTGCCGTGGTCTTGGGCTATGGGGATGTGGGCAAGGGCTGCGCGCAATCGCTGCGCGGGCTGGGGGCCACCGTATGGATCACCGAAATCGATCCGATCTGCGCCCTGCAGGCAGCCATGGAAGGTTACCGCGTGGTCACCATGGAAGAGGCCGCAGCCGTGGGCGACATTTTCGTCACCGCCACCGGCAATATCGGCGTCATCACCCATGAGCACATGAAAGCGATGAAGCACAACGCCATCGTGTGCAACATTGGCCACTTCGACTCCGAAATCGATGTCGCCAGCCTGCGTCAATACCAGTGGGAAAACATCAAACCGCAGGTCGACCACATCGTCTTCCCGGACGGCAAGCGCATCATTCTGCTGGCCGAAGGCCGCCTGGTGAACTTGGGCTGCGCCACCGGTCATCCGAGCTTCGTGATGAGCAACTCTTTTGCCAACCAGACGCTGGCGCAGATCGAACTCTATACACGCACCAGCGACTATCCGGTCGGCGTCTACGTGCTGCCGAAGAAGCTGGACGAAATGGTCGCGCGCCTGCACCTCAAAAAAATCGGCGCCCAACTTACCGTGCTCAGCCCCGCACAGGCCGACTACATCGGGGTGCCGGTCGAAGGGCCGTACAAACCCGACCACTACCGCTACTGAACGGCCCTTGCAGCGTCAAGCCGTCGGGCTGCACAGGCCGGATCGGCACCGATTGCCATGTCGATGAACTCCTTTCACGCGCGCGCCAGGCGGCCGCGACCGAGCGTCGGCCAGCACCGCCCGGCAACGCGCGCAGACGGCATGTTGCGCGCCGACGCCCTGCTGGTGGCGCAGGGTCTGGTCGAATCCCGTACCCGCGCCCGCCAGTTGATCGAGAACGGGCGGGTGAGCTGGGACGGCGGCACGGTCGCCAAGCCGGCGCAGGAGCTGCCGGTGTCGGCGCGGCTTACCGTGGCCGCGGACGAAGCCGACCGCTATGTATCGCGCGGCGGCCTCAAGCTCGCCGGCGCGCTGGCGGCCAGCGGCGTGGCGGTGGCCGGACGGATCTGCCTGGACGTGGGCCAGTCGACCGGCGGCTTTAGCGACTGTCTGCTGGCCGCCGGTGCTGCCCGCGTGGTGGGCATCGATGTGGGCCACGGCCAGCTCCATCCACGGCTGGCCAAAGTGCCGCACTGCATCACCCTGGAAGGTGTCAATGCTCGCCATCTGACCGCGGCCGTATTGGGCGAGCATTACCCGCCCGGTGGCTTCGATGTCATCGTCTGCGATGCCAGCTTCATCTCGCTCACCCTGCTGCTTCCCCAATGGCCCGCGCTGCTGGCCGCCGACGGTGACATCCTCGCGCTGGTCAAGCCGCAATTCGAAGTCGGCCCGCAGGAGCTGGCCAAAGGCGGCATCGTGCGCGATGCCCGTCTGTACCGCGAGGTGGAAAAAAAACTCCGTGCCGCCGCGCAAGAAATCGGACTGGCGGTGTGCGGCTGGTACGATTCCCCCATCGCGGGCGGCGACGGCAACCGCGAATTCTTTATCTGGATGCAACACTCCGACCATGCAGGCCATTGAACTGTCGATCGAATTCTTCCCTCCGCAAACACCCGAGGGGGCCGAAAAACTGCGCACGGTGCGCGAGCGTCTGGCGGTTTTGCAGCCGGCCTTTTTCTCGGTCACTTACGGCGCCGGCGGCTCCACCCGCGAGCGTACCTTTGCCACCGTGCAGGAGATCGCCGCCGCCGGCTTTGAAGCCGCCCCGCACCTGTCCTGCATTGGCGCCAGCCGCGCACAGTTGCGCGCCATCCTCAAGGAGTACGAGGAAGCCGGTATCCGCCGCATCGTCGCGCTGCGCGGCGATCTGCCCTCGGGCGTGGGCACCACCGGCGAGCTACGTTACGCCAGCGAGCTGGTGGAATTCATCCGCGCCGAAACCGGCCGGCGTTTCATCCTCGAGGTGGCCGCCTATCCGGAATGGCACCCGCAAGCCAAAAGCCCGCGCGACGATCTGTTGGCTTTTCAACGCAAGGTGGCCGCCGGTGCGGATTCGGCGATCACCCAGTATTTCTACAACCTCGACGCCTACCTGCATTTCGTCGATGAAGTGCGCGCGCTGGGCATAGACATCCCAATCGTGCCCGGTATCATGCCAATTACCAGCTTTGCCAGGCTGGCGCGCTTCTCAGATGCCTGCGGTGCCGAAATCCCGCGCTGGATGCGGCGCAAGTTCGAAAGCTTTGGCGACGACTCGGCGTCGATCCGCGCGTTCGGCCTGGATGTGGTCACCGACCTATGCCAGCGCCTGCTCGAAGCCGGCGCACCCGGCCTGCATTTTTACTGCATGAATCAGGCCGAACCCACGCTGGCGATCTGCGAGCGGCTTGGACTCGGCCCGCACGCCCGGTAAGCTGTGCGGCCAACCGCGGCAAAGTGGCACCGGGCCGGGTGGGCCAACGATGCCCAGCCGCCTACGCAGGCCGCCTGGAACCAAACAGTGGACACCGCCATGACCGATACCGCCTCTGCCAGTGCCCAGCTCTCCGGCCAGCAACGATTGCTGGCGCATTGCCGTAGCCAACTCCTGGCCAACCTGGAAGCCTTTGCGCGCAGTATCGGCTTCATCGAGCAAAAGACGATTGCGGCCTTTGTAGACGAGGCGGCGCGCTGCCACGACGAACTCGTCGGCCTGCACGACCGGCGCGGCTTCGAACAGGCGCACGGACTGACCGCCTCGCGGATCAGCCTGGTCCATGAGCACGACCTCGAATTCACCCTGGAACTTACTGCGCTCGCCCGGCGGCTGCGCGACTATTGCCGAATCGAACTCAGCCGCCTGCACGGGCGCTACATGATGCTGCTCGGGCAACGCGACGCCGCGGAAGAGCAAACCCCGGTGGGCCCGGAAACGGTGTGCCGCGCGCTACGCGCGCTGGCCGATGCAGCCGGCTTCGATCCGGCGCAACGGTTGCAATTCCTTGAACGCTGCGGCGAACCGTTGGCGCGCACCCTACGCGCCACCTACCGCGAGTTGGGCGCGACCCTGGATGCGGCTGGTCTGAGGCCGCATCGGGCCAGCGCGCCGGCGCCACGGCCGGAAGATCGTGCGCCAGAACCCACACGCGCCGACCAGCCGTCGCACACCGCCGACACTGACGCACGCATCGCCACGCTGGTACAGCCGGCGCTGGCCCTGGCCGAACGCGCCGAGCGCCGCGAACACGCGCTCATTGAGGCCACCGCCGTAATCGAGCGCCTGCTGCGCGCCGACACGCCGAATGTCATCGGGCAGTTTCTCGCCCACTGGTGGCTGCCGCTTCTTGCCCGGCTGCACTACAACCATGGCGGCGAGCATCCGCAATGGCGGATTTGCTGCGAGCTGGCCAAACGTCTGGCGCAGAGCATCCACCCGCCCACCGAGCCGCAGGCGCGCACACGCTGGGCCGACGCGCTGCCGACGCTCAACCGCAAGCTCGCCCAGGGACTTGCTGCCTTGGGGCTGGCCGAAGAGGCCCAACGCGCCGCCCTGGCCCCCTGCATCACCGCGCAGCAGGCCGCGCTGGCCGGCACCTTGCTGCCGCCCGGACAGGCGCCCACCCCGGCCCCGGCCACGCTGAGCGCACCGCTTGGCGCCAACGGTCTGCGCATCTTCAACCACAACCGCTACGCCATCGGCGCACCGCCCCCGCACCCGGCGGCCACGGCGACCCGCGGCGACTGGCTCGCCATCGATCTGCCCGACGGCAGCGCGATGCGTGGCTGCATTGGATGGACCGGCGCCACCGGATATGTGGTGGTGCTGGCCGATCCGGCCGTCCCGCGCGTGCTGATCGCCACCCGGCGCGCGCTAGCCGAGGCGGCAGCCGCCGGACGCTGCCGCCTCGGCTAGCACACGGCCAGCTAAACGCCCCTCAGCGCCGGCCGCCACCCAGCAAGGAACCGAGCAGGCCGCGCACGATCTGCCGGCCAATGGCGCTGCCCACCGTGCGGGTCACGGTTTTGGCGGCAATCTGCACCAAACCGTCTCGCCGCCCGCCGCGCGGACCGGTGGAGCCGAACAGAATGTCGCTCAAACCGCCGCCGACCGCGGATGACTCTGCCGGCGCCGCGGCGCGCCCGCCCACCGACGGCGCTTGCACGGCAGCCGCCTCGGCCTGCGCACGCAGCCGCTCGTAGGCTGACTCGCGATCGAGCACCTGCTCGTAATGGCCGTACAACACCGATGCGCGAATCGCCGCCTCGCGCTCGGCCAGCTCCAGCGGCCCAATGCGCGAGCACGGCGGAATCACCCAAGCGCGTTCGACCACCTCGGGACGCCCTTTGTCATCCAGAAAAGACACCAGCGCCTCGCCCACCCCCAGTTCAGTGATCGCGCTGGCGGCATCGAAGGCCGGGTTGGCACGCAGCGTGCTGGCTGCAGTCTTGACCGCCTTCTGGTCGCGCGGGGTGAATGCGCGCAGCGCATGCTGCACCCGATTGCCGAGCTGGCCGAGCACCGCGTCGGGCACATCGAGCGGATTCTGGGTGACGAAATACACCCCCACGCCCTTGGAACGGATCAGCCGCACCACCTGTTCGATCTTGTCCACCAGCGCCTTGGGCGCATCGTCGAACAACAAATGGGCCTCGTCGAAAAAAAACACCAGCTTGGGCTTGTCCAGGTCGCCCACCTCGGGCAAGTTCTCGAACAGCTCGGCCAGCAGCCACAGCAAGAAGGTGGCGTAGAGCTTGGGCGATTGGTAGAGGCGGTCGGCCACCAGCACGTTGACCACCCCGCGTCCGTCGGCGTCGGTCTGCATCAGGTCGGCGATATCCAGCATCGGCTCGCCAAAAAAAACATCGCCGCCCTGGCTCTCCAAGGCCAGCAGATTGCGCTGGATGGCGCCGATCGAGGCGGCCGAAACATTGCCGTACTCGGTGGTGAAAGATTTGGCGTTCTCGCCCACGTACTGCACCATCGCGCGCAAATCTTTGAGGTCGAGCAGCAGCAGGCCATGGTCGTCGGCGATTTTGAACACCAGTTGCAGCACCCCGGCCTGGGTGTCGTTGAGGTTCAGCAGGCGCGCGAGCAAAAGCGGCCCCATATCGGTGATGGTGGCGCGTACCGGGTGGCCGGCCGCACCGAACACATCCCAGAACACCGCGGTATTGGCGCGCGGGGTGAAGTCCTCGATGCCGATCGCCGCCAAGCGCTGCATGAGTTTGGGAGAGGCGACGCCCGCGGCGCCGATGCCGGACAGATCGCCCTTGACATCGGCCATGAACACCGGCACACCGATGGCCGCGAAGCTTTCAGCCAGCTTTTGCAAGGTCACCGTTTTGCCGGTGCCGGTGGCGCCGGTGATCAGGCCATGGCGGTTGGCCAGACGGGGCAGCAAATACAGGGTTTTGTCGCCCGCGCGGGCAATTGGCATAGGTTCGGCCATGATGGGGCTCCTCGTTTCCGGGTTCTCTTGCGTTCAACGCTCGCCGCAACCGGCCACGCAGCTTCGGTAATGGTCATCACAATCGGTCGCGCGGCAGGCAAACAGCGTATCGCCGCAGGCGCGTACACAAGCATTCCAGGCGTGCTGACCGGGCGGGGGCGCGGCCAGCCGCAAGCGCGCGGCACTGCGTGCCTGGCACCCCGGCAAGTCAAAGTCACGCGGCGGGCCTGGCAGCAGCACCCATTGCTCCGGGGTGAAACGCAGTGCGGCCTGCAAAGCAGCCAGCTCTGCGCTGCCGTTGATCAAACCTGCACGCAACAGACTCTCCAGCCCCCAGCAATCGGCGCGCTGCGCCTGCGCCACGGTCAGGGGCCGATCCAGCGGCAAGGCAAGATTGTGGCGCGCGCACTCATGGGCATAGAAAAAAAGCCGCGCAGCCGGGATAAGCTCCGGTAACAGTTGTGGGTTGTAGCGGATCACCTGGCGCCCAGCCTCGACATGGGTGCCGGCCACCACCGGCGAGGCCGGATCGGCCACCGAAAGCACCGGGCGGCCGCGCGCATCGGTGCAGCCGTGATAAGAAATCGTCTCTTGCGCGAAAACCAGCGGCGCAAAGCTCACCGCCCACAAGACCAGCACACATTGCCGTAACATAGCGCTCATGAACGAAACCCTTGAAGTGCAATCCGGTCAGCATACCACCGGTACGCCCTTGTCCGGCCTTGCGCGCCGGTCTGTATAATTGCCGCCTCTTACACACCAACCGGCAGCATCGAGGGTATTTTCCATGGCGGGTCATTCCAAATGGGCCAACATCCAGCACCGCAAGGGACGTCAGGACGCCAAGCGCGGCAAGATTTTCACCCGATTGATCAAGGAAATCACGGTCGCCGCCAAACTGGGAGGCGGTGATCCGGGCGCCAACCCGCGCCTGCGCCTGGCCATCGACAAGGCCAAGGCCGAGTCCATGCCCAAAGAGAATATCGAAAACGCCATCAAGCGCGGCACCGGTCAGCTCGAAGGCGTTGCCTACGAAGAAGCCCGTTACGAAGGTTACGGCATCGGCGGCGCGGCGGTGATGGTCGATTGCCTGACCGACAACAAAACCCGCACCGTGGCCGACGTGCGCCATGCGTTCTCCAAGTACGGCGGCAACCTTGGCACCGACGGTTGCGTGGCCTTTCAGTTCAAGCATTGCGGCCAATTGCTGTTCGCCCCCGGCACCGACGAGAACGCGCTGATGGAAGCTGCGCTGGAAGCCGGTGCCGAGGATGTGGTGAGCCACGACGACGGCTCGATCGAAGTCATCACCGCTCCGTGGGAATTCACCGCGGTCAAAGAGGCGCTGGAAGCCGCCGGTTTTTCCGCCGAGTTCGGCGAAGTCACCATGAAGCCGCTCAACGAAACCGTGCTGAGCGGCGACGAAGCCGCGCGCATGCAAAAGCTGCTCGACGCACTCGAAGCGCTGGACGACGTGCAGGAAGTGTACACCTCTGCGGTGCTGGAGACCTGATCCCGGCACCGCGTAACGCCGCAGCGGGTCCAGCGCAGGAATTTTTCAACGGCCTGCCAAGTCGCGCCTGCCATTCACCCACCACGGGCCGCCCGCTGCGGCCCGTTGGTTTTGTCCGTGCGCTGCGCTGTACCGGTCAATCGGCGTGTCGCTGTGCCTTCTGTGGCCGCCACCGAGCGGGCAACATGCGCCCATGAACAGCTCCCCGACCGCTTCGCTCTCCACCGCTGCGCCGCTTTTGTTCGTTTTGCTGTGGAGCACCGGCTTCATCGGCGCCAAGTTCGGCCTGCCTTATGCCGAGCCGCTGACGTTTTTGTCGACCCGTTACCTGCTGGTGATCGGCCTGATGCTCGGCGTGGCGCTCGCCACCCGCGCGCCCTGGCCGAAACGCCCGCAGGAGTATTTGCACATCGGCGTCTCCGGTCTGCTGCTGCACGCCGGCTACCTGGGTGGGGTGTTCATCGCCATCGACCGCGGTCTGCCGGCCGGCGTCACCGCCTTGGTGGTTGGTCTGCAGCCGCTGCTGACCGCGCTGGGGGCAGGCTGGCTGCTCGGTGAGCGGGTGAGTCTGCGCCAGTGGGCAGGGCTGGCACTGGGCTTTGCCGGGGTGGCACTGGTGGTCGGGGCCAAGGCCGGCACCGACAGCACCAGCCTGGCCACGCTGTGGCATGCGTTGCTGCCCGCGCTGGCGGCCTTGCTGGCCATTACCGGCGGCACGCTTTATCAAAAGCGCTTCTGCCCGCGCTTCGATTTACGTAGCGGCGCGGTGATCCAGTTCGTGCCCACGCTGGCGGTGTCCGCGCTGGCCGCCAGCCAGACCGAGACGATGCAGATCGACTGGCAGGGCGAGTTCGTCTTTGCCCTGTTGTGGTTGGTGCTGGTGCTCTCGGTTGGCGCCATCAGCCTGCTCAATCTGCTGATCCGTCATGGCAGCGCGGTCAACGTGGCCAGCCTGTTCTACCTCACCCCACCGACGACCGCGCTGATTGCCTGGGCGATGTTTGGCGAAACCCTGGCCCCGCCGGCGCTGGCCGGCATGGTGGTGGCCGTGGCAGGCGTATGGTTGGCGCGCAAGGGCTAGAATCGGCACTTTACCCGGCAAAGGAGCAGGCCATGGAACTATCCACCACCCCGACCCTGGAAGGCCGTCCAATCCGCAAGTACCTGGGCGTGGTCACCGGCGAGGCGATCATCGGCGCAAATATCTTCAAGGATATGTTCGCCTCGATCCGCAACATCGTCGGCGGACGCGCCGGCGCCTATGAGCGCTCGCTGACCGACGCGCGCCAACTGGCGATGGATGAGATGGCCGAACAGGCCGCCCGCCTGGGTGCCAACGCAGTGGTCGGCATCGACATCGACTACGAAGTGCTGGGCGCTGACAACGGCATGCTGATGGTGTGCGTCAGCGGCACCGCGGTGGTGACCGCTTGAGTACCGCCGCGGCCTCCGGCGCGCTCACCACCCGCATTCTGGGGCTGGACCCCGGATTGCGGGTGACCGGCTTTGGGCTGATCGACCGTCTCGGCAGCCAACTGCGCTACGTGGCCAGCGGCACCATCCGCACCGCGGACGGAGATCTACCCGGCCGGCTGCGCACCCTGCTCGACGGCGTGCGCGAGGTGATCCACACCTACACCCCCG
This sequence comes from Pseudothauera hydrothermalis, assembly GCF_003345255.1. GTDB lineage: Bacteria > Pseudomonadota > Gammaproteobacteria > Burkholderiales > Rhodocyclaceae > Pseudothauera > Pseudothauera hydrothermalis. The sequence goes on along the minus strand of NZ_CP029331.1, from coordinate 352,736 downwards.
ACCAGGTCGCGGTGGAAAAGGTGTTCGTCAATGTGAACCCCAACTCCACCTTGTTGTTGGGTCAGGCGCGCGGCGCGGTGATCTGCGGCGCGGTAAGCTGCGACCTGCCGGTGGCCGAATACACCGCGCTGCAAGTCAAACAGTCGGTGGTCGGCTACGGCAAAGCCAACAAGGAACAGGTACAGCACATGGTGCAGCGGCTGCTCGCGCTGCCTGCGCCCGCCGGGCCGGATGCGTCGGACGCGCTGGCCTGCGCGATCTGTCATGCCCACGGCGGGGCCGGCCTGGCGGTGCTGGCCGGCGGCGGCACCCGGCGACGCGCCGGCCGCCTGATCTTGGCCCCCGGCGAACCTGGCGCGCGCTGAAAGCGCCCACACCGGCAGCCGCCGATTGCGCCGGGTAAGGCGACCGGCCGGCGCACCGCGCAACGCCGCCGATGACCGACCGCAGTCGTTTTTCAACGGCCTGTTAAAGCCTGCCCGCAATATGGCCGTAGATATGGCCATATACTGTTGCGGAGCCAGCGCCCCGTCGGCGCGCATTCCGATTCAACACCACACGCGACACGCATATGAAAACCATTTTCCTGGTCGATGATTCGGCCACCATTTTGCTGAGCATTTCCGGCATCCTGACCAAAGCAGGCTACGCCGTGGAAAAGGCCGCTAACGCTCAAGAGGCGCTGAAAAAATTCCAGGCCGGGGTCAAAGCCGATTTGTTGATCACCGATCTGAACATGCCGGGCATGAACGGCATCGAACTCATCAAGGAAGTGCGCAAGCTGCCCGCTTACCGCTTCATGCCGATTCTTTTCCTCACCACCGAATCGCAACAGTCGAAAAAGGCCGAAGCCAAGGCTGCCGGCGCCTCCGGCTGGATCGTCAAACCGGCCACGGCCGACGAGTTGCTCAACACCATCAAGCTGGTCATGCGCTGAGCTGCCCAAGGACGACAACCATGGACTTCAACGCCCTGCTTCGCCGCTCCATCCTGGTCGCCGCCGTAGTGGCGCTGGGGGCGGGTACCACGGTTTATTTTTTCAACGACTGGTTTCACGACGACTTTCTGGTCCGGCTCAAAATTGCCCAACCGTTGGGCGACGCCTTGGGCACCGTGCTGATCGTCGCGGTGGCCGCGCTGGCCCAACGCCTGGTGTCGCTGGCTTTTTTCCGGGACCACATGTTTGGCCTGAGCACGGTGCAAGAAAAGCTCCAATCGGCCTCCCACAAGGTGGCGGCGGTCCATGAGGAAGTGGCCCGCGAACTTCGCACCGTGCCCACCTACAACGGCGTGTTGCGCGATCAACTGGCCAGTGTCGTCCAGCAGACCGAACAGGCCGCTTACGACATCACCAGCCGGCTGCAGGCCATCGACGAAGTGGTCGGCCGTCTGAACGATTTCGTCGCCCAGACTTCCCGTGAATCCGACGAACTGGCTGCGGATTCCGAGCAAAAATTTGCGCAAAACCAGCGTTTGATCGGCCAGATGCGCGACTACATCGCCGCCCGTATCGCCGAAGCGCAGGCCGACCAGGCGCGCGTGGCACAGGTGGTCCATGAAGCGCGATCGCTGGAATCGCTCACCAAGCTGATCAAAGACATCGCCGCGCAAACCAATCTCTTGGCGCTCAACGCGGCCATCGAAGCGGCGCGCGCTGGTGAGGCCGGACGCGGCTTTGCGGTGGTGGCCGACGAGGTGCGCAAACTGTCGGCGGAGACCGAAAAAGCGGTGGTGGCGATCAACCAGGGCATCCAGGGCGTGGCCAGCACCATCGAAGTGCAGTTGCAGGAAAAACTCTCGTCGATGAATCTGAACAAAGAGCAAGCCGCGCTCGGTCAGTTTGCCGACCAACTGGTGCAACTGGGCGACAGCTACGAAGCGCTGCTCCGTCACCAGGGCGCGGTCATCGACACGGTGCGCGATAGCAGCCAGAAGCTCGCCACCATGTTCATGGAAACCATGGCCAGCGTGCAGTTCCAGGATGTCACCCGGCAGCAGATCGAGCATACCGCCGAGGCGCTGGCACGCCTGGACGAGCATCTTGCCGGTCTGGCCGAACGCCTGGCGCAAGCCGACAACCCGGATTTCAACTATGTGCCGTTGGCCGAGCATCTGGATCAGCTCTATGCCCGCTACGTCATGGAAAGCCAGCGCAGCACCCACAAACAGAGCCTGCAACAGCACAGCGAAGCGCCCACCGGCAGTCCGAAAGTCGAACTGTTCTGACCCGCGTCATTTTACGGAGACGCATCGATGAGCACTTGCCCCCCCGCAGTCCGGCGTCTGGCGATCGTCGAAGACATGACCATCTACAACGCCGTGGCACAGAAAAAAACCTTGGTCGATGCCCTGACCGACTGCGATCGGCTGGAACTGGATTTGTCCGCGGTGGCCGAAATCGACACCGCCGGCTTCCAGCTTCTGGTGCTGATCAAACGCGAAGCCGCGCGCCTGGGCAAGCAGGCCCACATCGTGGCGCACAGCCAGGCGGTCAGTCAGATCGTGGATTTCTACAATATGGCCGCCGAATTCGGCGATCCGATGCTGGTGCCGGCACAGGAGGCGCGTTAGAGCGATGGACGAGATTACCGCCGTTTTTGTTACCGAAAGCCGCGAGCAACTGCAGGCCATGGAGACGGCGCTGCTGCAACTGGAGGACAAACCGGACGACGCCGACATTCTCGGCGCGGTGTTTCGCGCCGCGCACACCATCAAAGGTGGGGCGGGCGTCATCGAGTGCGATTTCCTGGTGGCTTTCACCCACGTGGTGGAAAGCGTGCTGGATAGGCTGCGCAACCGGGAGATCGCCGCCAACACCGATCTCATTGCGCTGCTGCTAGCCTGCACCGACCACATGGGGCAGCTCATTGGCGTGCTCGAATCCGGCGCCAACGCGCCAGACGAGGCCCTTCAGGCCGAAGGCGACGCCCTGCTCGCCCGCCTGCAGCGCGACTGGCTGGCGGAGGCGGGCAGCGCGCAAAATTCGAGCAGCGCGCCGCCCGCCCCCAAGGCCGCAGAAGTGCACACCAGCGGCGGCGGCGTGGTGGAGACCGACTGCTGGCATATTTCGCTGCGTTTCGGTCCGGATGTGCTGAAAAACGGCATGGACCCGCTGTCTTTTCTGCGCTACCTCGGCACCCTGGGCCGCATCGAGCGCATCGAAACCCTGGCCGATGCCATGCCGCCGGCCGATGAGATGGACCCGGAGTGCTGCTACCTGGGCTTTGAAATCAGCTTTGCCTCGGATGCCGACAAGGCGACCATCGAGCGGGTGTTCGACTTCGTGCGCGACGAGTGCACCCTGCACATCCTGCCGCCGAAAAGCCGCCTGGCCGACTACATCCAACTGATCATGGCGCTGCCCGAAGACCCGATGCGCTTGGGCGAAATCCTGGTGCGCATCGGCGCGCTCACCCCGGCCGAACTCGAAGCCGGATTGGCCGCGCAAGCCGCGCAAACGGCGGCCGAGGGCTCGGCACCCGACCCCCACGCCAAGCCACCGCTGGGCGAGATCCTGGTCGAACACCAGGCGGTGCAGCCGGAGTTGGTAGAAGCTGCGGTGGTCAAACAAAAGCAGGTCAATGAGAAGAAAGCGGCCGAAGCGCGCCTGATCCGCATCCAGGCCGACAAACTCGACCGGCTGATCGACCTGGTGGGCGAACTGGTCATTGCCGGCGCCAGCGTGAATCTGCTGGCCAGCCGCGCCGGCCAGACCGATCTCACCGAGGCGACCTCCATCGTCAGCCGTCTGGTGGAAAACATCCGCGACGCGGCCTTGCAACTGCGCATGGTGCAGATCGGCGAAACCTTCAACCGCTTCAACCGGGTGGTGCGCGATGTCTCCAAGGAACTGGGTAAAGACATCGAACTGGTCATTTCCGGCGGCGACACCGAACTGGATAAATCGGTGGTGGAAAAAATCGGCGATCCGCTGATGCACCTGGTCCGTAACGCCATCGACCACGGTATCGAGCCGCCCGAAGTGCGCGCCGCACGCGGAAAGCCGCCACGCGGCCGGCTGGAACTCAACGCTTTTCACGACTCGGGCAGCATCGTCATCGAAATCGCCGACGACGGCGGCGGCCTGAACCGCGAAAAAATCACCCGCAAAGCCATCGAGCGCGGCCTGATTGCCAGCGGCCAAAGCCTGTCCGACAGCGAAATTCACAGCCTGATCTTCGAACCGGGCTTTTCCACCGCTGAGCAGGTGTCCAACCTGTCCGGCCGCGGCGTAGGCATGGACGTGGTCAAGCGCAACATCCAAAGCCTGCGCGGCCGGGTCGAAGTCAGTTCAAAAGAAGGCGAAGGTACCCGCTTTGCCATCCGCCTGCCGCTGACCCTGGCGATCATCGACGGTTTTTTGGTCGGCGCAGGCCCGGCCAGTTACGTGATCCCGCTGGATATGGTGGTCGAATGTATCGAACTGCAGACCGAGGCCGGTTTACGCAACTATCTCAATCTGCGCGGCGAAGTCCTGCCCTTCATCCGTCTGCGCGAGCTGTTCGAAATCCCCGGCCCACGCCCCCGACGTGAAAACGTGGTGGTGGTCAAAGCCGCCGGCCAAAAAGCCGGCATCGTGGTCGATCAGTTACTAGGCGAATTCCAGACCGTCATCAAGCCGCTCGGCCATCTGTTCCGCAACCTGCGCGGCATCGGCGGCTCCACCATTCTAGGCTCGGGCGAGGTGGCGCTGATTCTCGATGTGCAGGCGCTGACCCAACTGGCCGCAGGCAGCGAAGAAGCGATACTTGCCCCCAAACAGGCCGGACGCAACAGCTTGGCCGGCTGAACGACACCCGGCTCCCCCCCCTTGCTCTGTCGTAGGAGACTGTCCATGCTCAACAATCTCAGGATCGGCATCCGTCTCACCATGGCCTTCGCGGTCGTGGTGGTGCTGCTGTGCGCGATGGCGCTTTTTAGCATCACCCGCATCGACGATCTGGCCCAAGACATCAATCTGATGGTTTCGGATCGCTTCCAAAAAACGGTGTGGGCCAACAACATCATCGACGATGTCAATCTCGCCGCTCGCGCCACCCGCAATGCGGTGCTGGTCCCCACACGCGCCGAAGCGGAGCGCGAAATGGCGCGCCTGCCCCCGGCCTCGGCCCGAATCACCGAGAATCTGGACAAATTGCGCAGCACCATCGACTCGCCCGAAGGTATCGCGCTATTGCGTACCGTAGAGACCACACGCGCCGCCTATGTGACTGAACTCGGCAACCTGCGCCGCCTGATCGAAGCCGACAACCGTGAAGCGGCCACCGCCCTGCTCATGGGCGAAATGCGCAAGGCGCAGACGGCCTATTTGGACAGCCTGAACGCACTCATCGCCTATCAGGGCAAACTCATGGAAGACAGCGGCAAGCAAGCGCTGGCAGCCGCAGAGCGCGCACGCCTGTTGATGATCGTACTGTCGGCGGCTGCCGTGGCACTGGCCCTGCTTTTCGCTTTTCTGATCACCCGCTCGATCACCCGCCCGCTGGCCCAGGCGGTCTGTGCGGCCAATGCGCTGGCCGAAGGCGACCTCAGGGTGCAGATCGACGCCCGCTCGCGCGATGAATTGGGCCAGTTGCTCGGCGCCATGCACCACATGGTAGAGAAGCTTTCGCAGATCATCGGTGACGTGCGTGGCGCCGCCGACAATCTGTCTTCGGCCTCCAGCCAAGTCTCTGCCACCGCCCAGTCGCTGTCGCAAGGCGCTTCCGAGCAGGCCGCCAGCGTCGAGGAAATCTCCGCCACCCTGGAACAGACCTCCGCCAGCGTCCATCAGAACGCCGAAAACGCCCGGGTCACCGACGGCATCGCCACCAAGGCCGCCACCGAGGCCGCCGACGGCGGCAGCGCGGTGCGTGAGACCGTCGAGGCCATGAAAGCCATCGCCGACAAAATCGGCATCATCGACGACATTGCCTACCAGACCAATCTGCTGGCCCTGAACGCCGCCATCGAGGCCGCCCGCGCCGGCGAGCACGGCAAGGGCTTCGCAGTAGTCGCCGCCGAAGTGCGCAAACTGGCCGAGCGCAGCCAGGTGGCCGCTCAGGAAATCGGTGAGCTGGCCGGCTCCAGCGTCAAACTGGCCGAAAAAGCCGGCCACCTGCTCGATGAAATGGTGCCCTCGATCCGCAAAACCTCCGATCTGGTGCAGGAAATCGCCTCGGCCTCGGAAGAACAGGCCGGCGGCGTCACCCAGATCAACCAGGCGGTGAGCCAGTTGAGCCAAGCCACCCAGCAAAACGCCTCGGCCTCCGAAGAGCTCGCCGCCACCGCCGAGCAATTGGGCTCGCAGGCCGAACAACTGCAAGCGCTGATGCAGTTCTTCCAGCTCAACGAAGCGCCGGCCGGCGGCGTGCGGCGCTCGCACACCGCCCCACCTGCCACACCCACCCCCTCGCGCAAGCCGGCAGCCGCCAAGCCCGCCCGTAAGCCCTCGCCCGCCCCGGCCGCCACGGTGGACGAGCAGGATTTCGAACGCTTCTGAAGGACTTCGCTCATGGGACAAGTCATCGCGCAAAAAAACACCCCGCCTGCCATCGCCGCAAGCAGCCAGGGCTCGCAGCAATACCTCACGTTCACACTGAACGCCGAGGTCTTTGCCATCGGCATCCTCAACATCAAGGAAATCATCGAATACGGCACACTGACCGAAATTCCGATGATGCCGGCCTTCATCCGCGGGGTGATCAACCTGCGCGGCGCGGTGGTGCCGGTGGTGGATCTGTCCGCGCGCTTTGGCGGCAAACCGACCGCAGCGGCTCGGCGCACCTGCATCGTCATCGTCGAAATCAATCAGACGGTGGACGACATCGACCTGCGCCAGGACATCGGCATCGTGGTCGACAGTGTCAACGAAGTGCTGGAAATCCCGCCCGGCGACATCGAACCCCCGCCCAGCTTCGGCGCGCGTATTCGCGCGGATTTCATCCAAGGCATGGGCAAGGTGGACGGTAAATTCGTCATCATTCTGAACATCGACCGGGTCTTGTCGGTCGATGAGATGGCCCAGTTGGCCGCGGTGGGCGGGCAAGCCAGTCCGCAAGACGAAGAACAAAGCGGCTGAGTGCTGGCCGTGGCGGCCGTAAGCAGGCCTCGATCATCCCGCATATCGATCAAGGGAGGCAACATGACGCTCAGCAATCTCAAGGTCGGCTACCGACTGTCCATCCTGCTTACGGTACTGTTGGCGGCGCTATTGGGTGTTGCGCTCACCGGCCTGCGCGCCCTGTCCGAGGTCAATGCAGAGCTCCAGCTGCAATACCAAGAGCGCCTGCGGCCAAGCGTCGAACTTGGACGGATAGAAGTGCTGCTCAACGATGCCCGCAGCCAAATCATGCTGGGCTTGCAACACAATCCGGAAAGCCGCTTTGCTACGCTCCATGACCACCCACTCAGTCGGCACACCGATGCGACCGAGCGCATCGGCGCCGACGTGACCGCGGCCTGGGAAGCGTTCTCGACCCGCGAACTCAGCGCCGAAGAGCGCGAGCTGGCCAATCGCTTCGAGGCAGCCTACACCCGCTTGGTGAGCGAAGGCATCCAACCGGCGGTGCGCCAGTTGCTGGCAGGCGATTATCTATCTGCCAACCAGACCTTGCTGTTCAAGATCAATCCACTGCAAACCGACGCTCAAGGCGCTGCCAATGCCTTGCGCGAGTACGTCCTGAACGACGCCAACCATGCATTCACTCAGTCCCAGGCCAACTACCGCAAGGTCCGCAATCTGCTGATCGGGGTGCTCGCCTTCTGCACGCTGTTCGCAGTCGCACTGGGATGGCTGATCACCCGCTCGATCACCCGCCCGCTGGCGCAGGCGGTTTCTGCGGCCAATGCGCTGGCCGAAGGCGACCTCAGGGTGCAGATCGACGCCCGCTCGCGCGATGAACTGGGCCAGTTGCTCTCCGCCATGCATCACATGGTAGAGAAGCTTTCGCAGATCATCGGCCAAGTGCGCGGCGCGGCCGACAATCTGTCTTCGGCCTCCAGCCAAGTCTCTGCCACCGCTCAGTCGCTGTCGCAAGGCGCCTCCGAGCAGGCCGCCAGCGTCGAGGAAATCTCCGCCACCCTGGAACAGACCTCCGCCAGCGTCCATCAGAACGCCGAAAACGCCCGGGTCACCGACGGCATCGCCACCAAGGCCGCCACCGAGGCCGCCGACGGCGGCAGCGCGGTGCGTGAGACCGTCGAGGCCATGAAAGCCATCGCCGACAAAATCGGCATCATCGACGACATTGCCTACCAGACCAATCTGCTGGCCCTGAACGCCGCCATCGAGGCCGCCCGCGCAGGCGAGCACGGCAAGGGCTTCGCAGTAGTCGCCGCCGAAGTGCGCAAACTGGCCGAGCGCAGCCAGGTGGCCGCTCAGGAAATCGGTGAGCTGGCCGGCTCCAGCGTCAAACTGGCCGAAAAAGCCGGCCACCTGCTCGATGAAATGGTGCCCTCGATCCGCAAAACCTCCGATCTGGTGCAGGAAATCGCCTCGGCCTCGGAAGAACAGGCCGGCGGCGTCACCCAGATCAACCAGGCGGTGAGCCAGTTGAGCCAAGCCACCCAGCAAAACGCCTCGGCCTCCGAAGAGCTCGCCGCCACCGCCGAGCAATTGGGCTCGCAGGCCGAACAACTGCAAGCGCTGATGCAGTTTTTCCAGGTCAACGAAGCGCCGGCCGGCGGCCTGCGGCGCTCGCACTCTGCGGCGGATGCGCCGTATCGGCCCGAACAGGGTGCCGCACCACCCGCCAGCCGGCCGCGTAAACCCTTGTCTGGCCGCAGCTTGGGCAAGCCGCTGCCCAAAGTGACCGCCGCCAATCTGGACGAATCGGCCTTCGAACGTTTCTGACCCCGCACGCGGGCCAGGCGCGCCCGCCACCGAACCGGATCACGCATGGCGCAAGACAACGCGGACAGTATCAGCGACCAGGACTTTGCCCGCTTTCAGTCCCTGCTCTACAAGATTGCCGGCATTTACCTGGCCCCGTCCAAAAAGGTGCTGCTGGTCGGCCGGCTGGCCAAGCGTCTGCGCGCGCTGGGGCTCGCCAGCTTTGCCGACTATTACCGGCTGGTGAGCGCCCCGGATCAGGGGGCAGAGCGGCAAACCATGGTGGATTTGCTGACCACCAACGAAACCTACTTTTTTCGCGAGCCCAAGCATTTCGATTTTTTGCGCGACCACATCCTGCCGCATCATCCGCGCGGTGGCAGCTTCGAGGTGTGGAGCGCGGCCTGCTCCAGCGGCGAAGAAGCTTACACCCTGGCCATGGTGCTGGCCGAAGCGCTCGGCAACGCGCCGTGGGCGGTCACCGCCTCGGACATCTCCACCCAGGTCTTGGCGCGCGCACAAAGCGGTCACTATCCGCTGGAGCGCAGCCGCGGTATTCCGCCTGCGTTACTGAAAAAATATTGCCTCAAAGGCGTGCGCGAACAGGCCGGCACTTTTCTGATCTGCCGGGAACTGCGCAGCCGGATCCGCTTCATGCACGTCAATCTGATCGAACCCCTGCCTGCCATCGGTCCGTTCGATGTGATTTTTCTGCGCAATGTGATGATCTATTTCGACCAGCCGACCAAGCGCAAAGTGGTCGAGAACCTGCTAGGCCGCCTGAAACCCGGCGGCTGGTTCATCGTTGGCCACTCGGAAACACTCAATGGCATCATCGAGCCTAGGCTGCTGACCGCGGTGCGCCCGACCATCTACCGCAAACCCCTATGAGCCCACCGGAGATCTATCTGGGTATTGGCGAGCTGCACTTTTGTCGTGCGCCAGCGCGTATCCGCACCGTGCTGGGCTCGTGCGTGTCGATCACGCTCTGGCACCCGACCCTCCGGCTAGGCGGCATGTGCCACTTCATGCTGCCCACGCGCAACCGCAGCGGCAACCAGCCGCTGGACGGACGCTACGCGGATGAAGCCATGGCACTGCTCGACCGCGAAATCGGCCGCTACCACACCCGCCATGCCGACTACCATGCCAAGATCTTTGGCGGCGGCAACATGTTTCCCGGCCGCCCGCAACCGACGCACAACCTGGATATCGGGCAGCGCAACATCGACATCGCCCGCCGCTTGCTGGCCGAACGGAGCATTCCGATCATGGCCGAACACCTCGGTGGCGGCGGTCATCGCAAGCTGGTGTTCGACGTCTCCAGCGGCGATGCCTGGCTGGCTTTTCAGGATCTCGGCGATGCGCACAGGAGAACGAGCGCGTGAGTGCAATACGTGTGATGATCGTGGACGATTCGGCCGTGGTGCGCCAGGTGCTGCGCCAGGCGCTGTCGGCCGACCCCGGTATCGAAGTCATCGGTGCGGCCTCCGACCCGTTGTTCGCCCTGGAACACATGAAGCGCCAGTGGCCGGACGTGATCGTGCTCGATATCGAAATGCCGCGCATGGATGGGCTCACCTTCTTGCGCAAACTGATGGCCGAGCGGCCCACACCGGTGGTGATCTGCTCCTCGCTGGCGGCCCGCGGCTCGGAAGCGGCGATGAACGCCTTGGCTGCCGGCGCAGTGTCGATCATCACCAAGCCCACCGCCGGCCTCAAACAGTTTCTGGAAGACAGTGCCAACGACATCGTGCACGCGGTCAAAGCCGCCGCGCGCGCCAACCCCCGCCGGCTCGTCCCCCCGGCTGCCGCACCGCAGCCGCGATTGAGCGCGGACGCAGTCCTGCCCGCAGCCAGCGGCCTGGGCAGCGGGGCCAACATGGTGCGCACCACCGAACGTTTTGTCGCCATCGGCACCTCCACCGGCGGCACCCAAGCACTGGAGGCGGTACTGACCCGGCTGCCGGCAGTGGCTCCGCCCATCGTCATCGTGCAACACATGCCGGAACGCTTTACCGCCATGTTCGCCGAACGACTCAACGGTCTGTGCGCCATCGAAGTCCGCGAAGCGCGCCACGGCGACCGCATCACCCCCGGCCGCGCGCTGATCGCCCCTGGCGGCAAGCACATGATGGTCACCCGTAGCGGGGCGCAATACACCGTGGAGGTGGTAGACGGTCCGCTGGTCAATCGTCACCGGCCCTCGGTCGACGTGCTATTCCGCTCGTGCGCTAAATTCGCCGGGCGCAACGCCACCGGCATCATCATGACCGGCATGGGCGACGACGGTGCCCGCGGACTCAAGGAAATGCACGACGCCGGCGCCACCACCTACGCTGAGGATGAATCCACCTGCGTGGTCTTTGGCATGCCCAAGGAAGCAATCCGCCTGGGCGGGGTCGATCATGTGCTGCCGCTGGAGCGCATCCCCGAGGCGATCATGCAGGCGGCGCGCGGCTGATATCCGGCAGTAAGCCGGATCGCCGCAGCCCGCGTCGCGGGCGGCCGGGCGCAGCGACACGGTCTGCATATCGCCGCGCAGCGTTACCGACCACGGCGTATCGGCTGCACGCACGATGCCCACACCCGCCCACAGGCCAAACAGCATCCCGGCCACCCACGCCAGTGCGGTCGCAATCGCCCTCAGCCAAGTCCGCATATCCGCCCCCGCGGGGTTCCGATGCGGGTTGGACGCACGCCCGGCGGCGATGTTCCGGACAGCAAAAACCGGCCAGCGGCCGGTTCCTAACTGGGAAAGATGCGCCGCTCAGGCCAAAGGCATACCGGCGGCGTCGAACATGCCTTCGAACAGGGCGGAGCTCAGGTAACGCTCGCCCGAATCCGGCAGCACCACCACGATGGTCTTGCCCGCATGCTCCGGCCGGCGCGCCAGACGCGCGGCCACCGCTACCGCCGCGCCGCAGGAGATGCCCGACAAAATGCCTTCTTCGCGCGCCAGGCGACGGGCATAGTCGATGGCCTCCTCGTTACTGACCTGTTCCACCGCGTCTATCAGCGATAGATCCAACACCGGCGGCACAAAGCCAGCACCGATGCCTTGAATCTTGTGCGGCCCCGGCTTGAGCGGCTGGCCGGCGAGCGTCTGAGTGAGCACCGGACTGGCGCTGGGCTCCACCGCCACCGACAGCACCGCCTTGCCGCGGGTCTGCTTGAGGTAGCGCGACACGCCGGTGATGGTGCCGCCGGTACCCACGCCGGCAACGAAGATATCGATCTGGCCGCCGGTCGCCTCCCAGATTTCAGGACCGGTGGTGGCTTCATGAATCGCCGGATTGGCCGGATTCTTGAACTGCTGGAGCAGCACATAGCGCCCTGGGTCGGAAGCGGCGATTTCCTCGGCTTTGGCCACTGCCCCGCTCATCCCCTTGGCGCCTTCGGTCAGCACCAGCTTGGCGCCGAAGGCCAGCAACAGCTTACGCCGCTCGATGCTCATGGTTTCCGGCATGGTCAGGGTGAGCGGAATGCCGCGCGCGGCGGCAACGAAAGCCAGTGCGATGCCGGTGTTGCCGCTGGTCGGCTCGACGATTTCCTTACCCGGACCGAGCAGACCGCGTTTTTCGGCATCCCACACCATGGCTGCGCCAATCCGGCACTTGACCGAGTAGGCCGGATTGCGTCCCTCGATCTTGGCCAGCACCGTGGCACCGGCACCGTCGAGGATACGGTTGAGACGAACCAAGGGCGTACGGCCGATGGACTCTGCGTTGTCGGCATACCAATTAGACATGGGCTCTCCTCATGCAGCGGTTCGAAAACGTCGCCGGCCACAGGCGGCCGACCGACTGCACCGCAGCATGCCGGTTTAACGTCCGGGGCGCAACCCGACCGTGCGCCGTCAGCGCATCTCGAAAGCCTCCCGATGAAAGCTCAGGCGACGCAGGCCAATTCGCGCCAACCCGGCGCGCAAATGATCGGCCAGGCCCTGGGGTCCGCAGAACCACACCTCGGCGCGACCGCCGGCCGACAGCCCCAGCATTTCAGCGCAGGGCGGGCCTTCGGCGCCACTATCATGAACATGTAGTCGCACACCCGGCAGATCGGCGCACAGCGCTTGCAGCCGTGCCACAAAGGGGTCGCCGGTGCGCTGCCGGGTACAGTAGTGCAGGTCGGCCTCAGGCGCGGACACAGGGTCGGCACGCAGCGCGCCCAGCCAAGCCAGGAAGGGGGTCACGCCGATGCCGCCAGCCACCCACACCTGCCGCGCGCGGCGGTCGTGGCGGCCCAGCTCGAAGCGTCCGTAAGGGCCCTCCACGCTCACCGGCTGGCCGACGGCCAGGCGCTGCGGCAGGCTGCGGGTGTAATCGCCCAGCGCCTTGATCAGGAAAGTCACCCTGCGATCACCACCGTCGGCGCTGGCAATGGTAAAGGGGTGCGCGCCCTCGAGACGCTCGAAAGTCACCCAAGCAAACTGCCCGGCGCGGTGCCCAGGCCAGTCGGCCGACAGTTGGCAAATCACTTCTGTCACCTCCGGCGACAGACGGTTGACCGCCAGCACTTCACCCGCCACCTGTCGCCCACGGCCGATGCGCCCGGCCAGTGAGAGCCCCGCTGCCACCGCAGCGCTCCCCAGCATGACGCCGAGTGCGACACCGGCCGGTGTACCCCACCACCACAGCGGTGCCAACACCGCGCCATGAAAGGCCAGCATCAGGTACAACGCCGGCATGGCGCGATGCAGGTGGCGCCAGTACTTGTAGGGAAAGCGTTTCCACAGCGCCAGCAACACCATGGCCAGCAGCAGATAGACCACAAACTCGCCCAGCTCCTCGGCAGCGTCGCGCAGATTCTCCAGCACACCGAAGTATTCAGCCTTGGGCGGCCGTCCGGCCTTGCCGACCAAGGCCTTGATGACCCCGCCAGACTCTTTGACCAGCCAATGCAACGCCGCAAAGCCGCCAGCCAGGATCCCAGCCCATTTGTGCGCGCGATAGACCCGGTCCATGCCGCCGAAGGGGCGCTCCAGCCAGACCGGCCGAGTAGCCAGCACCATGGCCAGCGACATCAGCCCGATCGACAACAGACCGCTGAGCAACAGCGCCTGCTCGCGCGCCACCCAGGGCAGCGTGCCGGGACCGGCACCGTGAGCAGCCAGACTCAGCCCCCAGGCGAGTACGACTAGGGAAACAAACCCTGCCAAGATCGTTTTCATGATGACACGCCCGAGTAATTCAGTCGTCGAAATAGCCGCGCTCGGCGTCGCGATGGCAGGCCGCGCAATTGGCCTTGGAGCCCACCTTGGGGTCGGCCCATTCGGCACGCGACACCTCGCGGTGCTCACGCACCCACTTGGGCAGCTCGGTGATGCGTTGCGGCGTCGCATTCGCCGCGACACCGCGCAGCAACTTGCCGGCATAGCGCGCGCCCTGGCCGTCGGCGGCGTGCCAAACCAGGTAGCGCTCGATGCGTGCGGCGGTCTGCGCATCCACGCTGGCGTCGTCGCCGAAGTGCTGGTCCAGCGAACCCATGATCCGCGACCATGAACGTGCCGGCAGCATCGCGGCCGGGTAGGCCATATGGCAGCTGCCGCACTCTTCGGCCACCACCGGGTCGGTCACCGGCGGGTAGAAATGCCCGCCGCCGGCCAACGCCTTGTCGAGCACGAACAGGCCCGGTGCAAGCACCATCAGCACGGCCATCACCGCTCGTGGGGAAATCTTGCGCAGGATCTTCATGGTTTTCTCCTTGTCGGCGGCGCGCTCAGCGCGCACGCATGAAACTCAGCCAGTCGCCCTTTTCCAGCGGCGTGCATTCGCGCCCCATCACCTCGCGGCAGTTGCGCCCGAACCACTTTTCCAGCTTGGCTGGGTCGGCATAGCGAGTGGGCGAAGCCGACAGCGCCATCGGCGCAATCTCCTTGCCGGTACGGGTCTTGCCCGGCTTGGTCGGATCTGCGCCGTGACAGCTCGCGCAGGCCGGCGTCTCTGGCTTGCCACCGGCGAAGCGCTGCGTGTGCAGTTGCGCACCGCGCTCGACCGAGAAGCCCGTGAAACCCGCATCGGCAGCGCGCGCCTGCGCGGCGTAGCGCGACAGTTGGGCATCGATGCCGGATGCAGCAGCCGCTCCGGGCTGGGCCAGGCCGGCGGACAGCGCCGCGGCGATTGCGTACAGGACAGCTTTCATGTCTCAATTTCTCCCATCTGCGATGTCGATGGGCTGCAGACTAGGCCTGTGCGGCTGAACGAATGCTTAAGGAGCCGTTCATCCGGCGTTCAGCCCCGGCGCGCTAAACAGGACTCCGGGACGCGCCGCGCCCCTGCGCCACGCCCGGGAGATTCGTCATGAAACGCCAACTTGCCATCCTCGCCCTGATCCTCGCCGGCGGCACCGGTCTCGCGCTCGCCTCGGGCGACCACGACCGCGCCCGCGAGGCCCTGCAGGCCGGCCAGATCCTGCCGCTGCGCCAGGTGCTCGATGCCGTGGAGCGCGAGCACCCCGGCCAGGTGATGGAGGTCGAGCTCGAGCGCGAGCACGGCGCCTGGGTATACGAGATCAAGCTGCTGCGCAGCGACGGCTCGCTGCTCAAGCTCGAACTCGACGCACATAGCGGCGCGGTGCTGCGCAGCCGCGAGAAGGAGAAGCACTGATGCGCCTGCTGGTGGCCGAGGACGAACCGACGCTGGCAAACCAGCTGCGCGAGGCGCTCGCTGCCGCCGGCTACGCGGTGGACCTGGCCGACAACGGCCGTGACGCCCACTTCATGGGCGACCAGGAGCCCTACGACGCGGTGGTGCTGGACCTCGGCCTACCGCAGCTCGACGGCCTGAGCGTACTGCGCCGCTGGCGCAGCGCCGGGCGCGCGATGCCGGTGCTGATCCTCACCGCGCGCGACGCCTGGCACGAGAAGGTGGCCGGCATCGACGCCGGCGCCGACGACTATCTGACCAAGCCCTTCCACATGGAAGAGCTGCTCGCCCGCCTGCGTGCGCTGATCCGCCGCGCCGCCGGCCAGGCCTGCACGGAACTGCAGTGCGGCCCGCTGGTGGTGGACACACGCAGCGGTCGGGTCAGCGTCAGCGGGCAGGCCCTGAGCCTCACCAGCCACGAGTACCGCGTGCTCGCCTACCTGATGCACCGGCGCGGCGAGATCGTCTCGCGCACCGAGCTGACCGAACACATCTATGCCCAGGACTTCGACCGCGACTCGAACACCATCGAGGTGTTCATCAGCCGCCTGCGCAAGAAGCTGCCACCGGGCAGCATCGAGACCGTGCGCGGCCTGGGCTATCGGCTGTCCTGTCCGGCATGAGCGCGCCCCCCGCCATCCCGGGCGCCTGGCGCGGTTCGCTGCGCCTGCGCCTGCTGGCCGGTACGCTGGCCTGGATACTCGGCACCATCGCGGTCGCGGGCTGGGGGCTATCCGACCTGTTCGCACAGCATCTGTCCCGCCAGTTCCATGCCGAGCTGCTCACCCACCTCGACCAGCTCACCGCCGTCCTCGCCTTCGACGCCGACGGCACCCCGACGCTGGCCTCACCCCTGTCCGACCCGCGCACCCGGCGCCCCTATGGCGGCCTGTATTGGCAGGTGGAGCGGCTCGACGGCCGGCAGCCCGACGGCACCGCGCCGCTGCGCTCACGCTCGCTGTGGGACGGCGTGCTCGGCGTACCGGCCGACCACCCAGCCGATGGCGAGGTGCATCGCCACCGCATCGCCGGCCCGGACGGCAAGGCGGTGCGCGCCATCGAGCGCGTGGTGCGTCCAGCCGAGCGCCCGCAGGAGGCCTGGCGCCTGGTGGTGGCTGCGGACGAGACCCTGCTGAGCGCAGCCCAGGACCGTTTCACCGGCCAGTTGCTGCTGGCGCTGGGTGTGCTCGCCGCCGGCTTGGTGGCGGCCGCGGTCGTACAGGTACGCATCGGCCTGCGCCCGCTAGCCCGCCTGCGGGACGGCCTGGCCACGGTGCGCCGGGGCGAGGCCCAGGCCATCGCCGGGCGTTTTCCGTCGGAGATCCAGCCGCTGGTCGATGAGTTCAACGGCGTGCTGGCACGCAACGCCGAAGTGGTCGCCCGCGCGCGCACCCATGCGGGCAACCTGGCCCATGCGCTCAAGACGCCGCTGACGGTGCTGGCCAACGCAGCGGCCAGCGAGAACGGCCCGCTGGCCAGCCTGGTGCGCGAACAGGTCGCCGCCGCTCAGGTGCAGGTGGACCACCACCTTGCCCGCGCCCGCGCCGCCGCAGCGGTGCAGGTGCCCGGCCTGCGCTGCGCGCTGCGCCCGGCCATCGAGGGATTGCTGCGCGTCATGGCACGCGTGCATGCCGGGCGCCACATCCGGCTGCAGCTGGTCGACTGCCCGGTCGGCGTTTCTTTTCGCGGCGAAGAGCAGGATCTGCAGGAGATGCTCGGCAACCTGCTGGACAATGCCTGCAAATGGGCGCGCAGCCAAGTTGAGGTGCAAGCAGCGTGCAGTGACGGGATGCTGCAGGTGACGATCACCGACGACGGCCCCGGCCTGCGGGAAGACGCCCTACATGCGGTACTCGAGCGCGGTGTGCGGGCGGACGAACATACCCCGGGCAGCGGACTGGGGCTGGCCATCGTGCGTGATTTGGCACAAGCCTATGGCGGCGGCATTGAACTGGCAACCACTTCACAAGGTGGGTTACGTGTAATGCTACGCTTGCCTGCTGCTTGATTCCCAGCCACTGCGAACGATCCGTTGAGCCGGGCTGAAGCCACCGTCCTGACTTGGCGTCGCCGTGGCTGACGAGCGCTCGCTCGCCCCCCGGACACGGGATTGACCCCAACCCTTTCAGCGGCGAGTATCCGGTCGATGAAGCCCGCGCCCTGCTGGGGCGCATCGACAAAGAAGGAGGCACAATTGCGCATTTTACTGGTGGAAGACGACCCGCTGCTTGGCGACGGCATCCGCGCCGGGTTGAGTCTGGCCGGCTACGCGGTGGACTGGGTGCACGACGGCGGACCGGCGCTGGCCGCGCTGGCCAGTCACCAGTACGACGCCTGCGTGCTCGACCTTGGCCTGCCGGGCCAAGATGGCATCGCGGTGCTGCAAGCGCTGCGCCGGCGCGGGGATCTCACCCCGGTGCTAGTGCTCACCGCGCGCGACACCCAAGCCGACAAGATCGGCGGACTGGATGCCGGGGCGGACGACTACCTGACCAAGCCCTTCGACCTGGGCGAACTGCAGGCCCGTATCCGCGCCCTGCTGCGCCGGGCCGGCGGACAGGCGCAGCCGGTGCTCAGTCACCGCGACGTGACCCTGGATCCGGCCAGCAAGCGGGTCACCCGCGCCGGCCGGGAGGTGGCGCTGTCGGCCCGGGAATTCGCCCTGCTCGAAGCGCTGATGCGTCATCCCCAACACATCCGCAGCCGCGCTCAGTTGGAGGATAGCCTCTACGCCTGGGGCGAGGAGGCCGGCAGCAACACCGTGGAAGTGTATATCCACCATCTGCGCAAGAAGCTGGGTGCCGACTTCATTCGCACCGTGCGCGGCCTGGGCTACCAATTGGGCGCGGACCGATGAGGGAGGCTGCCGCGCACGCGCCCTTGCGCCTGCGCTCGCTGCGCTGGCGCCTGCTGGCCGCGGTGTGCGCAGCGGTGCTGCTGCTGTGGCTGCTCACCGGCTGGCTGAGCTATACCCAGGCGCAGCATGAGGCCGAGGAGCTGATGGATGGCAACTTGGCCCAGAGTGGCCGTCTGCTGCTGGCCCTGCTGCGCGACAACGAAGCCGATCTGCGCGAGCTGGCCGGTCGGCTGGCCACCGTGCGTGGAGCCGCGGACAACATTTATGAGCCGCCGCTGGAATTTCAGATCGGCCGCGCCGACGGCAGCATCCTGGCGCGCTCCGAAGCCGCGCCGCATCTACCGGTGCTGGGTGTAACCGGCTACCGCGACATTGTGCGCGAAGACACTGCTTGGCGGGTGCTCAACGTAGCCTCGCAGGACGGCCGCTACCGGGTGCAGGTGGCGCAGTCCATCGCCCTGCGCGACCGTGCCGCCCTGGAGGTGGCCAGTCACACCGTGTTGCCGCTGGCGCTGCTCTCGCCGGTGCTGATCGTGCTGATCTATCTGTCGGTGCTGCGCGCCCTGCGCCCGCTGGACCGGCTGGCCGGGGAGATTTCCGCACGCAACCCGGACAATCTGGCGCCGATACCGGTTCAGCAGGTTCCCACCGAGGCGCTGCCGCTGGTCGGCGCGATCAACCGGCTGCTCCAGCGTGTGGCCCGCACGCTGGACAACGAGCGCCGCTTCACCGCCGACGCCGCGCATGAACTGCGCACGCCGCTGGCTGCGCTCAAAGTGCACACCCAAGTCGCCCGTCTGTGCAGGGAGGACGCCGCCCGTGAGCACGCCCTGCGACAGCTCGAACATGGCGTGGATCGCGTCAGCCGATTGGTGGAGCAGTTGCTGCGTCTGGCCCGCCTGGACCCGCTCAACACCTTGCCCGACCCCGGCGCGGTGAGCCTGCACGCGTTGGTCGACCACACGCTCGAGGCACTGCGCCAGAGCACGCCCGCGGCAGCGCAACGCATCACCCACACGCTCTCCCCCGACACCCCCGCGGTGGCCGGCGACGCCGACCTGCTACAGATCGCCTTGCGCAACCTGTTGGACAACGCGCTGCGCTACTCGCCGGCGGAGGCCGCCATCCAGGTCGCGGTCGAGGACCACGGCCAGGCCGTTGATCTGGTGGTAGCCGACAACGGCCCCGGCGTGCCGCCCGACGCGCTGGCGCGCTTGGGCGAACGCTTTTTCCGCGTCACCGGCACAGTCGAAGGCAGCGGCCTGGGGCTGGCCATCGTCGCGCGCATCATGGCACTGCACGGCGGTCGGCTGGCGTTGTCGAATCGTCCGCAAGGCGGTTTGCGTGCCGCGCTGTGCGGACTAAAGCGGGCGGCGGCGGACTGCGCCCGCCCCCTCAGCCCGCACGCGGCAGCTCGCGCAGCAGGCGGGCGGCAATCAGGCCATTGACTACGCCAAACAACAGCGCCGCGGCGGCAAACACCGGGACCAGGTAAAAAACCCCATCATGGGGTACCAGCCACAGCCGAGCGAGCGCCAATTGGGCGCCGATATGGGCGCAGGCGGCAAAGATGGACAGGCTGACCGGGCCAAACCAACGCCGGGGCAGGTGCATGGCCAGCCCCAGGGTCAACAGGCTGGCAAGCGCGCCGGACAGGCTGAGAAAAAAACCCGGGGCCAGAAACTGGCCAAGCAGCAGGCTACCGGCCAGCACCCGCAGCAGCGCCACCCACACCGCTTCGCGCCAGCCCCAGCGCGCCAGCACGATCAAAGTGACGATGTTGGCCAGCCCGGGCTTCACACCGGGCAGCGGCAGCGGGATGGCGGCCTCGGCCACGGTGAGCACGATGGCGGCCGCCGCATGACGGGCAATGCGGTGATCCTCGGCGGTAGGCACCAACTCAATAGTTGAGCGAGTCATACTGTCCGTTGCGCCCGCTCAAGCTCAGGCTCACCTGATTGGGCGCGCAGATCGCCACCGCGCCGGCCTGGGTCAGCCAGCCCTGACGCACACAATACTGATGCGGGCCGGGATCGGCCGCCACCCGGGCGCGGCCGGGCTGGATCTCGATCACGCTGACGCCCAGCGGTCCGGGCACTTCGATGCGCTGCGGGGCGCTCAGGCCATACTCGCCAAAGAGCTCGCCGCCGGCGCGCACCACGGCTTTGTCGGGCGCGCCGCCGCGCCACAGGGTGACGGTGGCCACCACGCACAGCGCCAGCCCGGCGCCGATCACTAACCAGTCGCCAGGACGGACCAGCGGCAGCCAGTCGGCCAGCCGATTGTTCATGACGCGCCGTGGCCGCCGGCGTCCGAAGCCCGCCGGGCCGCACTGCGGTGGCGCACCAGCACACGGACACGATCCCGGAAGCGTTCGGCCAGCCACTCGGCCAGATAGACCGAGCGGTGCTGGCCACCGGTGCAGCCGATGGCCACGGTGAGATAACTGCGGTTGTCGCGCACATAAGCCGGCAGCCAGGTGTCGACGAAGCGGCGGATGTCCTCGGCCATGCGGCCGACCTCGGGCACACCGGCGAGAAAATCGATCACCGGCCGATCGCGCCCAGTAAGCGGGCGCAGACGCGGATCGTAGTGCGGATTAGGCAAACAACGCACGTCGAACACCAGATCGGCATCGAGCGGAATGCCGTATTTGAAGCCGAAGGACTGGAACATCAAAGTCAGCCCTTCGGTGGCCGCGATATTCACGAAATCCTTGACCCAGGCGCGCAAGGTATTGGCTTGCAGATCGCTGGTATCGACCCGGTGGCCCAGTTCGGCGACCTTGGCCAGCAGATCGCGTTCGCATTGAATGGCCTCTTCCAGCGACACCCCTTCGCGGGCCAGCGGATGCTTGCGACGGGTTTCCGAAAAACGCGCGATCAGCGCGTCATCCCGCGCTTCCAAGAAGATGAAGCGCAGGTCATCCACCATCGCACGCAACTGATCCACCTGCTGCGGCAAGGCGGCGATGTTTGCCCCGGAGCGCACATCCACCGCGACTGCCACACGGCGGTAACCGGCATCGCGCAAATACGCGACCAACTGCGGCAGCAACGTGGCCGGCAGATTGTCCACCACGTAATAGCTGGCGTCTTCCAGCACGTTGAGCGCAACGCTCTTGCCCGAGCCGGAAAGACCGCTGATGAGAATGACCTGCATGCGCCCCCCGGGATTCACACCCTATCCACGCACACTATAGCGCACCGGCGCGGCCGGGCGCGCGGCCGCGCCGGCGCGGATTCACGGACGTTCGCGCCCGATCGCGCGCGCTTGCCACCACGTGGCGTTGGCAATGTCCAGCGGACGCGGATCGAAGTCTGGTTCGATGCGGCCGTTGGCCTTTTTCGCTTCGTAATCGCGCAGCGCGGCCAGCGCCGGCTTTTGCAACAACAGAATGGCAAAGATGTTGAGCCAGGCCATGATGCCGACACCGATGTCGCCCAGTCCCCAGGCAAGATCGCTGGTACGCACGCAGCCATACAGCGCCGAGCCGATCAGGCCCACGCGCAGCACGAAGGTCAGCACCTCCGAGCGCAGGTTGCGGGTCAGGTAGGCCAGGTTGGTCTCGGCAATGTAGTAGTAGGCCAGCACCGTGGTGAAGGCGAAGAAAAACAGCGCGACCGCCACGAACATCGAGCCGAAGCCGGGCAGCACCGATTCCATGGCCGCCTGGGTGAAGCCGGTGCCGGCGGCGATGTTGGCCAGGCCGGTGAACACCTGTGCGCCGTCCGGACCGGTGACATTGTAGGTGCCGGCGATCAGCACCATGAACGCGGTTGCCGAGCACACGAACAGCGTATCGACATACACCGAGAACGCCTGTACCAGGCCCTGCGCCGCCGGGTGCGACACTTCCGCCGCCGCGGCGGCGTGCGGTCCGGTACCCTGGCCGGCCTCGTTGGAATACACCCCACGTTTGACGCCCCACTGGATGGCCAGACCGATCATCGCGCCGAAACCGGCGTCGAGCCCGAAGGCCGACGACAGGATCAGGCCGATGACCTCGGGCACCTTCTCGATGTTGAGCGCCACCACCACGGCCGCAGCCAGGATATAGCCCAGCGCCATGAACGGCACCACCACCTGGGTGACCTGGGCGATACGGCGCACGCCGCCGAAAATGATCAGCCCGAGCAATATGACGATGACCGTGCCGGTGACCGCCGGATTGATCCCGAAGGCGTTTTCCATGCTGGCCGCGATACTGTTGGTCTGCACCCCCGGCAGCAGCAGGCCGCAGGCGAACACCGTCATCACCGCGAACACCACCGCATACACACGCCAGCCCAGCCCCTTCTCGATGTAATACGCGGGGCCGCCGCGGTACAAGCCGTGGTGCTCGATTTTGTAGATTTGGCCGAGCGCCGACTCGATATAGGCGGTCGCAGCACCGAGGAAGGCCACCATCCACATCCAGAACACCGCGCCGGGACCGCCGAAGCCGATGGCAGTGGCCACGCCGGCGATGTTGCCGGTGCCGACCCGCCCGGAGAGCGCGAGACTCAGCGCCTGGAAAGACGACACCCCGGCCGAGGAGCTACGCCCGCGGAAGATGGCGCGCACCATCTCGGAAAAATGCCGCACCTGCATGAAGCGGGTGCGCAGGGAGAAATAAAGTCCGACGATCAAACACAGGTAGACCAGCGCCGGGCTCCACACCCAGCCGTTGATGCCATCGACGATTGCTTGCATGGAAAGAGATTGCCGAAAAAGGGCCGGATTGTAATTGTTTGTCGCCGCTTACGGGCGCTCAGACGGCAAACAGCCGGTCGCCTTCACGTCGCAACACCCCCGCGCGCTGCAGATCGCCCAGCAGCCAGTCGCTCAAGGCATCGGTGCTCAACCCCAGAAACCGCGCATTGGCCTCGCGGTACAAGGGCACCTCGGTCAGCAGCTTGGCCAGCTCTGCCACCGCCAACTGGCGACGCTCCAGCAAGGTGAACGCGATACAGGCGCGGATGGCGTTGCGCGCAATACGCGCACCGTCCGCCTCGAACGCGCGCAGGCGGCCAAAAGCGCGTTCCAGCGCCTGGTCGAACTCCACGAACGGCGCACCATGCCCCGGAATGACCAAGTCCACCGGCAAGCGGGCAATGGCCTCCAGGGTGCGCCGGGCTGCGCCCAAGCCGTCGCCGGTGCCGAGCACATCGGCAAACAAGATGCCAAAGCCGTCCTGCCACAGCGCATCGCCCGAAATCAGCACGCGATGTTCCGGGTTGTAGAACACCAGCGCGTCCATATCGTGCCCCGGCGCGGCGTGCGCCTGCCAGACGAGCCCGCCAGCAACGAAGGACTCGCCGGCCGCCAGCGCGTGGTCGGCGCGGAAAGGCGCGCCCTGCTGGGCGGCCACGGTGAGCAGCAAGGCATCCTCGTCCCAGTCGGCCACCGCCTGGTACATGCCGGCCGGCACGCTGATGGTGCACCCAAAGGCGGCCTGCACCGCAGCATTGCCGCCGATATGGTCGGAATGCGAATGGGTGTTGATCAAGCGCGCAAGCGGCCGCGCACCCAGCGCCTCACGCAGCAGGGCGACGGTTTGCGGGGCGTGGCTGACATAGCCGCTATCGATCAGCGTGGCCTGCTCGCCGTCGTCGAGCAGGATGTTGTTGGCCGACAGCCAGCCGCGCTCGAACACCTGCACACCGGGAGGCAGCCGGGGCGGTGCGCTCAATCGCTGCCCTCCCCGAGGGCAGCGGCCACATTGGGCGGCAGCGGCGCGGCGACCGCGGACTGCTGCGGCTGCGGCTGCGGCAATTCCGCCGGCGGCGGCTCGGCCACCGGCACGCCATCGATCTCGTCCGAGGTGCGCCCGCAGCCGAGGCATACGCCGGTATCCCAATCGATCATGCACACCCCCACGCACAGCGCGTCGTTGCTCATCGCGCCGCCTCTCCGCTGGCAGCCCGCGCCGCGCGGCGCTCGGCCACCGCAGCCAAAATGCGCAGCCGCTCGGCATCGTCGGCGCGACTCCAGGCGGTGATTTCCGCAATGGTGCGCAAACAGCCCTCGCAGAACTGGCGTTGGGCGTCCATGCGGCAGACATTGATGCAGGGGGAGGGAATGCTCATGGTCGGTCGGGGGTGCAGTCGTTGTTGTCCTGGGGCGTGGCTTCGATGTTGCGCTGCGCGTCGTGGTTCCCCGTCCTGCGACCCAATCGCGGCCCAGGCCGCTCCGGCAGCGATGTCAGGCGCAAGCCTTGGCGCGCTTGGCCAGCACCGCGCGGGCCACGCGCGAGGCCGGTTGGCGGCCGAGCTGGGCGCTGATCCAGGCGGCCACATCCACCAGCGCATCCAGGTCGATGCCGGTCTGCAGCCCCATGCCGTCGAACAGCCAGACCAGGTCCTCGGTGGCGACATTGCCGGAGGCCCCCGCGGCGTAAGGACAACCGCCCAGACCGCCGACCGAGGCGTCGAACACCGCCACGCCCATCTGCAGAGAGGCGTACACATTGGCGGCGGCCATGCCGTAGGTATCATGGTAGTGGCCAGCCAGGCGCTCGGCGGGCACGCGGCGCAGCACCGCTTCGAGCATACGGCGGATGGAGGCCGGGTTACCGGTGCCTATGGTATCGCCCAGGGAGATTTCATAACACCCCATGGCCAGCAGGGTTTCGGCCACTTCAGCAACTTTCTCCGGCGCCACCGGCCCTTCATACGGGCAACCGGCCACGCAGGAGACATAGCCGCGCACCCGCACCCCGGCGGCTTGCGCCGCTTCGGTAACCGGGCGAAAGCGCGCCAGCGATTCGGCAATCGAGCAATTGATGTTCTTTTGGCTGAAAGTTTCACTGGCCGCGCCGAACACCGCCACCTCGCGGGCGCCGGCCGCCAGTGCGGCCTCGAAGCCCTTGAGGTTGGGGGTGAGCACCGGGTAGTCGAGCCCGGCCGGCGCTGCGCCACCGAGCACCCGGCTGAGCACCTCGGTGCTGTCAGCCATCTGCGGCACCCACTTCGGAGACACGAAGGAGGTCACTTCGATGGTAGTCAGTCCGGCGGCGGCCAGGCGGCGGATCAGCTCCACCTTGGTGTCGGCCGGCACCAGCTGCTTTTCGTTCTGCAGCCCGTCGCGCGGGCCGACTTCGACCAGACGAACGGTCTTGGGCAGGTCCATGATCGCCTCCTCAGCCGGCGGCCGGCTCGAACTCGACCAGTTCGGCGCCGTCGCCCACCTGGTCGCCCACACCGAAGCGAAACGCCTTGACCGTGCCTGCGGCGGGCGCGGTGATGGTGTGCTCCATCTTCATCGCCTCCAGAATCAAGAGCGGCGCCCCCTTTTCCACCTTGGCACCTTCGGCGGCAACCAGGGCAATGACCTTGCCCGGCATCGGCGCCACCAACCCGCCTTCAATGCCGCCCCCTTCGCCGGCGTGATGCAAGGGATCGACCGCGGCCAGCGACCAGGCCCGGCCCTGAGCAAACACGTGGCGGCGGCCGGCGGCAGCAATCACCGTGGCGTCCAGGCGCTTGCCGTCGAAGTCCACCCGCAGCAGCCCGCGCGGGTTGAGCTCGCCACGCGCGGTGACACTGCGCCCATCGAGGCTGAGACGATAGCCGTCGGCCAGATAGGCCACGGTGACCGCGGCTTCCTGTTCTTGCCAACGGAACAAGAGCACCCGCTGGGCGGTGGCGTTCAGGCGCCAACCGTCGCGCGCATGCCAGGGCGAGGCCGGATGGGTGTCGCGCCGCGCATTTTTTTGGGCGCGTTCGGATTCGCGCAGCAATTCGGCCAGCGCGGCGATGAAGAAAACTTCATCCGGCGCGCTCCGATCTTGCGGAAACAGGTAATCCTTTTCTCGCTCGATCAAGCCGGTGTCCAGGTCGGCGTTGGCAAAGGCCGGACACGCCACCAGCCGCGCAAGAAAGTCGATGTTGTTGACCACCCCGACCACGCGATAGTCGGCCAGCGCCTGCAACATGCGGGCCAGCGCGCGGTCGCGGTTGACGTCCCAGACGATCAGCTTGGCGATCATCGGGTCGTAGTGCGGGCTGATTTCGTCACCTTCCTCCACGCCGGTATCCACCCGCACATGCAGGGATTCGGCCGGCGGCGCCAGGTGAAGCAGCTTGCCGGTGGACGGCAAAAAGCCCTTGGCCGGGTCTTCGGCGTAAATACGCGCTTCCAGCGCATGGCCGCGGATCTGCAATTGTTCTTGGGTCAACGGCAGTTTTTCGCCCGCGGCCACGCGCAGTTGCCATTCGACCAGGTCCAGCCCGGTGATCATCTCGGTGACCGGGTGCTCGACCTGTAGCCGGGTGTTCATCTCCATGAAGTAGAACGAGCCGTCCTGATTGGCGATGAACTCCACCGTACCGGCACCGACATAGCCCACCGCCTTGGCGGCATCGACCGCAGCTTTGCCCATCGCCGCGCGGCGCTCGGGCGTCATACCGGGAGCGGGCGCTTCTTCCAGCACCTTCTGATGACGGCGCTGTACCGAGCAGTCGCGCTCGAACAGATACACCATGTTGCCATGGGTGTCGCCGAACACCTGGATTTCGATGTGCCGCGGCCGGGTAATGTACTTTTCCACCAACACATGGTCGTCGCCAAAGCTGGAGGCTGCCTCGCGCTTGCAGGAGGCGAGCAGCTCCAGGAAGTCCTCGGATTTTTCCACCAGGCGCATGCCCTTGCCGCCCCCGCCTGCGGCGGCCTTGATCAGCACCGGATAGCCGATGGCATCGGCCTGTCGGTGTAAATGCGC
Organism: Pseudothauera hydrothermalis; assembly: GCF_003345255.1. Taxonomy (GTDB): domain Bacteria; phylum Pseudomonadota; class Gammaproteobacteria; order Burkholderiales; family Rhodocyclaceae; genus Pseudothauera; species Pseudothauera hydrothermalis. The sequence continues at coordinate 325,716 of NZ_CP029331.1, read as the reverse complement.
CGGGTCCTGATCGTCGCCATGGTAGCCGGGGGTGAGCGGCACGCCGGCCGCTTCCATCAGCTTCTTGGCTTCCGACTTGGAGCCCATGGCGCGAATGGCCGCCACCGGCGGGCCGATGAAGACGATACCGGCATCAATGCAGGCGTGGCAGAAGTCTTCGTTCTCGGACAGAAAGCCATAGCCCGGATGGATGGCCTGCGCGCCAGTGGCCTTGGCCGCGGCAATGATGCGCTCGATCACCAGATAGCTCTCGCGCGCAGCCGCAGGTCCGATCAGTACCGCCTCGTCGGCCAGGCACACATGACGCGCGTTGGCATCGGCCTCCGAATACACCGCCACGGTTTTGATGCCCATGCGGCGGGCAGTTTTGATGACGCGGCAGGCAATCTCTCCGCGATTGGCGATCAAAATCTTTTCGAACATTGTTTGCTTCCCTCCTCAGGCCCTCGGCACCCACTGGGCCGGACGCTTGTCCAGGAAGGCGCTCAAGCCCTCGCGCGCTTCCGGCGTGGCACGCAGTTGCGCAATACGCCGCGCGGTGTCTTCGACCACCGCATCGGACAGCGGCCGGTTGCCCACCGCACGGATCAGGCGCTTGGCCGCCGCCTGCGCTTTGGGGCCGCCCAGCAGCAAAGCCTCGACGATCTCGGCCACCTTGGCGTCCAGCACTTCGCTGGCCACCACTTCGTGCGCCAGCCCCAAGGCGAGCGCGCGCGCAGCATCGATGCGCTCCGCGGTCTGGAAGTAACGGTAGGCTTGGCGTTCGCCAATGGCGCGGATCACATACGGGCTGATGGCCGCGGGGATGATGCCGAACTTGACCTCGGAGGTGGCAAACACCGCGCGGTCACCGGCCACACACATATCGCAAGCGCTGGCCAACCCCATGCCGCCACCCAGCGCCGCACCATGCACCCGCGCGATGGTGGGCTTGTCCAGTTCGGCCAGGGTGCGCAGCATGCCGGCGAGCTTCATTGCGTCGGCAAAGTTGTCCGCCTCGCTGGCGGCACCGGCGGCTTTCATCCAGTTCAGGTCGGCGCCGGCCGAAAAACTCTTGCCACGCCCGGCCAGCACCACCACCCGCACCGTGTCGTCAGCGTCGAGCTGGCGGCAGGCCGCGGTGAGGTCGGCGATCAGCTGTGCATTGAAAGCGTTATGCACGTCCGGGCGGTTCATCCACACCGTGGCCACGCCGTTCTTCAGTTCGATTTCCAGGGTTTCGTACATGTCGTCTCCTCGCCCGCCTTACATACGGAACACGCCGAACTTGGTCAGCGCAATCGGCGCATTGAGCGCAGCCGACAGCGACAGCCCCAGCACCCGCCGGGTCTGCGCCGGATCGATCACGCCGTCATCCCACAGCCGTGCGGTGGCATAGTAGGGATGACCCTGCACTTCGTACTGCTCGCGGATGGGCGCCTTGAAAGCTTCTTCTTCTTCCTTGCTCCAATGGCCACCCTTGGCTTCGATACCGTCACGGCGCACCGTAGCCAGCACGCTGGCAGCCTGTTCGCCGCCCATGACGCTGATCCGGCTGTTAGGCCAGGTCCACAGAAAACGCGGACTGAACGCCCGCCCGCACATGCCATAGTTGCCGGCACCAAAGCTGCCGCCGATCAGCGTAGTGATTTTGGGCACCTGGACAGTGGATACCGCGGTCACCATCTTGGCGCCGTCTTTGGCGATGCCGCCATTTTCGTATTTGCGCCCGACCATGAAGCCGGTGATGTTTTGCAGGAACAGCAACGGAATGCCGCGTTGGCCGCACAATTCGATGAAATGCGCGCCCTTTTGCGCCGACTCGCCAAACAAAATGCCGTTGTTGGCGACGATGCCCACCGGGTAGCCATAAAGTTGGGCGAAGCCGCACACCAGGGTGGGGCCATAACGCGCCTTGAATTCGTCAAAACGCGAACCGTCGACGACCCGTGCGATGATCTCGCGCACATCGAAGGGCTTGCGGGTGTCGGTGGGGATGATGCCGTAGATTTCCTCCGGATCGTAGATCGGCGCCTCGCCCTCGCCCAGCGCCAACCCTTGCGGCTTGACCCGGTTGAGGTTGGCGACGATCCGCCGGGCAATCGACAGCGCATGGTTGTCGTTCTCGGCCAGGTGGTCGGCCACGCCGGAAAGGCGGGTGTGCACATCGCCGCCGCCCAGCTCTTCGGCGCTCACCACTTCGCCAGTTGCGGCCTTCACCAACGGGGGGCCGCCAAGGAAAATGGTGCCCTGGTTTTTGACGATCACCGTTTCATCCGACATCGCCGGCACATAGGCCCCGCCCGCGGTACATGAGCCCATCACCACGGCGATTTGCGGAATGCCCTTGGCCGACATATTGGCTTGGTTGAAGAAGATACGACCGAAATGGTCGCGGTCGGGGAAGACTTCGTCCTGCCGGGGCAAGAACGCACCGCCCGAATCCACCAGGTAGATGCAGGGCAGGTTGTTCTGTTCGGCGATTTCCTGCGCGCGCAGGTGCTTCTTCACCGTCATCGGGTAGTAGGTGCCGCCCTTGACCGTGGCATCGTTGGCCACGATCATGCATTCGACGCCCTGCACCCGGCCAACGCCGGCGATCAGCCCGGCCGAGGGGGCGTCATCGTCATACATGCCAAAGGCGGCCATCTGGCCGATTTCCAGAAAGGCCGTGCCCGGATCGAGCAAATGGTCCACCCGGTCGCGCGGCAGCAGTTTGCCACGCGCGGTGTGCTTGGCGCGCGCCGCCTCACCGCCGCCTTGAATGATGCGGGCGACCTTGTCCCGCAAGTCATCGACCAGCCCGCGCATGGTTGCGGCATTGGCCTGAAATTCCGCACTGCGCGGATTGATCGCGGATTTGATCGTGCTCATGTCTCCTCGTCCTCAACACTCGTGACCGGGATATCTGGAAAGCCTAGCGGCAAACACCCCCGCGCGGCTGCCAACATGGTTGCAATTTCTGCCACGCCAGCGCAGGATGCCGACCGATGAAAACGCACCTGCCCGCTCCACTCGATCTTACCCGCGGCCGAGCCGTCACGCCGATGGCCTTTATCCGTGCGATCGTCCTCGGGTACCGGGTACGCGGGCAGGATCCGGCCAACGCGCTGCGTCAGGCGCAGATTTCGGCAGACGCTCTGAACGACCCCGACGCACGGGTCACCGCTGCACAAATGGAAACCATCTCCGCGCTGGCCATGCAGGAACTGGACGACGAAGCGCTGGGCTGGTTCTCCCGCCGTCTGCCGTGGGGCAGTTATGGCATGCTGGCGCGCGCCTCGCTCACCTCGCCCACGCTGGAAGTGGCGCTCAAACGCTGGTGCCGTCATCACCGTCTGTTGACCGACGATCTGGCGCTGACACTGACCCACACCCGCCAGCTCGCCACCATCCGCATAACCGAAGAGCGAGACTTCGGCGCGATGCGCGAGTTCTGCCTGGTCTCCATGCTGCGCAATCTGCTCGGCTACGCCTGCTGGCTGATCGATTCACGCATCGCGCTGGTGGAAACCACGCTGCCCTTCCCCGCCCCGCGGCACGCCGACGCCTACCCCTACCTTTTCCCCGGCCCGCTGCGCTTTGACGCCGAAGCCGCGGGTTTGAGCTTCGACGCCCGCTACCTGGGACTGCCATTGTGCCGCGACGACCAGGCCCTGCGCGCCATGCTGCAGCGCGCCCTGCCACTGACCGTGCATCACTACCGCCGCGACCGTCTGCTGGTGCACAGCGTCCGCCAGATCCTTGCCAACAGTGCCGGCCTGGTCCGCACCGCGGAAGAGTTGGCCGCCCAGCTCAACATGTCGGTGCGCACCTTGCACCGCCAATTGAAGGCCGAAGGCGTGTCGCTGCAGCGCCTCAAAGACGAAGCGCGCCGCGAGCGGGCCATCCGACTGCTGCTGCAAACCCGCAAACCGATCAAGCAAATTGCCGCCGCAGTGGGTTTCGACAGCGAAAAGAGTTTTTCGCGGGCATTTCGTGACTGGACCGGCATGGCGCCAGGGCGGTTCAGGGCGAAGGCAGAAGACGGAGTCGAGGCGGCACACATTTGAGCCCCGGCTGCACGGCCCTCAAAACGGTCCGTTTTTCAGCCAGCGCTCGATCTGCGGGATGCGGTCAGCGCCCCAAAACGGTTCGCCATCGACGATCACAAACGGTGAGCCGAACACGCCGCGCGCGATGGCCTGGGCGCATTCGTCCCGCAGACGATTGCGGACCGCCTCGCCGCAGAGCGCCTGCACCAATGCGCCACGATCGGCGCCGGCGGCTGCGGCCACGTCCGCCACCACGGCTTCCTGGGAAATGTCGCGCCCCTGGGCAAAATAGGTCCGATAAATATCCAATGCAAAGCGACGGGCCCGCGCTTCGTCCTGGTCGAGCAGCCAGTAAAAAGCGCGCGCCGCAACCTGGGTGCCCACCGGGAAGGGCTGCGGCACCGTCCAAGGCAAGCCGTAAAACGCCGCGGTGCGCGCGAAGTCGCGGAACACATAAGGGCCTTTGAGCGGTGCCTCCAACATCAGCTTGGCGCCGGTGTGCTTATACACCGCGCCCAGCAGGAAAGGCCGCCAACGCACGCTGCGCCCGTGGGCGGCGGCCAGCTCGTCGATTTTTTCGGCCATGAAGTAGCCGTAAGGCGAAGAGAAGTCGAAGTAAAAGTCGATCGGTTCGGCCATGGTGTGCGCTGCCTGCAAGGGTCGGTCAATAAAAAAGGTTCCGCGGACACCCCCAGGGTTGGAGAGGGAGGCTTGGGAATCCCGGAGGCGTGGGGCCCGCGGAACCGTCAACTCACTCGGCTTCAGCCCGCCAGCGCGCGGCCGATGACCATGCGCTGGATGTCGGAAGCGCCTTCGTAGATCTGGCACACCCGCACGTCACGGTAGATGCGCTCGACCGGAAAGTCGCTCACATAACCGTAGCCGCCGTGCACCTGGATCGCGTCCGAGCACACGGATTCGGCCATTTCGGAGGCGAACAGTTTGGCCATCGAGGCCTCCTTGAGGCAGGGCCGGCCGGCGTCCTTGAGGCTGGCGGCGTGCCAGACCAACTGACGGGCGGCCTCCAGGCGGGTGGCCATGTCGGCCAAGCGGAAATTCACCGCCTGGTGCTCGAAGATCGGCTTGCCGAAGGCTTCGCGCTCCTGCGCATACTTGACCGCAGCCTCCAGCGCAGCGCGCGCCATGCCCAGACACTGCGCGGCAATGCCGATCCGCCCGGCTTCCAGGTTGGCGAGCGCGATCTTGTAGCCTTCACCCTCCTGACCGATGACATGATCGACCGGAATCCGGCAGTTTTCGAACAGAATCTGGGTGGTGTCCGAGGCGCGTTGGCCCATTTTTTCTTCGATGCGACCGACCTGGTAGCCGGGCGAGTCGGCCGGCACCAGAAAGCAGGTGATGCCTTTTTTACCGGCCGCCTTGTCGGTGACCGCAAAAACGATCGCCACGTCGGCATGCTTGCCGGTGGTGATGAATTGCTTGACGCCGTTGAGCACCCAGTAGTCGCCTTCGCGCACCGCGCTGGTGCGGATGGCTGCGGCATCCGAGCCGACATGCGGTTCGGTCAGACAAAAGCAGCCCAGTTTTTCGCCTCGGGCAAGCGGCTTGAGCCAAGCTTCTTTCTGCGCATCGGTGCCAAAACGGTTGAGAATGCCGCAGGGTAGCGAGTTCTGCACGCTGACGATGGTGGACGTGGCCCCATCGCCGGCGGCGATCTCCTCCAAGGCCAGCACCAGGCTCATATAGTCCAGACCCGCGCCGCCCCACTGTTCCGGCACCACCATGCCGAGCGCACCCAGCGCAGCCAGTTCCCGCAACGCTTCGCGCGGGAAAGTGTGGTGGCGGTCCCATTCGGCGGCGAATGGCGCCAGGCGCTCTTGCGCAAAGGCACGCATTGCGTCGCGGATCATTTCCTGTTCTTGGGTAAGGATCATTGCATGGTGTCCTGAATACCTAACAAAAACCGCGCGGCCTCCGGCAGGAACGGCCGGCTTTCGCCAGACGGCCTGCCGGCAACCGACGCTGCGGTCGCCGGCCAGCCCGCCGCTACGCCAGTTCCACGGCCAGCGCAGTGGCCTCGCCGCCGCCGATGCACAGGCTGGCCACGCCGCGCTTCAAGCCGTACTGGCGCAGCGCACCGAGCAAGGTGACCACGATGCGCGCACCGGAAGCACCGATCGGGTGGCCCAAGGCGCAGGCGCCGCCGTGCACGTTGACTTTGTCATGCGGCAGGTTCAACTCCTTCATCGCGGCCATGGTCACCACCGCAAACGCCTCGTTGATTTCCCACAAATCGACATCGCCAACCTGCCAACCGAGCTTGTCCAGCACCTTTTGCATGGCACCGACCGGGGCGGTGGTAAACCACTCCGGGGCCTGCGAATGGGTGGCATGCGCGAGAATGGTCGCCAGCGGTTGCAGGCCGAGCTTTTCGGCGGTGGAGCGGCGCATCAGCACCAGCGCGGCGGCGCCATCGGAGATGGAACTGGAATTGGCCGCGGTGACCGTGCCGGTTTTGCTGAAAGCCGGTTTGAGGGTGGGGATTTTTTCCAGTTGAGCTTTGAGCGGCTGCTCGTCGTTTTCCACCACCACATCGCCCTTGCGCCCGGCAACGGTGACCGGGGCCACTTCCCACTTGAATAGACCTTCCCGGATGGCTTTCTGCGCCCGAGTGGTCGAAGCCATCGCAAATTCATCCTGTGCTTCGCGGCTGAAGCGGTAATGTGCAGCGCAGTCTTCGGCAAACGTACCCATCAAGCGGCCCTTGTTTTGCTCCGAATAGCGGTCTTCCAGGCCGTCGAAAAACATGTGGTCCACTACCTGGCCGTGGCCCAGGCGGTAGCCGCCGCGCGCCTTGGGCAGCAGATAGGGCGCGTTGGACATGGATTCCATGCCGCCAGCCACCATCACTTCATTGCTACCGGCCAGCAGCAGATCATGCGCCAGCATGGTGGCCTTCATGCCCGAACCGCACACCTTGTTGACCGTGGTGCAGCCGGCCGACAACGGCAAGCCCGCGCCCAGCGCAGCCTGGCGGGCCGGCGCTTGGCCCAGCCCGGCAGGCAGCACGCAGCCCATGATGACTTCCTGCACTTGTTCGGGATTCAGCCCCGCGCGCGCAAGCGCCGCGCGAATGGCCTCCGCCCCCAACTGCGGCGCGGTGAGCGCGGCAAGCTCGCCCTGAAAGCCTCCCATCGGGGTGCGGGCTGCGGAAACGATGACAACCGGATCATTCATGACTCACTCCTGTGGGTTCGGATGTGTTGCGGGTTTGGCTGACACGCCCGGCAGCGTCCAGCCGGGCGTTCGGGAATGCGCCTCAGATGGTTTCGGCAAACAACTCGCGGCCGATCAGCATGCGGCGGATTTCGCTGGTGCCGGCGCCGATTTCGTACAACTTGGCATCGCGCCACAACCGTCCGACCGGATATTCATTGGTATAACCGACGCCGCCCAGCGCCTGAATCGCTTCGCCGGCCATCCAGGTGGCTTTTTCGGCTGCATACAGGATGGCGCCGGCGGCATCTTTGCGCAGCGTGCGCGAATGATCCAGCCGGTCGCAAGCCTGACCGACCGCATAGACGTAAGCGCGGGTGGCGCTCCAGGTGGTGTACATATCGGCCAGTTTGCCTTGCATGAGCTGGAACTCGCCAATCGGGGTGTCGAACTGCTTGCGTTCATGCATGTAGGGCACGACCACATCCATGCAGGCCGCCATGATGCCCAGCGGCCCGCCGGCGAGTACCGCACGCTCGTAATCCAGCCCGCTCATCAGCACCTTGACACCGTTGCCCACGCCGCCGAGCACGTTTTCCTCGGGCACCTCCACGTCATCGAAGAACAGCGGGTAGGTGTTGGAGCCGCGCATGCCGAGCTTGTCCAGGTGATTGCCATGGGAAAAACCCTTCATGCCTTTTTCGATGATGAAAGCGGTAATGCCCCGCGCGCCGGCATTGATGTCGGTCTTGGCATAGACCACCAGGGTATCGGCATCGCCACCGTTGGTGATCCACATTTTGGAACCGTTCAACACATAACGATCGCCCTTTTTGTCGGCGCGCAGCTTCATGCTGACCACGTCGGAGCCGGCATTGGGTTCGGACATCGCCAGCGCCCCCACCTGCTCGCCCGCAATCAAGCCCGGCAGGTATTTGCGTTTTTGCGCTTCGTTGCCGTTACGGCGGATCTGATTGATGCACAAGTTCGAATGCGCGCCGTAGGACAACCCCACCGAAGCCGAGGCGCGCGAGATTTCTTCCATCGCAACGATGTGCGCCAGATAGCCCATGTTGGTGCCGCCGTACTCTTCTTCCACGGTCATGCCATGCACCCCGAGGTCGCCGAGCTTTTTCCACAAATCCGCCGGAAACTCGTTTTGCCGGTCGATTTCGGCCGCGCGCGGCGCGATCTCCGCCGCGCAAAAGTCGCGCAGGGTGTTGCGCAGCATTTCGATGGTTTCGCCGAGGTTGAAGTCCAGGCTGGGTACATTCATGTCGTCATCTCCTCCGCGTTGCGGATTTAGCGGTCGTGGTTTATGTGGATGCGTTCAATCGGTCCGTTCGGTCTTGCCAGGTAAAACCATGATGGTCTGCTGCATGGTGGCGCACAAGTTCCACTGACCGTTCTGCACCGCGAACACATCCGCGCGAGTGACGATCAGGGTACGCCCGGCACGCACCACCTCGCCGCAAGCCACCAGGCGCTCGCCGGCGGCCGGGGCGAGCAGATTGAGTTTGTATTCCACGGTCAGCACGCTGGCTTCGGCCGACACCAGCGAGTTGGCGGCAAAACCGCCGGCATTGTCGGCGATCATGCCGACGATACCACCGTGGATATAGCCGTGCTGCTGAGTCAGATCATCCCGATGTGGCAATTCGATTTCGACCAAGCCTGGCTCGACCGCAACGATGCGCGCGCCAATCAGGCTCATTGCCGGCTGCCGGCCGAAGCTCGCCCGCACCCGCGCGGCATAATCCGGGTCACGCGGCTGGAAAACGGATGCTTGAGGACGCATAGGCACTCCTTGACGCGAGCACGAATCCTGTCATTGTTTTTACGTTTACGTCAACGTAAACTGAACAACAAAAAAATCACCCCGTGCCGCGCATATGACGATCGAGCTCGGCGCGCGCCAAGGCCGCTCCCGCGACATTGTCGCCCAGCAGCGCGGCGCACTGACGTTCCAGCATGTCAATCTCGCCCAGTACCGCCTCGATGTCCTCGCGCTGCTGGATCAAGGCCGCGCGGCGCTCGGCGAGCACCCGCAGAAAACGCTGCAACTGGGGCACCGAGTTATGCACCCCATCGTACATATCGATCAATTCCTTGATCTGGGCAAGCGACAAGCCCAGACGCTTGCCGCGCAAAGTCAGGCGCAGGCGGGTACGATCGGCCTTGCTATAGACCCGCGCACGGCCACTGCGTGCGGGCGTAAGCAGCCCTTGGTCTTCATAAAACCGGATCGCACGTGGGGTCACATCGAATTCGCGTGCAAGCTCGGTGATGGTATAGGTTTGTTCGCTGGCCATGACGCTGCCCGCGTCGCCTCTTGACGACCGGAAACACGAGTAAATTTCAAGTGATTGTTTTATATAGCAAAAGATTTCTGCAGCAGGCAAAGTTAAACAGATTTCCGGGGTTTGAGCAATGCGCATCGCACCCCACCCCGCAGGAGAGCACCCGATGAATCCCGTCATCCCCGCCCATAACGGTGACCCCGACGCTGCCAAAGACTTGCTTTACCCGTGGTCCGACCACCCAGCCAGCGGCCAACTGCGCCCGGTTGCCGACGGAGTGGGCTGGATTCGTATGCCGCTACCCTTTGCGCTGGATCATGTGAACCTGTGGCTGCTCGACGACGGCGATGCCGCCGTGGCGGTCGATACCGGCTATGGCCTGGACGAAGTGCGTGCGCACTGGAACGCCATCCTAGCTGCCAACGCTCGCCCGCTGTCGCGCGTGGTAGTCACCCACTGCCACCCCGACCATCTTGGCCTGGCCGCCTGGCTGGCCGCCCGCGACGGGGCGCGGGTCTGCATGACCCAGGGCGAATTTCTGGGCGGCCACGCGCTCTGGCATCAGTTGCCTGGCTATTGCGTGGCCGACATGGTGGAGCAGTTCCGCGCCCACGGCCTGGATGCCGCCCGCCTGGACGCGCTGGCCGCCCGCGGCAACGCCTACCGCCGCGGCGTGCCGGCGCTGCCGACCCGCTACCGGCGGCTGTTCGACGGCGACCGCCTGCAGATCGGCGCGCACCAATGGCAAGTCATCGTCGGCTACGGCCACGCCCCGGAACACGCCAGCCTTTACTGTGCCTCGCTTGGCATACTGATTTCGGGGGATATGCTGCTGCCGCGCATCTCCACCAATGTGAGCGTTTTGGCCGCCACGCCGGACGATGATCCGCTCGGCCGGTTTCTCGCGTCCTTGCGGCGCATCGGCGAACTGCCCGAGCAAACGCTCGTGCTACCATCGCATGGGCGTCCCTTTCGGGGCATCCGGGCGCGGGTGGCCCAACTTTTGGCCCACCACCGCGACCGCTGTAATGAATTGCTGGCAGCATGCAGTACGCCGCGCAGCGCCGGGGAGCTGCTCGGCACGCTGTTCCCGCGCGAACTGGACACCCACCAGGTGATGTTCGCCATGGGGGAGGCAATCGCCCATCTGAACCATCTTGCGGTGCAAGGCGCACTCAGCAGGCAGGTCGATGGCGATGGCGTGATCCGTTTTGCAAGAAACGCTTGAACGAGGAGTACGAAGACAAATGGCTGCACCCACGCAAGAGACCACCCATCCCGAACTTCCCGATCCGAAGGAGGTCGCCAAGACCTACGCCGAAGTGGCGCAACGAGCCTCCAAGCTGATCAGCGAGCATGTGCAGCGCCAGCTCAAAAAGGGCGTCACCGCACCGGCCGACGAGCTGGGCATCGCCCAAGCCTTCATGGACATGATGGCCAAGCTGCTGGCCAACCCCTACAAGCTCGCTCAGTCGCAAATGCAGCTGGTGTGGGACTATTTTTCGCTATGGCAGCACTCCATGCTGCGTTTCATGGGCATGCAGGCGCCGCCGGTGGCTACCCCGGACAAGAGCGACAAACGTTTCAAGGACGAGGAGTGGGAACAACACTTTTTGTTCGACTTCATCAAGCAGTCCTACCTGATCGCTGCGCGCCATGTGCATGACACGGTCTGCTGTGTGGAAGGGCTGGACGAGCAAACACAAAAGAAGGTCAATTTCTACACCCGGCAATACATCGACGCGATGAGCCCGTCGAACTTTGCCATCACCAACCCGGAGGTGTTCCGCGAAACGCTCAAAAGCGGCGGGCAGAATCTGCTCAAGGGCTTGAACAACCTGCTGCGTGACATCGAGGAAGGCGGCGGCAACCTGCGGGTGAAGATGACCGACACCAGCGCCTTCGAGCTGGGCAAGAACGTTGCCACCACGCCGGGCAAAGTGGTCTTCCAGACCGACATGATGCAGCTCATTCAGTACACGCCCACCACCGACAAAGTGTACAAGCGCCCGCTTTTGATCGTGCCGCCGTGGATCAACAAGTTCTATATCCTCGATCTGCGCGAGAAAAATTCCTATATCAAGTGGTGCGTGGACCAGGGTCACACCGTCTTCGTGATCTCCTGGGTGAACCCGGACGAGAAGCTGGCCGAAAAGAGTTTCGACGCCTATGTACAGGAAGGCGTGATCGCGGCGCTGGACGCCATCGAACGGCAAACCGGCGAAAAAGAAGTCAACGCCGCCGGCTACTGCCTGGGCGGCACGCTTTTGGCCACCACTTTGGCTTATCTGGCGGCCAAAAAGCAAAAGCGGATCGCTGCGGCCACCTTCTTCACCACCATGACCGACTTCACCGATCCGGGCGAGCTGGGCGTGTTCATCGACGAAGGTCAGGTGTCCAGCCTCGAAAAGAAAATGTTCGAGCGCGGCTACCTGGAAGGCTCGGAAATGGCCACCACCTTCAACATGCTGCGGGCCAACGACCTGATCTGGTCGTTCGTGGTGAACAACTACCTGATGGGCAAAGACCCCTTCCCGTTCGACCTGCTGTACTGGAACTCCGATTCCACCCGCATGCCGGCCAAGATGCACAGCTTCTACCTGCGCAAAATGTATATGGAAAACCGCCTGGTCCAGCCCGGCGGCATCGAAATCGACGGCACGCCGATCGATCTCTCTAAAATCAAGGTGCCTTGCTATTTCATCTCCACCATCGAAGACCACATTGCGCCCTGGAAGAGCACCTACGCCGGCGCGCGCCACTTTGGCGGTCCGGTGCGCTTCGTGCTGGGCGGCTCCGGCCATATCGCCGGCATCGTCAACCCGCCTGCGGCCAACAAATACGGCTACTGGCTGAACCCCACCGCCAAGCTGCCCGAATCTGCCGACGAATGGTTCGCCGGCGCACAACAACAGCCTGGTTCGTGGTGGACCGACTGGCAAGCCTGGGTGGTGGCGCATGACGCCGAGCAGGTCGCGCCGCGCGATCCGGCCCAAGGCAAGTTGCCGGTCATCGAAGACGCGCCGGGCAGCTACGTCAAAGTGCGCATCGACAACACCCGCCGCGCCTGACTGCATTGGAGCGCGCGGATGCGCGAGGGGGCTGCGGCCCCCTCTTTGTTTTGGCGCCGATGCATATTCCCACGGTCGTACTCGACACCAACACCGTGATGGCCCTGTGGTTCTTCGAGGACCCTGGGCTGAGCGCGCTGCGTGCGTACATCGAATCCGCCCGCTTGCGCCTGGCCTGCCGCAGCGACGCGCTGGAGGAATTGCGCCGCGTGCTCGCCTATCGGCAGTTTGCCATTGATCCGGCACGCCAGACCGCCCTGTTGGCGGCTTACCGGGCACGAGTGGTTTGCATCGCCCCGCCGGCCGCCGATGCCTCGCCGCTGCCCGCCTGCCGCGACCCGGATGACCAGAAATTCCTGGAAATCGCCCGCGATGCCGGCGCCAGTCTGCTGCTCACCCGCGACAAGGCCCTGCTGCGCTTGGCCTCACACCGCTTGGTGCGCGAACGCTTCGGCATTCTCACCCCTGAGCGTTGGTTGGCCAAAGCCGGGGAGGTCTTTCCTCAATACGTCGCGGACACGGCCGACTCAGCGCCCGGTCGCTAGAACAGGAAAGAACAACTGCTCGCCGCCCAACCTGTACTCGGCGATCGCTGCGCGCCCCTCGCTGGAAGTGATCCAGGCGATGAAGCGCTCGGCAGCGGCCTTGTTCACATGCGGATGTTTGTCTGGATTGACCAGGATCACGCCATAGGGGTTGTAGAGCCGCGGGTCGCCCTGCAGCAGGATCACCAGATTCTGCCGGTTCCTGAAATTGGCCCAGGTGCCGCGGTCGCTCAGCGTATAGCCGTCCAGGCTGGCCGCCATGTTGAGCGTTGGCCCCATGCCCGAGCCGGATTCTTTGTACCAGGGCTGGCCGACCGGCGCGATGCGGGCCTGCTGCCACAGCCGTAGTTCGGCCGCATGGGTGCCGCTGTTGTCGGCGCGCGACACGAAGGGCGCCGTACCCTTGCCGAGCAGCGCGAAGCCTTTGACCGCGTCCTGCTCGCCCTTCACCCCGGCCGGGTCGCTGGCCGGACCGACGATCACGAAGTCGTTGTACATCACATCCTTGCGGTAGGCGCCATGGCCCTCGGCAACGAAACGCTCCTCGGCCGGGCGGTCGTGCACCAGCAGCACATCGGCGTCACCGCGCCGGCCCAGGTCCAGCGCCTGGCCGGTGCCAAGCGCCACCACCTTCACCTCGATGCCAGTTTTGGCGGTGAATTTCGGCAGGATGAAGCCGAATAGCCCCGACTGTTCGGTTGAAGTGGTCGAAGCCAGTGTGATGCTCTCAGCCGCCTGCGCCGTGCCAAACGCCCCCAATAAAGCCAGCACCAAGGCCGCACAGCATCTTTGAAGTTTCACAAGCCCATCTGCCATGGCAGTTCCCGCCGGATGAAAAGCCGGGCCTCGTCCGAGGCCGGCTGCGCGAAGAAGCGGCGCACCGGGCTGTGCTCGCGCACCCGGCCGGCAGCCAGAAAGATGATGTCGTCGGCCAGCCGGGTGGCCTGGCCCAGGTTGTGGGTGCTCATGACCACCTTGCAGCCTTCGGTGCGGATTTCGCGGATGATCCGTTCGACCTCGGCGCTGGCCGACGGGTCGAGGCTGGCGGTCGGCTCGTCGAGCAGCAGCAGGCGGGGGGCGGTGATCCAGGCGCGCGCCAGCGCCAGCCGTTGCCGCTCACCGCCGGAGAGTTGCCGCGCGCTGTCGTCCTCGCGTCCGGCCAGCCCCACCCGGGCCAGCACTTCGCGGGCGCGCCGGTGCCGTTCGGCGCGGGCCACCCCCATCGGCTTGAGCGCCAGCGCGACATTGGCCAGCACCGAGGCGCGCAGCATCATCGGATGCTGGAACACCATCGCCACCCCGAAATGTGGCCGTGCGCCGCCGCCCCAGTCGAACCGCCCGCCGGTGGGTTCGATCAGCCCGGCCAGGGTGCGCAGCAGCACGCTCTTGCCAGCGCCGTTCGGCCCCAGCAGCAGGCTGATGCCTTCGCCATCCAGCGTCAGGTCCACGCCGTCGAGCACCGGTCGGCCGTTGGGCGCAAAACGCAGGTTTTCGATCCTGAGCGGAAACATGGCGCTCACCCGTAGCGCCGCATCGCCCACTGGCGCAGCACGAAGGCCGCGCCGTTGAGCAACAGGATGATCGCCAGCAGCACCAGCCCAAGTGCCAGCGCCAGCGGCAGGTCGCCCTTCGAGGTTTCCAGTGCGATCGCAGTGGTCATCACCCGGGTGTGCCGGTCGATGTTGCCGCCGACGATCATCACCGCGCCAACCTCGCTCATCGCCCGCCCCAGCCCGGCCAGCACCGCCACCAGCAGCGAATGCCGGCAGTCGTAGAGCAGGGTGGTCACTGACTGCCACCAGCTCAAGCGCAGCGCGGTCAGCTCCTCCGCGTAGCCGCGCCAGGCATCCTCGACCACCTGGCGGGCGATCGCCGCCATCAGCGGCACCACCAGCAGGGTCTGTGCGATCACCATCGCCAGCGGCGAGAACAGCAGCCCGAAATGGCCGAAGGGGCCGGAGCGCGACAGCGCCAGATAGACCACCACGCCGATCACCACCGAGGGCAGGCCCATCAACGCATTGACCAGCACCGTGGCCAGATGCTTGCCGCGATAGTCGCCGACCGCCAGGCAGGCGCCCAGCGGCAGGCCGATCAGCGTGCCGAGCAGCACCGCGCTAACGCTAACCCGCAGCGACAGCCAGACGATCTCGGCGACCCGGTGGTCGAAGCCTTCGAGCAGCCGGAGGGCTTCGACGAAAGCGGCACCCATGCCGCTCATCCGCCACCCCGCTGCATCGCGCGGTCGAGTCGGGCGAGGAAATGCGCGCGGGTGTCGGCATCCCCCTTGACGAAGCGGTAGCGCACCCGCAGTTGCGGCAGCGCCAGCAGCCCGATCCGGCGCTCGCCGGCCGGGGTCCAGTCGAGCAGCAGTTCCAGCCCGTCCGCGCATACCCGGCAGCCGCCGGCATGAATCCGGTCTATGCTTCCGGCTGGCAACGCGATCTGTAGACAACGCAGGAATTCGGCGGGGGTGGCGGACATCGTGCGTTCCAAGACCGCGGGGACTTCCGCCGCCAGATAGCCGGCCATCAACCCCCCGCCACCGGCGGCCACACCGCCAGCTCGTCACCTTCGGCAAGCTGCCGGCTGGCGCGATCGGAAGGCGGCACGAACACCCCATTGACCAGCACCAGATGGGCGCTCTTTTCCGGCACCCGGTAGCGGGCGATCAGCCCGGCCACCGTGGTGCCGTCCGGCACATCGAGTTCCAGGCAGTTGCCACGGCGCTCAGGGGGCAGATAGTCGGTCAGGGTCGCGAACAGCTTGAACACCACACGCATCGCTACGGCCCCACGATTACACCAGCGCAACCGGCTGGGTGCGCGCCAGATAGGCATCCATGAACAAGAGTGGCTGTTCGAGCAGCCGGTCCTTCCATTCGCCCAGCCTGAGCTTGCTCTGGATCAGCCCGCGCAGCACGCCGACATGCTCGGTGAGCCCCACCGCGGTGGCACCGATCAGCACATCGCCCTTGAACTGCAGGCTCAGGTAGCGATACGCCGCTTCGTCACACAATTCCACGCCCTGACCGCCTTCTTCGCCCCACCACTGGCCGAAGGAGGTGGAGATCAGCCCGAGGGTGTCGAGCACGTTGATCGCCAGCACGCCGGGCAGCCGCGCATTGCCACCGGCCATATTGACCGCCGCGACCCGCGCCTGATCGGCCGCGTTGGGCTGGATTGCCGCGACCAGATGGGCGCCGGTGAAAATGTCCGGCGCCTCGGCCACATCGCCGGCGGCGAAGATGCCAGGCACCGAGGTTTCCATCCGCGCATCGACCAGCACACCCTTGGCCACATGCACCGGGGTGGCTTCCAGGAAGCTGACATTCGGCGCGACCCCGGCGGCGACGATCACCAGATCGCAGGCCAAGGTTTCGCCGGTGGATAGATGCACCGCGAGCGGCGCGTCGGCGTCCGGGGTGGCGTCAATACGATCGACCCCGGCCTGGGTGCGCACCCGGATGCCCTTGTGTTCGACCCAGCGGCGGATCAGGTTGCCGGCCTTCGGGGTCATCATGCGCGGCACCATGCGGTCGCCCATTTCGACCACGGTCAGTTCGACGCCGCGCTTGGCCAGCGCTTCCATGATGATGCAGCCGATGAAACCGGCGCCCAGTTGCAGCACCCGCGCACCGGGCCGCGCCAGCTCGGCGATCGCGCGCGCATCCTGCAGCGTCCAGCAGGTATGCACCCGGGGCAGGTCCACGCCGGGGATCGGCGGGCGCACCGGGTGCGAGCCGGTCGCGATCAGCAGCCGGTCGTACTGTTCGAAATGGCCGTCATCGAAAAGTACCCGCTTTTTCACCACATCCAACGCCACCGCGCGGGCGTTGAGCAGACGGATGCCGAGCTGCGCGAAGTGACCTTCGGTCTTGCGCAGATAGGTGCCGGACTCGTCGATATTGCCCTCCAATAGATAAGGAATCGCCATCCGCGAATAGGGCGGGGCGTCTTCGTTGCCAGCCACGACGATCTCGTCGGTCGGTGCCAGCCGGCGCAAAGTCTCCGCCGCCAGCACCCCCGCCGGGCCATTACCGAGAATCAAATGCTTCATGACGCATTCACCTCGTCGAACCACTGCCAGAACACCCCACGCGTCGCCCCGCTGCGCACTGTGAACGACCCAGCGCGCAGCGGGGCGCAGCAGTCGTGGGCCGTCTGAAGAAAAATCGCCCACCACGCCGCGCCAGCCGCCGGACCGGCGCGACCTGGCACCCCGCTTACAGACCCAGTCTTTGCAGCGTATCGGCGGTGGGTACGCCTTCGGCGTTCCAGCCGCGCAGCTGGTAATACTCGGGCAGCATCTTGTCGAGCTGATTGACCAGCCCCTTGGCCGGCCCGCTCTTGGCCGGCTCCGAGGTCAGGCGCGGTGGCAGGTTGTCGTCCTTGGCGGTCAGGCCGGCGGCCAAATTGAACTGGCGCTCCATGTTCCAGATCCGCTCGCCGACCTGATGCAGCTTGTCCATCGACCAGTCGCCCTCGCAAGCGGCCTGCAACTGGGGCTGCACATCGGCCAGACTCCAGGCAAACGAGGTGAAGATACAGATACCAGCCGAGTCGAACACCGCAGTAGCGTCCTGAAAGGCTTTGACCAGCGCCGGCTTGCCTTCGGTCGTGTGCGGGTCGGTCTTGACCGGGATGCCCAGTACCTCGGAAGCCACCGTGTAGCCGCGCAGATGGCAGGCGCCGCGGTTGGAGGTGGCATAGGCCAGCCCCATGCCCTGAATGCCGCGCGAATCGTAGGCTGGGAATTCCTGACCCTTGACGCTCATCGACAGTTCCGGATGGCCGTATTTTTCGCACAGGCGCTTGCTGCCCAGGCCGATCACCTTACCGAAGCCTTCGCCTTGGGCGGTCATCTCCGCCAAGCGGGCCAAAGCCATCGCCGAACCAAAGGGTGCCTCGATGCCGATTTCCTCTTTACTGATCGCACCCATTTCGTACAGCTCCATGACCGCGCCGACCGTCGCGCCGAACGAGATCGGGTCCATGCCGTGCTCGTTGCACAGCAGGTTGGCGTATTGCAGTGCCTCGAGGTCGCCAACGCCGTTGGCCGCACCGAGCGCCCAGGCTGCTTCGTACTCCAGCCCGCCCGAGGCGCCCCAGTATTCGGGCTTATTGACCACGGTGAAATGGCCTTTGTCGATTTCCGAAATGCGCCCGCAGGCGATCGTACAGCCGAAGCACGCGGCGTTGGTGACCAGATGCGGCTTGCCGTCGGTGGGGCGCTTTTCGTGCATCGCCTCGGCGGAGATCTTGGCGGCGTCCTCGAACTGCACATCGCGGTGGTTGCGGGTGGGCAGCGCGCCGATCTCGTTGATCACGTTCATCAGCACCTGGGTGCCGTACTTGGGCAGCCCCTGGCCGGTGACCGCATTGTCGGCCAAAACCTTCTTGCCGTCATTGACCGCCTTCATGAAGGCCGGAAAATCACGGATTCCGCTGACGCCACGGGTGCCACGCAGCGCCACCGCCTTCAGGTTCTTGGAGCCCATCACCGCGCCGACGCCTGAGCGGCCGGCCGCGCGGTGCAGGTCATTGACCACGCAGGCGAACAGCACCTGGTTCTCGCCGGCACGGCCAATCGACGACACCCGCACCAGCGGGTCCTGTAGTTCCTTCTTGATGGTTTCCTCGGTGTGCCAGCAGCTGGTGCCCCACAGATGGGCGGCATCGCGCAGTTCGGCGCGGTCGTTTTCGACATACAAATAGACCGGCTTCGGAGACTTGCCTTCGAAGATGATCATATCCCAACCGGCGAATTTCATCTCGGCACCGAAAAAGCCGCCCGAGTTCGAGCAGGCGATCGCGCCGGTCAGCGGCCCCTTGGTGACCACGGTGTAGCGTCCGCCGGTCGAGGCCATGGTGCCGGTCAGGGGGCCGGTGGCCATGATCAGCTTGTTGTCGGGCGACAGCGGATCGACCTTCGGGTCGATCTCTTCCACCAGGTACTTGGTGGCAAGCCCACGCGAGCCGAGATATTCATCGGCCCACTTCATGTTCAGCGCTTCGGCGCTGCAGGTGCCCGCGCTGAGATTCACACGCAGGATCTTGCGGGTCCAGGCCATCGTCGTTCCCTCCTTATTCGGTGACCACCGGGTTGGCTTTCGCCGCCCAGGCCTGCATGCGCCCCAGGCCCGTCCAGTCGGCGTCCACATAGCTGATCGCGCCGGTCGGACAGGCTTTTGCACAGGCCGGATCGCCGGCGCACAGGTCGCATTTCTGCACCTTGCCAGTATCGACGTTGTAATTGATGGTGCCGAACGGGCAGGCGATGGTGCACACCTTGCAGCCCACGCAAACATCCTCGAACACCGCCTTGGCGCCGGTGCCCCGATCCAGCCGGATGGCATCGACCGGACAGGCGTTCATACACCAGGCTTCGGTGCATTGGGTACAGGTGTAGGGCACTTTGCGGCCCTGATGTTCGAAATTGAACACCTTGATGCGCGACTTGGCGGGATTGAACGCCCCGGTGTGCTCATACGAGCAGGCCATCTCGCACTGAAGACAGCCGGTGCATTTCTGCGGGTCGATGAAAAGGCTTTTCCACATGGACCGTAACCTCCTTGGCTGGCAGACATGAACGAATGCACCGCCCTGTGCGGATCTTTTGTGCATCCTGGCGATGACCGACCTGTGTGATGTGTTGTGTTGCCGGGTCGGCATACAA